>NZ_CP146077.1:3317083-3639166 GCF_037023725.1 Pseudomonas bubulae
GGAGCAAAAAGCCGCCCTAGATATCGCCTATGGACGTATGGAAACGGATCGGGACAACAACAAAGACCAATTAGCCAAGCTCGATGCGGAAATCATTGACCATAAAACCGAACTCAAACGCGCCCGACAATCAGAACAGGTAGCTCGTGAGAGCAACTCGAAGGCGCAGGAAACCGCTGCAAAACTACAAGAGCAGATAACCAGTAACGCCGCCACATTCACTGAACGATTGGCTGAGCGCGATCAACAGCGCGCGAAATTGGAAACTCAGCTATCAACGCTCGAAACCCAGATCAAACAGACTGCAACCCAGCTCGGAGAGACGCGCGAATTGCACGCGCAGGCTCAGACCCAATTATTAGAGAAGCAAAATGAGCTGAGCACCTATAAAGGGTGGTGGGAAACCACAAAAGCCGATCTCAAAATTGCGCAGGAAAACTACGCTGCTTTGGAAAACGCTCACGTACAACTCAATACTTCGTTGCAGGAAAAACAATTGAGTTTCGACGCGCAATTCAAACAGTTGAACGAAAACCGGGAAAGCCTTACCAAAGAGTTCGAACGCTTGGCCAACGATGTGCTGGAGCGCAAGGGGAAGGCTTTCAAGGAGCTCAACCAAGAAAGCATAAACAATCTAATTGCCCCACTACAGACCGAGATGAAAGGTTTTCGCTCGCGCATCGAGGACATCCATACCAAGGACGCCGAACAAAGGGTTGAACTGCGTACCGAGTTGAAGAACCTCCAGATTCTGAACAAAGACATCACCGACCAGGCGGAAAAGCTAACTACGGCCCTGCGTGGCCAGAAGAAAGTCCAAGGCAACTGGGGTGAGTTGATGTTGGAGAACGTTCTCGACAACTCCGGCTTGCGCTTAGGCACTGACTACAAACGCGAGGTGAGCTTCAACACGGAAGACGGCCGTCAGCGTCCGGACGCCATCGTTTATCTGCCACAGAACAAGCACATGATCATCGATGCCAAGACATCGTTGGTCGCTTACACCGATTTTATCAATGCCCAGGATGACCTAATAAGGGCCCAAGCTTTGGCGGCCCACACCGCAGCCGTGAGTGACCGCATCAATGAGCTAGCCGACCGGAATTATTACCGCCTCGCAGGACTGAATTCGCCGGAGGTGGTGATCATGTTTATCCCGATTGAGTCCGCGTACGTTGAAGCGCTACGCCATGATGAATCGCTTTTCCAGCGGGCCATTGAGCGAAATGTACTGGTAGCTACTCCGACTACATTGTTGACCAGCCTGAAAATCGTTAAGCAGCTGTGGAGTTTTGAAGATCGCAACAAACACACCGCAGAACTAGCCAGTAGAGCCCAGCGCTTCTACCAGAAGCTTCATGGTTTCCTGACGAGCATGCTGGCTGTAGGCAACCAGCTTGATAAAGCTAAGGATACTTACGAAAAGGCGTTGGGACAGCTTTACACAGGAAGAGGGAACTTGATAAAGCAAGCGTCTGAATTCAAGGAGTTGGGCGTGTCCGTGCAGAAAGAGCTACCAGTTGAACTGCTGGAGCGGGCAAAGCTGGAACTCGATGCTGATGTTGCGTTAGCAGTGGCAGAAGAAGCGGCCCCACCACTGATCGCCGTGTCTTAAAAAGCTTTGAAATGGGAATCAGTCTAATGCTGCGAGTGCTTGGCAAGCATCTATCCAGTCACGATTGTAAGGGCGATGGTAGCCTGAGTTTTTGGACGCCATCGCCCCTACTCCCAGGTCTGCTTAACGCCAACGAACTTTATCCCAAGCCCTGCGCAGTTTAAAAACCTTCCAGAATTGCATGCGGCCTCGCGTATCGACGCTCCTTAATCCACTGCGACTGAATCGCCCCGGGTTTCGTGGACACCTCTTTGCCTTAAACTGAGGCCAATTAGGAGGTGCCATGAGCAACCCGCGTTACCCCGAGGAATTCAAAATCCAAGCAGTCAATCAAGTGACCGAAAAGAAGCTGCCTGTCGCTGATGTAGCGGCGCGTCTCGGCGTGTCGACGCATAGCCTCTATGTCAGCATAAAGCGCTACAGCAAACCTCAAGACGAACGGCAGCAGGAGACGATCAGCACGCTGAACTGAGTCGTCTGCGAGCGGAACTCAAGCGCGTCACTGAAGAGCGAGACATATTATAAAAGGCCGCCGCGTACTTTGCCAAGGAGTGCGGTTGAAGTACGCCTTTATCAAGCAGCGAGTCGGCGACTATTCCATTCGACGGCTATGCCTGACGCTGAAAGTCCATCCCAGCGGTTATTACGCCTGGTTGTCTGAGCCGCAATCTGCACGCGCTAAAGACGACCAGCGACTGCAGGGTTTGATCAAGCATTCATGGTTGGAGAGCGGAGGCGTTTATGGCTATCGTAAAATCCATGACGATCTGCGCGAGGACGGTGAGGATTGTGGTCGTCATCGTGTGGCGAGGCTGATGCGTATTGAAGGTCTCCGTTCTCAGACAGGTTATAGACGCCGCCCCGGAAAGTACGGCGGTAAGCCAGCGGTCGCCTCACCCAATTTGCTGAAGCGCCAGTTCGATGTCGTGGAACCCAACAAGGTTTGGGTCACCGACATCACCTACATTCGTACGTATGAAGGCTGGTTGTATTTGGCGGTGGTGCTAGATCTGTTTTCTCGTCAGGTCGTTGGCTGGTCAATGAAGTCGCAAATGACCAGTGATTTGGCCATTGATGCGTTATTGATGGCGGTTTGGAGGCGTAAACCGAAGCAAGAGGTGATGGTTCATTCCGACCAAGGCAGCCAGTACAGCAGCTCCGATTGGCGCAGCTTTTTGAAAGCGAACAATCTGGTTGCCAGTATGAGTCGCCGAGGCAACTGCCATGATAACGCCGTGGCCGAGAGCTTTTTCCAACTTCTGAAACGGGAGCGGGTCAAACGAAAAATATATACCGTGCGGGAAGATGCTCGTAGTGATGTGTTCGATTACATCGAGATGTTCTACAACGTAAAACGCCGCCATGATTTCAACAATCAGCTGTCACCGGTAGAGTTTGAAAAGCGTTACGCAATGAGCTTGCAAGGTGTCTAGAGAATCCGGGGCGATTCAGTATAGCGGTTGCCCACCGGCAGTCAGCCTCGACCCAGAGCTGTCGCTGGCCAAAGACAGTTATCGGTCACTTGCATGCTTCCTTGCGCTGTAACCTGCCAGTCAGCTCGCGGTATTTACCACGTGTAAGCACGAGTCACATCGGTAACTGGGCGAAGGCTTCTGACAGAAACCGGGACACTTTGCGCTCAGCATGGGAGAGGGTTAGCTGATTGGCACCGCTATCAACAAGCCCCTCTAAACCTTGGATTTGCTCTCGCAAAACCTTGAGATCAGAGCCAAGCTAAGAGCGCAATTGAGAGCCCGCACAGAGCGGGCTTTTGTAGAGAAGGTTCGTTTGTTACCGGTTGAATCGTTCGACCAATGAGTACTGGGTCGTCGCTGTTTGAGTTAATTCTTTGCTGAGCTCTGCCGAGCTTCTTGCTTGTTCAGATGTTTGATCTGCAAGATTTGCGATGGTCGTAATGTTGCGACTAATCTCCTCTGCAACGGCAGTTTGCTCTTCAGTCGCTGCGGCGATCTGGGTGGTCATATCAGTAATGTGAGCTACCGCTTCACTAATTCCAACCAATGCCTTGTCAGCTTCTAGTACCCAGGCGACTCCTTCTTCAGCTTGGCGATGTCCATTCTCCATGGTTTTAACAGCACAAATTGACGAGGTTTGCAGCTTGGAGATCAGGCTATGAATTTGAATAGTTGACTGAGTGGTGCGTTGCGCCAACTGACGCACCTCGTCTGCAACCACAGCGAAGCCTCGGCCCATATCTCCAGCACGTGCAGCTTCGATCGCGGCATTCAAAGCAAGCAAGTTGGTTTGATCGGCAATACCTTTAATGACATCGACAACCGTTCCGATTTCATTGCTGTCTTTAGCTAACTGTGCAACCGCTTGGCCAGTCTCTCCGACAACGATCGAGAGGCGTTGGATGGCCTCTCGGGTATCTCGAGCTACATCACGGCCCCGTCCTGTTAGCTCATTGGCTTCTTGAGTAGCGCTAGCGGTTCTCTGAACGTGGGTTGCGACCTCCTGCGTGGTCGCAGCCATCTGACTAACTGCAGCTGACACTTGCTCAGTCTCGACTCGCTGACGTTCAAGTCCGCGCGAGCTATCTGAGGCAAGGTTATCCGATCTTTCAGCCAGACCAGTGAGCTGCTCTGCGGTGTCTTGCAAACGAGTAAGGCAAGTCTTGAGCCTCGATGTCTGGCTCACAAATGCGGTTTCAAGCCGCGCCTGTGGGCCGCGCTCATCGCTATACATCTGTGCAATTAACTGATCCGAGGTAGTGGGGTCAGCCATTTTCAACAGATGCAGCGCCCCTTGATTTTTCTGACGCGAAACAATCAGCCCGAAGAGAGCAGATATTAATACCGCCAAGGTTAATGCCAGAGAAGCACTGAAAAATACTCCCCCTAAGGAGCCCACTAGCCCCATAGCCAAAAGTGGTAGCCAGTCCATGAGGACAGGTTGCCATTTGTCACTGCAGGGAATAGCCGACTTGCCTAGGTTTAGGCGATTGTAAAGGTTCTCTGCGCGTCGAATTTGATCGGTCGTAGGCTTAATTCTGACCGATTCATAACCAATTACCTGGCTGCCCTCGAAAATCGGAGTGACATAAGCATTCACCCAGTAATGGTCGCCACTGCTAGTTCGGTTCTTTACGATACCCATCCAAGGCTGGCCCTGTTTGAGAGCGCCCCACATATGAGCAAATATGGCAGAGGGGACATCGGGATGTCGGACGATATTTTGGGGCGCGCCTATTAGATCTGACTTATTGAAACCGCTGATCTCGACAAAAGCATCATTGCAATACGTAATGACACCTCGTGCATCAGTTGTAGAAATAAGTTTTTGTTGCGCTCCCAAGGCAATCTCGCGCTGCGTGACCGGTTGATTGTTTCTCATTTAGATAGATCCCTTGCCCTGTGTCAAGGGTATCGGCAGCTAATATGAAAAGCTTAATGAGTATTTCCATAGGGTATTTTGCACCTAGTAATCCGTCTGCGCTCGGAATGCGACCCATTGGCAACAACGAACAAGCTGCCACCAAACTCTATGAGTCCTCCATCGCGTCAACACGACCAGGGTGTAAAACAGCTCCAATAAATAGCCGCTTCGCGCAGGCTGTGACTTACCTTGAAAAATAAAAGCCACGCTTACTTTATTCAGCCCGCTTAAACTTGCCGCCAAACACTAAGAGTCATTTGTCGACATTGTCGTAACTTGCGAAGCGTCATCATTACCACGAGCAGAACAGACCCTATTACGACCAGCTTGTTTTGCACAGTAAAGCGCATCATCCGCTCTAACAACTAACTTACTCGGGGTATCTCCCGAGGGCAGCGCGAATGCTACACCCATGCTAACAGTCACCCGAACTAGACCTTTACTTGTTGAAATCTTTGAGCTTTCAATCGCCAGCCGTAACTTCTCTGCAATACCGAGGGCGCTTGCCCCATCCGTACATGGGAGGATCACACCAAACTCCTCCCCCCCTAGCCGACCAAAACTATCATGTGCTCGAAGTTCGGCGCAACACACAGCAACGACCTGTTTCAGAACAATATCTCCAATCGGATGCCCATACGTATCATTTACTTGCTTGAAATAATCAATATCAATCAATATCAAGCTTAACTTCGTACCGCAGGATTCTGAATCCCTGAACTCCTTCTCAAGGACTTCTAAAAAATGGCTCCTGCTCAGTGCGCCAGTTAAAATATCAACATTTACAAGTTCCCGAAGAGTTTTGTGAGCCTGCTTGAGGGCTTTTGCATCCTTCAAATGCTGCCACACGGTGGCATATATCAACAAAGCAAAAGACAGTAGCAATATCGTGACAGCACTTGCACAAAAAATTAGCACTCTATGACGCTTACCAGATGACATCAAATAATCTTCAGGTGAAAGCTGAACAAGAACAACCAAGCCGGCGTCTTCTAAACGACGGTATGCGGTCAAGCTCTCAGACCCATCGAATGCACTAACTCCTCTATACAGCCCTTCAGGCAACGCTTCCTTAACAAAATATGGCGCACTTTTCAAAAGCAATAACTCGCCAAAATTAATAGCGCCACTATCCTTTGATGCCACTGCACGAGGAACACGATCCATACCTACAAGAGCAATCAAACCATTAGCCCCAACATTAATTTTTTTATAAAAATCCGAAAAGAAAGACATAGGGATTGACACTACCACGACCCCTAAGAACTTATCACCTTCAATTACTGGCCGAGTGAACTGTATAGACCAAATACCAGAAACCCTACCAAACACGGGCTTACTAATAAATAACTTATCTTTTGAAGGATTATCACGATGGGCGCGAAAATGATCGCGACCACTCAGATCTACCGCGCCAAAGGCTGGGGCTAGCGACGAATAAACTAGCATCCCCTCCGGAGAAATCAGCGCAACTTGAGCAACCATATTCCCATAAAGTACAAGCTCCTCTTTAACTATGCGCCCAAAATCATTTCGATCTTTAACAGCATGCTCACGCAAATCTTGAGTTAAAGTATCTACAAAACGAACCACGCTTTGAACGTGCACATCGAATGCAACGGCAAGATTCATAGCATCACTACCCGCAGCTTTTTCTACCAAAACGTTCTCTTGATCAAGCCAAGCATGGAGCGTGCCCCACATAGGCACGAGCGTGATCAATAGAAACGCGATGGCTGCTAAGCCCGCTTTCGTTTTGGTAGCACGATGCTGGTACAATCTGAACCTCCATTACTGACCAATAGCCATTAAGATAACTATTCAGATTAGTGACATAATTCAACATACTTAGACTCCTGAACATCAGCTAATCAAAGTAGCTGACTAGACCTTAAAAACAGAGCAGCACAATAGACTTACCGCAACCTCCACCCTTTCGCCTAGAGTAATCATAGTACAAAAACCCGAACTACAGACTGAGACTAAAGGGGCAAGCTCCTTATAGCGCTTTGTTTGGTTTGATCAACTAACTGGTTCAAAATCTAAAGACAGCACCTCCAAAACATGTTGATTCGATCACTCCTTTTTTTACTTGCCGATACTTCCTGGGTAGGTTTTCAGGGCGATCAGCCCATGGTCGCCGACGATTCGTCTAGCATGAGCTCGGTCAAGTTGGGCTCTATGGGCGTAATAAACCACGCCGCAGTTGTGGCGGTGACATCGAGTGGGGCTGACAGCCGCAGATCAGCAGCAAAGCGGTCACGAAGGCGTGCTTGTTTGGTTTTTCAATCGGTCAGCTTTGGCTGTCAGATTCTGCGCGAGGGTCGAGTTGGGTATTGGAATTTGCAGCATAGTCCGGATCGTTCAATCAAAATCTAAACGCCATCAGCGAAAGTTTTATTCGGTTCCAGGCCAGCAAGAATCGCTCAGCGAAAATGAAGACTTGTGAATCGTTCAGCCCGGACATCAAATATTCATTGGCCGGAAATACGTGTTATCGATCTGGTCAGCAGGTTTGAGAGTCTGACTGTGCTGTACTCGTCTCCACGGTTTCAGCCTAATCGGGTCGTGCGCTACGTTCTAATAGGTTAAACAAGTACATTCCGGCCAACATGGCCAATACGAATATGATGATTTGGCCGTGCCCTGTAAGCAGAATTGTTAACGCTGGCCCAGGGCATATCCCCGCAAGACCCCAACCTATACCGAACAACAGGCTGCCGCCAATCAAGCGGGAATCCAACTCCCTTTTCATTTGAAACTGCATCGGGGCACCCAACAAGGATTGTTTGTTTTTGCGCGCCCAATTCAAGGGAATAATCGCCACCGCGATGGCCCCACCCATCACCAGTGCGAGTGATGGATCCCAGGCCCCGGCCAAATCAAGAAAAGCTAATACTTTGGCGGGATTCGCCATGCCTGCCAGGAGAAGACCAAGGCCGAAGATCAGTCCTGCAAAAAAGGCGGTCAACTTGATCATTTTCATGCTCCCACCACATGACGGGTGACGTACACCGTTGCAAAGCCAGCAAACATAAAGCACATCGTTGCCGTGATGGATCGTGCTGAGAGTCGAGAGATCCCGCAAACGCCATGGCCGCTTGTACAACCAGATCCGTAACGAGTACCCACTCCGACAAGCAAGCCCGCAATGATCAGCGTCGGCCACCCTGCCTTAATCTCGATCTCTGGCATTACGGTAAACGCTCCCCACAACAACGGAGAAATCAGTAGACCAAGAAGAAATAACACCTTCTCACTCCAACCCTCACTATCGAATCGCAGCACGCTTCCAAGCAGTCCACTGATGCCGGCGATGCGTCCATTCGCGAGAACAAACAAGCTAGCAGCCAGCCCTATCAAGGCGCCTCCAGCTAATGAAGTCCAAGGCGTGAAGTTGATCCAATCAATGCTCATTTTGCATCTCCTGCATATAAGTGCTGGTAAAAGACATGGATTTCAAAGGTGTCACCTGAGATTCTGAGCTCCCCTTAAAGGCGATCAAAGACCCTGTCGAGACCCGTATAGGATTTCAGCCCCTGAATCCGCCCCGGCTCTCCTAGAGATATCGAAGTCTCAAAAGGACACAAGATGAGGCAAGGCTCGATTAGTCCGCTTTTGGCTGGTTGCCGCATTTCAGGAGGGCCACCTCTAGGCGAATAGTGATTGCTGAACACCTCAGAAACCCGGGGCGATTAATATTGATCCTCTGGGTATCGCAAAAATTACCGTACGCAGTTACTCAAAGTGGTTACAACGCATAACGTAAGTCAGCCACGAAGCTTGATCCGAGTCACCGGATGTGATGTGGTGGCCGATACAGAAAGACTATTCCCATTCGCCAACTATGGCGCTCGCGACTTTTATTTTTCCAGCATCACGAGGTTTCATGCAGATTGAGTTACAGGAGATTAGCGACCACCTCTATCGTTTCGCTCCTTTTGATGCCCTGCCAAAGGAGTCGGTAGACGCCATCGCTCGGCGAATTGAAGTGAGTTATTTCAAAGCCGGCAGTGACATTCTTGAAGCCGGTGCGACCATTCAGGATCTGCATTATGTTCGTAGTGGTGCGGTGGAGATTTATCGGCGTAATGGTGAGCTCTATGACCGTCTCGTCGAAGGTGACCTATTCGGTCAGGCAGGTCTGTTACGTAGCAACAAGGTACGCTTTCCCGCCCGAGCGTTGGAAGATAGCCTGATCTATTACATCCCTGCCGACGTTTTCGCTGACCTTTGTGCGCAACATGATGCTTTCGCTGACTTCGTTGAAGCAGAGGGAAACTCGAGACTCAAAACTGCTGTTGAAGCTCAGGGGCGTGCTAGTGAGCTTATTCAGCTCAAATGTCGCGCCCTCATCTCACGTCCCTTGGTGTGGGTCACGTCAGATATCTCTGTCGGCGGAGCTGCAAAAATCATGACTGAGCAAAGTGTATCCTGCGTTCTAGTCATGTCTCCGGCAGGTTTAAAGACGGCTGAAATAGAAGGGATCGTCACAGATAGAGACCTTCGCACGCGATTTGTTGCAGTGGGCCTAAACGCTGACGAAACTCGTGCCAGCGACATTATGACAGTCGATCCGGTTGTAATTGGCTCCGATGATTCAGTGTTTGAAGCCATGCTTGTGATGTTGCGCCGCAATATTCATCACTTGCCGGTTGTGCACGATGGTAATCCAATTGGCCTTATAAACCTGTCGGATATCATCAGGTACGAATCGCATAGCAGTTTGTACTTGGTTAACAGAATCTCTAACCAGACCTCAGTTGAAGGCCTGAGATCACTTTTGCGTGACCTGCGAGGAACCTATATCCGCATGGTGCGTGACGGGGCTACTGCGCACATGATCGGAAGCGCGATTTCAGGTATTGGCCGTGCCTTTACCCAGCGTTTGCTTGAGCTGGCCGAGAAAAAGTTAGGCCCGTCTCCAGTGCCTTACTGCTTTATGGTTTTGGGATCAATGGCGCGTGATGAGCAGTTGTTAGTGACTGACCAGGACAACGCGTTAGTACTCGACGACAGCTTCGATCCGATCCAACACGACTCTTACTTCCGAGCCCTGGCAACGTTTGTTAGCGATGGACTGGCCGCGTGCGGTTACAGCTACTGCAAGGGCGGGGTCATGGCGACCAACGAGCAGTGGCGACAGCCTTTGAAGGTATGGCGAAGTTACTTCGATCAGTGGATCGAAAAACCTAATCCAACTACGTTGCTTAATAGCTGTATTTTTTTCGATCTGGATGGGGTTTTTGGCAAGCTTGAGTTGGTACAAGAGCTTAAAGACCTGTGCGCTCGAAAAGCAAGTACACACCCTGTATTTCTAAGCGCAATGGCTCGTATTGCCCTTAATCGAACGCCGCCATTAGGATTCTTTCGTACTTTTGTCGTTGAGACTGACGGACAGCAAAAAAGGATCATCAACCTTAAAGGGCGTGGCACGGCACCGCTGACCGACCTTATCCGGATTCATGCGCTAGCATGTGGCAGTACCGCTCAGAACTCATTTGATCGCATGGATGCTATAGCCCGAAGTAAAGTCATTCCTCCAGAAGCATTAAAGCAACTTCGGTACGCACTAGAGTTCCTGTCGATGGTGCGTATTCGACACCAGGCGGACGCACTTGAACAGGGGGCATCACTCAATAACTACATTGAGCCCGAGCGCTTTTCTAGCAGTGAACGACATAACCTCAAAGAAGCGTTTCAGGTGTTGAGCAATGGCCAAAATTTCTTGCGATTCCGATATCCTTCAAAGGGCCGCTTTTAGCGATGAAAAACCTAAAAAAGCAGCCTAAAAATAGAGTGCTGGACTGGTCTGCCGAGTTCGAGACATTGGCGAAGATTTCGGTTAATCCTCTATTACGAAAGTTCTATCAAGCTGGCGCGGTTTCAGCGCTGGCACCCATTGAGAGCGTTCAACTGCTGGCCATGGACGTAGAGACTACCGGCCTTGACTCACAGTCCCACAGCATCGTGAGTATTGGTGTTATGCCGTTCACGCTGAATCGTATTTGTTGCGGGAATTCACTCTACTGGGTGATAAAACCATCGTCCGAACTGAATGAAAAGTCAGTGACCTTTCATCACATAACCCATGCCGAAATTTTAGATGCCCCTGTGTTTGCGCAGGTGCTTGATCCTTTGCTTGAAGCCATGGCGGGCAGAGTGATTGTCGTCCATTACCGGAATATTGAGCGCGCCTTCTTGGATCAGGCAGTGCGTAGGTATTTAGGTGAAGGCCTTAAGTTTCCAGTCATCGATACGATGCAGTTAGAGGCACACTTCCATAGGCAAAAAATTAGCTGGTTCGGCCGACTGATTGGACGCAAGCAACAGTCCATACGGCTGGCAGACAGCCGCTCTAGGTTAAACCTGCCGGCTTATCACGCACATCATGCATTAACCGATGCTCTCGCGACTGCCGAGTTGTTGCAGGCGCAGATAGCAACTCACTACTCGCCACTCACACCTGTCGGTGAGTTATGGAATTGAACCAAGTTAATAGCTTCAAGGTGCAAGCAGATAGATATGTTACACCTTGAAGCTTGAGGTCAATCTTACCTATAGCCTAGCTCATACTGACTAGCGAGGCTCAGACATTAGTCCTTTCACTAGAGAGATACACCCTATCATTAGAACTATTGCGAAAGGCAACCCCGTGGATACTGCCATTGCCTGCAGTGCCACCAGACCGCCCCCCAATAGCAGTGCAATCGCAATCACGCCTTCGATTACCGCCCAGAACACCCGTTGAGGAACAGGCGCGTCAACCTTGCCTCCAGCTGTGATGGTATCGATCACCAATGAGCCGGAGTCAGAGGAAGTAATAAAGAACACTATGACCAGAATAATACCTAGGAATGAGCTGATCTCCTTGAGGGGGAGCTCTCCCAGCATGGCGAACAACTTCAGCTCTAAGACCGCGTCCTTGACTCCCATAAGGCTTTGAGTGGTCACTTGGTCAATTGCCGTACCGCCAAACGTAGTCATCCATAATACAGAAACTACTGAAGGCACAAGTAGAACAGAGATCAGAAACTCTCTGACAGTTCGACCACGACTGACGCGAGCGATAAACATGCCTACAAATGGCGACCAACTGATCCACCAAGCCCAGTAGAAGGCAGTCCAGCCTTGAGTGAACTCGATATCAGTACGTCCAAATGGGTTTGAGAGCGCAGGCAAATATTCAACATAAGTCACCAGATTTTTAAAGAATCCAGTGAAAATAGCCAGGGTCGGCCCCACAATGATGACGAACACCAACAAGAGCAGCGCAAGTCCCATATTGATCTGGGAAAGCATTTTGACGCCCTTGTCCAAGCCGGAAAGGACTGACCAAAGAGCGATTATGGTGATCCCAACGATCAGTACAACCTTGCTCAGATTCGTCGATTGAATACCGAAGAGATATTCAATCCCTGCAGCAGCCTGTTCTGCGCCAATCCCTAAAGAGGTCGCCAAACCAAATAGCGTGGCAAATACCGCTAGTATATCGATGATATGTCCCGGCCATCCCCAGACACGCTCACCCAATAGTGGATAAAAAATTGAGCGTATTGAAAGCGGCAAGCCTTTGTTATAAGAAAACAACGCTAAAGACAGCGCCACAATCGCGTATATAGCCCAAGGATGGAGTCCCCAGTGAAAGATTGTAGCCGCCATCGCCAAGTCAGCAGATGCCTTCATATCACCTTCGGCACCTCCTAGGGGCGCCCAATCCGTGCGTAAACCGCTCGCATCGACTGTCACACCTCCCATTGAAGCAGCGTAATGCGACATGGGTTCGGCTACCCCATAAAACATCAACCCAATGCCCATCCCCGCAGCAAAAAGCATTGAAAACCAACCGACGTAACTATGGTCTGGTTTGGCATCTCTACCGCCCAAACGAACCTTGCCCAGCGGAGAGAAAATAAGTGCAATGCATAGCAAGACAAAAACGTTCGCAATGCTCATGAAGAGCCAGGCTAGATGGCTGGTTAGCCAGTTTCGAATGGAGCTAAAAAGGGGTTCTACTTCATTCTGCAATGCCAGCGTCAAAATCACGAATAGTAAAATGGTGGCTGCTGAAATGATGAAAACTTTACCGTGGATATCGAGTGAGAACGAAAACTCTCCCTTGATGTTGTCTTGACCAATGACATAGTCAGTATCGATAAGATTGGCCGCTCCAGTAGGAGCAGGAATGCCTTCACTGGGTTGAGAAGGTGTGTTTGGACTATCATCCGTAGGCTTTCCAACCATTAGATTCCCCTTTTGAGATTCACGTCATAAAACGTGTAATTATCATTATCCCCGCTGTTCCTATGGTAAAACGAGATTTTAGCCAAGCTATCCTAGCAAGCTTTGGGAACAAAATTTCTAAAACCTCAGCTCTTTTAACTTCTTACCAGCTACTTCTCTCGCGTAGCCTTGGCAGGCTTGCAACGCGATTAGTCCCTGATCGCCGTCGCCGTAGACTCCGATAATTCGTTGGGCATGCGCTGGAACAAGTTGGGTTCTAAGGGCACCATAAGCCATGCCGCCGGCACCGGTGGTAGGTTGCACTGCGTCACAACCATTCGTAGCTCCGTCGAGTTGGACTTACAGCCGCAGGTCGGCAGTAGCAAGCGATCACCCAGGCGTGATTGTTTGGTTTTTGCATCGGTCAGAGTTCGGCAATAGGATCGGTCACTGGCTGCCAGCGATTGCTCCAGGGTAAGGAGCTTGCCCTGCTCTGCCAGAACCCGCGTGGGGCTGGCATTGGCCAGAAGGGTGAACTTGGTTTGGTGGGCAGCTTCCTTGGCGACCAATTGCTCATCGTAAGCGTGGCCTGCCACGACCATGCAGTTCACGTGCTGCCCACCATTAGGGCAAGGATGATCAGACCCAGCACCGTATCCTCCATCACGCCAACACCTTGAGCGCTGGGCATACAGCGCCTGCCGATCGGCCACCCCATTCTGGTCACCATTGATGCGCTGGGTGATCCTGTCGAACTGACTAGTGTCGGCAAAGGTGTTGCCGGTCTCTTTGCCAACTCGCCCCGTCGGTGCGATTAAACGCTTGTGGCTCCGGTAGTGCCTAGGGATATTCTCAAGCTCTCAGCTTAAGTAATACAAACACTCATTCACGCACGGAACCATGAACAGGGGTGGGCTTTTTTTAAAGTCGATGTCGCAAATACGACGGGAAAAACCGTCTTTGTTTATCAGGTTATTGTTTTGATACTCAGCAGGGGTGGTCAGGATGGGTCGTAATCTGGGGGAGTTGGCTAACACTAAGCTTCTATGGCCAGAAACGCACAGATTTCAGCGTCAGATAGGAGTTACTCAAGAGCCTCTGGAGATGCTTGAATTCTCCGCCGAGAAGATCAACCACCTATCTCAAATAACATACAAAAAGGGCCCTCGAAGGGCCCTTTTGTACTCAAACCAAAATCACTTGGTCAGCCAGGACTCAACGGTATCTGGGCCGTGTTCTGCCTTCCACTCCTTCAGACCTTTGTGATTCCCACCTTTGGTTTCGATAACCTCGCCAGTGTACGGATTTTTGTAGACCTTCACCTGACGTGGCTTACGAGTGCCAGCTTTGGATTTCACTACTGGAGTGCTGCGGCCAGTCTGAGGATCCAACAAGTTGATGATGTTAGACAGGCTGTAACCGTATTCAGCAAGCAGAGCGCGCAGCTTCGACTCAAACTCTATTTCCTTTTTGAGGCCAGCATCGCCTTTCAGTGTTTCGAGAGCCTCGAGTTGTTCGGCAAGGTGTTTTTCGAGTTGGCGAAATTCAGCAAGTTTGGACATGTTTAATCTCTACGTAGTTAGTCCCATAACAATACACCAACTTTGGAGTTTTCCGCCAATCGTTTAGGTATAAGATCCATGAGTAACGATCACGAAGACGCGCACTGTGGAGTCTGGGCTCACACTCTAATTTTATTCGCTCCCTGTCAAAAGCGAAGTATTGAGGTCAACATCTTTGTGGCATGGATGTGTCTATGAAACTAGGGGTTATTTAGGATGATGTGCTGAGTATTCTGAGATTTACCCAGCAGCTGCAGACGCGGCTGTGCCTTATAGGTCGGTTGAGCAAGGGCGAATCGCGACTTACTCCGCTCACGCCGAGTATCTCACTAACGAGATACTGAAAATCATGCCCGTCGGGACATTGCCGACCAATTCGAAGGGTTCCCGTCTTGAGGCAGATTTGGGTATGTAGATCGGACACCGGGCCCAGCCCAAGCAGGCCTTTTAAATCCACTGAATGTCCAGTCACGCCTCGGGCTACTTCAACGGCTTCTTGCGGATTGACCTGCTGACTAAGGTAACCATCGCCCTGCCTCTGCCCAAAGTCGTCGGTGTGTGTGTAAATCGATGTAAGCGCCTCCTAAAACAGGCATATTGGATTGTAGAGCGTAGCCACAGTGTTAATTGGTCAGTACAGCAGCTATTTTTGGGAGCATGAATCTTGTCAGCTGAAAGTAGTACCAAGATGATTACAGCCCATACCCCGTGGACGGTTTTTCTGGTGTTCTTGCGCTTGGGATTCATCTCCTTCGGAGGGCCAATTGCCCACCTAGGTTACTTCCGCGAAGAGTTTGTTGTTCGGCGCCAATGGCTCAGTGAGCGCAGTTATATCGATTTGGTCGCCCTGTGCCAGTTTCTGCCAGGGCCTGCCAGTAGCCAGGTAGGCATAGGTTTGGGGCTATCGCGTGCTGGTTTCTCTGGAGCAGTTGCCGCGTGGGCTGGGTTTACACTGCCATCGGCAATAATCCTCGTTTTGTTTGCGCAAGGGATGTCCGCGTGGGGAAATGCATTCCCAAGCGGTCTTTTGCACGGACTTAAGATCGTCGCGGTCGCTGTTGTTGCTCAAGCCGTCTGGGGAATGGCGCGCAATATTTGTACTGATGTGCCCAGGGTAACCATCGCTGTGTTTGCAGCTTGCGCAGCACTCATCTGGCCAAATGCCTGGGGGCAGATCGCCGTGATTATCTGCAGTGCTGTCATCGGTCTGATGCTTTTCAAGCCCGCTCAACAGCATACAGCTGAGCCCCTTCCAATATCAGTTAGCCGAAAAGTAGGTCTGGTATCATTGGTGGTGTTCTTTGGCTTATTGGTAGGCCTACCATTATTGATCCAGGTTTGGCCCTCTGAAGCACTAGCCATGACGAATGCCTTTTTCCGAGCAGGGTCATTAGTTTTTGGAGGGGGGCATGTTGTACTACCGTTACTTCAGTCTGCGACCGTATTCAACGGATGGGTAACCGACGACACATTCATTGCAGGGTATGGCTTAGCACAGGCCGTACCGGGCCCGCTCTTTACCTTCGCAGCATTTCTCGGAGCGTCCATGAACGCCCAACCCTCTGGTTGGATCGGAGCTACGGTATGCCTGGTCGCTATCTTCGCACCTTCATTCCTACTCGTAATCGGCGTGCTGCCATTCTGGGAGCAACTACGACATAGTTTTCGCACCCAATCGGCCCTTGCAGGAATTAATGCGGGAGTAGTAGGGCTACTCTTGGCGGCCTTATATAACCCAGTCTGGACGAGTGCAATTTTGAAACCTCAAGACTTCGGTTTGGCGCTGATAGCCCTTGTCGCCCTAATGTTTTGGAGGGTTCCCCCATGGGTAGTCGTCTTGGGCAGTGGAATGCTTGGATGGTGGCTCAGCGGTGTACTTTGAAAGCAAGCATCAGCCAAAGGTATCTTGATCTGTATAGGAGGTTATTGATGTCAGTAGCGCGGATGCTATAGGATCTTATCAGGAGATTGCATTCCTCCTTTAACCGCCTTGTGCTGATGATGCCTACGTGAACCCTGGACAGGGTGCGTAGGTGTGCCTCCCTGTCCCTAATTTAGGACAGGATATGATCTTACTTTTCGTGATTCGCCCATCTTACAGCGCTGTCCCTCTGCATGCTTGGCCCTCCAGGTTTGGTAAGGAGTGCTCGCCATGCTGAAATCATTGATCGTCATTGCCATCGGCGCCTCAGTTGGTGCTTGGTTACGCTGGCTTTTGGGTATAAAGCTGAACGCTCTATTTCCTACGATTCCTCCCGGGACTGTAGTCGCGAACATGGTCGGGGGTTATCTCATAGGGCTGACCATCGCCTTCTTGGCTGCATCGCCTTCGCTCAGCTCTGAATGGCGCCTCCTGATCATCACCGGATTTTGTGGTGGTCTTACCACTTTTTCTACATTTTCAGCCGAAACAGTCACCTTGATTCAGGAAGGAAAACTGCTCTGGGCGCTTGGCTCAATTTCGTTGCACGTGGTTGGTTCGTTGACGATGACCACTGCCGGGCTTCTTTCATACCAAGTGATTGGTACTCGCTGAGGGGATAGACATGAAAGGCTTTATGGTCGTTTTCTTTACTCAAAAAAACCGTCGCTATCAGGGAAAGATGTTAGGTGAATGGATCGTCGATTTGCCAAAAGAAATGAGCCCACTTGGGATAGATCCGTCCGACGCAACCACTTCTACAACATCGGAGGTAAGAACATGAGCTACGCGGACATTCCTGCTGGTAACGCGATCCCCGATGACTTCTTCACAGTTATTGAGATCCCTGCAAACCACTCGCCGATCAAGTACGAGGTCGACAAGCAGAGCGGACAGATCTTCGTTGACCGCTTCCTAAGCACACCGATGTTCTATCCGGCCAACTACGGGTTCATTCCAAATACGTTGAGCGATGACGGAGATCCTCTGGACGTCCTGGTGGTTTGCCCTTATCCCGTCTCACCTGGAGTTGTCATCCGCAGTCGCCCGGTGGGTGTGATGTATATGACTGACGAAGCCGGAGCGGATGCCAAGGTGATTGCTGTGCCTCATGAAAAACTCAGCTCGATGTACAACGACGTAAAGGAGTGCTCAGACCTCCCTGCGCTACTCCTCGCACAGATCCAGCACTTCTTTGAAAACTACAAAGCATTGGAGCCGGGTAAGTGGGTGAAGATGGGGCGTTGGGGGAGCGCGGATGAGGCGCGGGAAGAGATTCGCAAGTCGGTAGCTGCGTATATTCCCAAGTAGGTTTCACTCCAAATTGAAAGCATCAGCCGGGAGTCAGAACTGAGGGGCAAGTGATTTGCCTCTCAGTCGCTCGGGACATCAAATGTCGAGGGAACCACACGCATAGAAAAGTGGATGGCTATGCTGCGCATGACTCAACTCAATCAAAGTCATTCCAGAATATCGGCCTTTGATAACCCACTTATGGGGTCGCGCTATCATGCATTTGACGATTTCCTATTTGACTAAGGTGATTGGTATATCTGAGAGCTGAATCACCTTTGCCGCGACAGAGCCCAGAAAAATCCCTGCAAGAAAGCCGTTGCCATGTGAGCCTAGGATGATGTTGTTACATCCTAAAGAGTGTGAGCACGCCACGATTTGGCTTGCTGCATCGCCTTGCAAGGTGTGAAGTGTAAATGCAACCCCTTCCTGCTTCAGAAGCACCCCAGCTTTTTGTGAGCTCTCAGCACTTTTATCACCGTAGTAACGATCAATCTCATCCGCTCTCATGTCGTGTGCAATTCGAGTTGGTAACAGTGGCTGTACATTCACCAGATGTACCTCAACACTACCGCCCAGTAATCCGCCATCTTGGATTAGCCCAAGAAGGTAACGCACTGCGCGCTCCGAGTGCTCGGAGCCATCGACAGCTACAAGTATTTTATGCATTTTCTAAATCCTCTTTCAGTGGCATGAAGATGCTTGTCGTTAGGGGATTGCCAGCTTGCAATCAGTTCTACTCGGACAGGCGGATTCGAATCTGTTTTTCAATCTCGATGATCGCAAAGAGCGCAACACCGACCCCGATGATAAGTAGGCCATCAAGGAAGGGGATCGCTTCTGTGGCAAACACCTTTTGCAGAGGTGGCGCGTAGGTGATGGCGAACTGGGCCAAGGTAACCACTGCGACGGTCATCCACACGACCTTGGTGCCACGAACGCCCTTCCAGGTGAGCGATGTGCTGTAGAGATTACGAATAAAGAACAGATGGAAAATTTCCATCACGACTAGCGTATTCACCGCGATGGTTCGGGCCAACTCCACGGAGTAGCCACGGTCGAGCGCATACGAAAAAATGCCGTAAACACCACAGAGGAACAGAATAGAAACAAGCACCATATGCCAAACCAACGCACCGCTTATGAGTGGCTCCTTGCGGGAACGGGGCGGTCTGCGCATTGTGTTTTCTTCGGTAGGCTCGAACGCCAATGCGATGCCGAGCGTTACTGCGGTAATAAGATTAATCCACAGAATCTGTATCGCCGTGACCGGCAGTGTAAGGCCGAGGAGCAGGGCCACGATGATGGTCATGGCTTCACCCGCGCTTGTGGGAAGCGTCCAGCTCAGGACTTTCTTAATATTGTCGTAGACTGTACGCCCCTCGCGCACTGCAGCAACGATGGACGCGAAGTTGTCATCAGCCAGCACCAGGTCGGCAGCTTCCTTGGCGGCGTCACTACCTTTCCCCCCCATAGCGATGCCAGCATCGGCACGCTTTAGCGCTGGTGCGTCATTAACGCCATCGCCCGTCATTGCCACTGTCATGCCATTCGACTGCAGCAGCATGACTAACCTGAGTTTATGTTCAGGGCTGGTACGAGCAAAGATATTGACTTCCTTTACCGCCTCCTTGAGGGCGGCATCGTTCATGGAGTCCAGGTCTACACCAGTCAGCACCTTGTCGGGATTATGCAAGCCAATCTGACGACCGATTGCGGCGGCGGTGCCGCCATGATCGCCAGTGATCATTTTTACAACAATGCCCGCTGCCTGGCATTGTTGAACTGCCTTTATCGTCTCGGGTCTAGGCGGATCAATTAGCCCGACCATGCCCAACAAGGTTAACTTCCCTTGCACGTCCCCAAACTCCAACACAGTGTGCTCTGGCTGAACTGACCTAGCTGCAAACGCCAATACACGCTGCCCTTTTGCGGCGATGGTGTTTGCCTGTTCGTACCAGTAGTCCGCGTTAAGGGGCTCAGTCACGCCATCGGTTACGAACTGCCGCGTGCTCATGGCCAGTATTTGCTCTGGTGCACCTTTTACATAGATAGAAGCATGGCTATTATGGTTGTGATGGAGGGTCGCCATAAAACGGTGTTTCGCGTCAAACGGAATGGCATCGCTTCGTGGCCAGGTACGATGATCTTCATCGCTATCTATTCCGGTTTTTCCGGAAAACGCTAGCAAGGCTCCCTCCATCGGATCGCCTTCAACCGTCCATAAGTCTTTATTCTGGCGCAGCACGGCATCGTTGCAGAGACCTGCTGCTCGCCCCAATTCTGAGAGCGCAGGGTGAGACGATATCTCGATCAGCTGATCGGCAATCCTGAAGCCTCCCGCTGGCTGATAACCTGCGCCATCGACTGTGAAGAGAAGATCGTTCGTGACGACCGATGCGACCATCATTTCGTTGCGGGTCAGTGTTCCAGTTTTGTCAGTGCAGATGACGGATACCGAGCCTAGTGTTTCGATGGCAGGCAGGCGACGCACGATAGCGTTGCGGCGAGCCATTGCGCGAACTCCGACAGCCAACGTGATGGTAAGGACGGCGGGCAATCCTTCAGGTATCGCCGCTACTGACATCCCGACTACGATCATGAAAATCTCTGTGAACTCGTAGTGCGCGACATAATGGCCGAACATGAGCAGAAGGCCACCGACTAGCAAGATCAAGATCGTCAGCCAACGTGCAAAGACGTTCATTTGCTGCACCAGCGGAGTTGTCAGCGTTTCTACTCTAGCAAGTAGCGTACTGATGCGTCCGATCTCAGCTGCAGCTGCGGTAGCAACTACAACCCCTGTAGCTTGTCCGCATGTCACGAGCGTACCGCTGAACGCCATGCAGGTACGATCACCCAGAGCGGCTTTAAGGCCCACTGGTTCGGTATGCTTTTCTGCTGGTACGGATTCACCTGTGAGAATTGCTTCTTGAATTTGTAGTCTGTTCACGTGCAGCAGACGTAGATCAGCAGGTACTTTGTCTCCGGCTTCCAGCAATACGATGTCGCCCGGTACTAGCTCCTCACCTACAACGCTCAAGCGTTGGCCTGCGCGAATCACGGCGGCGTGCGGTGCCAGCATCTGCCGGATAGCTTCCATGGCCTTTTCCGCTTTACCTTCCTGGACGTAGCCAATGATCGCGTTTGCAATAACTACCGCAAGAATCACCACCGTATCCCACAGATGTTGAAGCATCGCGGTAATCGCTGCAGAACCTAGAAGCACATAAATCAGAATGTTGTGAAATTGCAGCAAAAATCGCAGCCACGCAGGTCGCCGTGCTACTTCTGGCAGGCGATTAAAACCAGTTCGGTCAAGCCGAGTTTGAACCTCGGCGGCCTCTAGCCCGACATGCTCATTAACCTGAAGGAGGTTCATTACCTGCTCTGCAGGCAAGGCATGCCAAGCCGCAGAGTTTGTGAGGGTTGGTGTTTGCTCAGTTGCTGCGTAGACCACCGGCTTCATCAATGAGTACCTTCTGTGTACGCAGCTCAACTGAATCGAGCTTGAGTGGTCGTGAATAAATCGAAATGCTAAAAAGTCGGTTATCGCTTTGAAAGCCTCTCAGCATACTAGCTGACACCAAGTCAAAAACTCACACAACCAACAGTCAGATGATTATTGACCCAAATCATGTTATTGGTGACCTGTAGTGTGACAAGATATTTTGCTGAGCAACCAACCTCCTTACAGCCAATAGCAGTAATCATATCGACAGGCAGACAGGCAGACAGGCAGACAGGCAGACAGGCAGACAGGCAGAATAAAAAACACAAACAAACACAAACACAAACACAAACAACCTATTATTATGATAATAAAACCAGCACACAATATGCCCTCCCCTGAAAACTTATACACCCCCTTTAGATCTCACACTGATCAAACCTAAAATCATCGCCCAACCGTACAAACACTTAGATTACTGAGTGTAACTATCGGACTGCACCTCATCCAGCTTTTATGACAAACTTTACAAACCGGCATTCACGCCCACACTAAAATCAATACCGCACACAATCGTAAAGCGGACGAGCAAAACCAATCCACTCTAAACAGCGATGTTAATATACTAAACTGCAACCAGTTACGAGTTACGTTCAAAACACAGGCTTCACAAACAGAGACTCTTCATGCGCAACCTGCAAATCACACTACATAATCAATAGATCGCTCGAGACATAAAATAATTTTTATTATTTAGCAAATGACCGGCGCAACTATTACAACAGTACTACCCAAAGCAGCAATTTCAGGCTAAATACAAAGACAGCCAACAAGCAACCTTGCCTTTAACTCAACTGTTTCAGGTTATTTAATACCACGCACTGGAGTGAATCAGATGTTAATATATTGCTTTATAAGTGACCCTAAGGATTTTGATGACTAAACATCAACCTGCAGCCGCCCTCCCTAGAGCCACCGCGATTTTAGCTCGTTTCCTATCGTCGGAGTCAGCCGGCGGTATAGTACTGATGGGCGCAGCACTGGCAGCCTTGATTGTAGCTAACTCGCCTCTGTCCCAAGGCTACTTCGCAGCGCTGCACAGCATATGGCTAGGGATGTCTGTGGAACATTGGGTCAATGACGGCCTGATGGCCATCTTCTTCCTCATGGTCGGCCTCGAGATTAAAAGAGAAGTGCTTGCTGGGGGACTTTCCACCTGGAGCCAGCGCGCCTTGCCTGGATTTGGTGCTTTAGGCGGCATGGTTGTGCCTGCGCTTATCTATATCGCCATCAACTGGGGTAACTCTGAGACCTTAAAGGGATGGGCCATCCCTGCCGCTACCGACATCGCATTCGCTTTGGGCGTCCTATCGCTCCTGGGCAAGCGAGTCCCTACTTCGCTGAAGGTTTTCCTTGCCGCCCTAGCGATCATTGACGACCTAGGTGCTGTAGTCATCATCGCCTTTTTCTATACCACTGGTCTTTCCATGCAGATGTTGCTGGTATCGTTTGCAACCCTGGTCATTCTGATCGCAATGAATCGATTGGGCGTCAGACGATTATTCCCATATTTGCTGGTCGGTAGCGTGCTGTGGTTCTTCGTGCTGCAGTCGGGAGTGCATGCCACCCTTGCGGGTGTTGCTGTTGCACTGTGCGTCCCTATGGGCAAGCCTGAAGAGGAAGTTCGGTCTCCACTTCTGTTCCTAGAGGAAAAGCTGCATATGTGGGTAGCGTTCGCTGTGGTGCCGATTTTCGGCTTCGCCAATGCGGGTGTTTCACTGGCCGGTATTTCCATGGAGAACCTGGTTGATCCAGTTCCGCTGGGCGTTGCGCTCGGCTTGTTGGTGGGCAAGCAGATTGGTATCTTCCTATTGGCTGCTCTGGCCATTCGTATGGGCTTGGCCAAACTACCGGAAGGCAGCAATTGGGCACAGCTTTACGGCGTTGCGCTCCTGTGTGGCATCGGCTTCACCATGAGCCTGTTCATCGGAAACCTAGCGTTTGCTGGATCAGCTCACCTGATTGATGAGGTTAAAGTCGGTGTGTTGATCGGTTCCACCTTGGCTGCAATAGGTGGTGTCATGATTTTGCGCCGCAGCGCTGTGCCTGCCATTGCCGCCGCCACGCTTTCCAAATAAGCGTAAGCGAGCCGGCCATAGCGTTTCTCACTGCTAGAAATTCTGTGGCCGGCGCATAGTCTGACGAAGTGTGGTTACCCTTTTCCATACCAAAAACTGCCGATATATGGTCTCAACGGCTGATTGGCGGCATCCACTCGGACGCGACTTTTTCAGCATGAACGTTTCACGCTGAATGCACTGCCCCATCGATGGCTCCCGACGCTGCATCACGGCTTCGTTATGCGATATGGCCTGATGCAGATTGATCCAGTCAGGCCACATTCCATTAGCGATTTCGTTACTTTCTATTCTGACGGGCTCTAGCTGGGGCGCTACTTCGCATAGATAAAAAGTAAGCGGCTGGCTACCCCACCTTGCGTTCACGGGATGTAGTAGTCGGCTTCGGCATGTCGAAGGGAGTAACATATGCCCTGGAATGGGTCGTGTGGTCATGAATCGTTTAGGAGTTGTTCCCGTTGAAATCCGATTTAGCTGAACTAGGCACAAAATATTCAGGCGTGGCAGACCCTTCCCTCGGCCATATTCCAAACGAACTGGTAGCTGCTATCCAAGATGTGTACAAGCCGGCGGGAATGCAATTGACGGATCTGGCTTTACGCGAGGCTGAGAGTCCCGAGTATAGTGCCTCCCGCTTTGGCCTAGACGGACACACCATTGTCTTCCGCGTGGCTAAAACAACGCCGACGAAGATTGGACAGTTCGTCACAATATGGAAGCGCCCGAGGTCAGGCAGCACCATTGCACCTCTCGATGTCGATGACGGCGTAGCTTTTGTTGTAGTGAGTGTGTCCGATGCAACTCATCGCGGACAGTTTGTTTTCGACCATAAGATACTGGCATCAAAGGGCATCATGGCGATTAACGGTAAAGGCGGTAAGCGCGCTATCCGCGTTTATCCACCCTGGGTCAAACCAGTCGCCAAAGAGGCCGTTAGGACACAACAATGGCAATTACGATACTTCCTTTCTCTTGAACAAAGCGGAAGCGCCGATTCCGTGCAGGTGCGTCGGCTATTTGAAGTTTAAGATCCTTAACCGTCACTCATGAGCGTTCTGGGTAAGCTCGACGTCCACCTATGGGGCAGCAACTGATCGATTGCTCGCAAAGCAACAGCTCGATGATCGCCAATGCTTCCGCCTGCCGTTTGGGCGTAGCTCCCAACGGAACGAAAGCTGTCAACGCCCCTGGTTAATGATTTCGGTAAAGTGGTAGTCACTTGCGTGATCACGTTGGTGTAGATGGCGATGCTGGATAGGTTTGCGCCCGGCTGCAGGCATTCCTGAACAACCTGGGCGGGTAAGAGCTTCGTTGGCGCATGGAGATCCTGACATTAAGGGCGATCGCGTCCGCTTAAAAATACGCGGACACCATCGCCCTTAATGGTGGAGTTCGGAAGGTGACATCCCCAGCCGCTTACGATAAAAATGCAATGTCATGTGCATCAGATCGTATTGAGGCTTCCGATAGGAGCGATACTCCTCGATGTAACCGTAATGCTTAAGCACCTGTCGTTACCTCTAATCAGGTCTAAACCCTTCTCAGTAAGGAACTACAAAGCAGAGACGCTCAGAAAAGTGCCAACTAACTGTCGCTTATTTTTTTCAGTCGACTTTTGATCTACTTGGTGCGAAAGGGTCTTTTGAGCGCATGACGGCTCACTAGAGTCTGCTAAAAGCTGGTGCTTCTTGCGTCCCTGATTTATTAAAAGATTTTACGAAAAATTTACAAGCCATAAAGGTGGAGCATCCGATACTGTACTGCGCTAACTCAGTAGGCTACTTTTTATGTCTCTCGCAGGACTAAGATTTATCGGCTTCATTTTAGGAATTTTTCTGATCACGCTAGCTTTAAGCATGGCTATCCCAATAATCACACTCATGGTCTATGAGCAGGACGGTGGCGATCTTTCGGCATTCCTGTGGTCAAGCTTAATCACATCTGTCTGCGGCCTTCTGTTGATCGCGCGGGGACGCCCAGATACCGCCCAGCTTCGTCCCAGGGATATGTACCTGCTAACTACTGGCAGTTGGGTTGCGGTGTGCATCTTCGCATCGTTGCCAATGGTGTTTATCAGCGACATCAGTTACACCGATGCATTCTTTGAAACAATGTCGGGCATCACAACTACAGGGTCAACGGTACTCACTGGTTTGGATACCGCTTCACCGGGATTATTGATCTGGCGCTCAATGCTACATTGGCTCGGAGGTATAGGCTTCATAGGCATGGCTGTAGCGATCCTACCGCTGTTGCGGGTGGGTGGCATGCGTCTCTTCCAGACAGAGTCCTCAGACTGGTCGGAAAAAGTAACGCCTCGCTCCCATGTGGCCGCCAAATACATCCTCTTTCTCTACTTGGGACTCACGGGGCTCGGAGCGCTAGCTCTTTGGGTCGCTGGAATGACGCCGTTTGAAGCGGTCAACCACGCCATGTCATTGATCTCAACTGGAGGATTCTCGACTTCGGACTCTTCACTGGGGCATTGGACGCAGCCAGCGATCCACTGGGTAGCTGTGGTCATCATGATTCTGGGTAGCCTACCGTTTACCTTGTATGTTGCGACATTGCGCGGCAACCGGCGTGCGCTGATTAAAGATCACCAAGTACGTGGATTTATTGGATTCTTGATTGTGACCTGGCTGGCCGTAGGGACATGGCTCTGTTTTCACAGCGATTACGGATGGTGGGATGCGTTTCGTATCGTCGCAGTCAACGTGACTTCTGTGGTCACTACTACTGGAGTTGCTGTTGGCGATTACACGCTCTGGGGGAGCTTTGCAGTTCTTTTGTTCTTCTATTTGACCTTTGTTGGAGGATGTTCGGGTTCCACAGCTGGGGGCCTCAAAATCTTCCGTTTTCAGGTTGCTGCGACTTTACTGATAGGTAGCTTAAAGCAACTAATCCATCCAAGAGCCGTGATTCAGAAGAAGTACAATGGCCATCCAATTGACGAGGAAATATTACGCTCGCTTTTGACTTTCTCATTTTTCTTCAGCATCACCATTGCAATTATCGCCTTAGGACTTGCCTTGATCGGCCTGGACTGGACAACGGCATTGAGTGGCGCGGCTACTGCGGTGTGTAACGTGGGCCCTGGAATTGGCACCATCATCGGGCCTGCTGGTAACTTCTCATCATTACCTGACGCAGCAAAATGGTTGCTCACCATCGGCATGCTGCTGGGCCGATTAGAGATACTCACTGTACTGGTACTTATCACCCCCGTTTTTTGGAGGTACTAATGATGATTAAGAAAGTAGCCATCTAAGACTCTGGTTGGTTAGATTTTAGCCAACCCATCATGAAGCCCGGATGGCTACAAATATACGAAATAAAAAGCCCTCAATACTCAAGGGCTTTTATGTATCAGGAAAGTTTAGTGCGAAGAGTCCGCTGCTGGTATTGGCAAGACCTTGGCCCCGGCTACGAGGCCCAACTCCACTGCAGCAAATCCGATGACTAGACTGAGCACTAGATAAGTGATGGACACGAACACACTGGCGGGATCTTTCATAATCTCCACGGCGCCAAAGACAAAGCTTGAGAACGTCGATAGGCCGCCCATGATCCCTGTGCCGACCATGACGTGTACGTATTGAGTGATCCGGTTGCTTTTGAACAGCGACGTGGCCACCCCCAGCAGGAAGGCTGCGACGATATTGACGACAAAAATATCCATGGGAAAGCCGTCGGCCAAGCGCGGCACTGACAGCATGACAACTTCGCGGCACATGGCGCCAAACGCGCCGCCGACGAAAATCAGAATAATCATGTTCAACATGGTGTTTGCTCCTGTGTCAGCGCGCCAGCCAGGCGCCGAATGCGGCGGCGGCCAGACCGACCAGTACCGAGATGATCAGATAACCGGCCGCCCATGCACGATCCTTCGCCTTGGCCAGTTTGGAAGCATCCAGCTGCATGCTACTGAACGTGGTGTAGCCGCCAAGAATACCAGTGAGCACGGCAGCACTCAGGAAGTCGCCGTAGCGGTCACGCCAGTCAACGGCAAACAGAATGCTCAAGTAACCGATCACAAAGGCGCCACTGACGTTGATCAAAAACGTGCCCAGCGGGAATGATCCCTTATAGAACTGCCCCACCCGCAGTCCGATACACCAGCGCAGCAAAGACCCCAGCCCGCCCCCCCCCCCCCCAATCCGACCCAAAAAACATCCAGCGCAGTCATGAAGTTCCCTCTCGTGCCTGTTGATAATTTCAGGGAACTCTAGTTGATAAAAAACGCGTAGACATGAATGAGGCATCAATCGTTAGGACACGTCGCCTGCATGGTAGGCAAGCCAGTACCGACATAAGTGGGGGCTGTACAGCCCTGTCCGCCCTCTTGCTTAAAAGCAACCGTTTCGGCTGAAAATATAGAAAAGTGGCGTGACCGCAACAGAAACCCGTGTTTATAAGGAGGTGCCACTTAGGGTTTAAGGGCGTAAAGTCCAAGGTATGAGGCTGACCTAATCAACGCTCATTGAGCATCTTCTGCGCAGAAGTACTGATAGTGGGCATTGATCCCCAAGCTTGAAGTCGTGTCATAGTAGGTGCGCTTGATCTACTACGAACCATCAGGCTACGCCCGCGAGATAGCTTTGCACTTGTTTGACCGCATCTCGTGCAGTACGGGTCACGCCGATTAATGTTGCAGAAGCGAGCCCCGTCCAATCGCCGTAACCCACCAGCCATAAATTGGGTAAATCAACACTTCGGTTTTCGTCCACTGCTACTTTGCCGTCCTGACCTACAAGGCCTAGGTAGGTAAGGTGGTCTAGCGCTGGAAAAAACCCGGTGCACCAGATAACGACATCCACCGTTGTCTCATGTCCTGACGGCCATACGACACCTGTCGGAGTAAAATGAGTGAACGGTCGTACCGCGTTCAGCACACCGCGTTCACGAGCCTCTTTTACCGATGGAACCATAACGATATCACCTAGCCCAGCTATGAGTTCTTTAGGTTCTGAGCCCTCCTGCTGGGCTTTCAATCGAGCCGTAGCTCGTTCGAACAGGACGCGGCCGTCAACCTGATCAGGCAGAAACCTTGGGACTTCTTGAGTCACCCAGGTTGCCTGGGCTACTTTGGAAACCTCGGCGTAAATCTGGGCTCCCGAGTTCCCCCCGCCCACGACAAGGACAGTCTTTCCCTCAAACCTATTCGGCCCTACATAATGAGCGGAATGAAGCTGCTGTTCTAAAAATAACTCCTGCCCTAAATAACTTGGAATGAATGGACGGTTCCAAGTGCCTGTTGCACTGATGACCGCTTTGGCATCCCAATATCGATCCCCCGAAACAACGCGCAAACCGTCTTCAATTCTCTCAACACGGGATACCCACGTAGAACGAATGATGGGAAAGTTGTATCGCTTTTCATACTGAGTCAGATAATCGACAACATCGTCACGGCGAGGCGTTTCTTCCGACACAGCAGGCATAGGCCAGCCTGCAATCGAACTCCATGAAGACGGGGAAAATAGTCGGAGTGAATCCCAACCATGCCGCCATGCGCCTCCTGGCGCCGGGTCTGCATCAAGTAGCACGTATGACATACCTGAACGCTTCAGAAAATAGGCGGTTGTAAGCGCGGATTGGCCACCGCCAATAACTACAACATCAAATTTAGAATTTTGATTCACCGCCATCCCTCCAAGCTCATTCATTCAGCTTCATTTGCATCGGTTCAGACTTTGCAGCCATTGTTGCGGATCAACGCCAAGGTGTTGCGAGAGGTGCCACACTACGTGCTCTAGCAAATCGTGATCTGACTCATGCAGTTCCCACGTAATGACACTAAATAGAGCGCTGATTGACACGCTTGGACAGCTCTTCTGCGGACTCTTTGCGCTCGGAATATCTATCAACAAGATAGTCCTGGCGATCCCTCAGAAGTAGGGTGAACTTCATAAGTTCTTCCATTACGTCCACTAGACGGTCGTAGTACGAGGACGGCTTCATCCGGCCTGCCTCATCAAACTCGGTGAACACCTTGGCCACCGAAGATTGGTTGGGGATAGTGAACATACGCATCCACCGACCCAGTACCCGTAACTGATTGACCACGTTGAAAGATTGCGAACCTCCACAGACCTGCATCACAGCAAGAGTCTTCCCCTGCGTAGGATGTACGGCTCCCATTGCCAGCGGAACCCAGTCAATCTGGGCCTTGAAAACTGCACTCATGGAGCCATGACGCTCTGGGGAACACCATACTTGGCCTTCAGACCACTGCATCAGCTCGCGCAGCTCAGCGACCTTTGGATGAGTCTCCGGGGCACCATCTGGCAATGGCAAACCCGAGGGGTCGAAGATTTTGGTTTCAGCGCCAAACTCCCCCAGCAAGCGGGCTGCTTCCTGAGTTACCAACCGACTAAAAGAGCGCTCACGCGTTGATCCATAGAGAAGCAAAATTCGAGGTTTATGGAGTGACGTCGTGCGCGGCTCCAGTTGTTCCAGCGAAGGGATATCGATCAGGCCGTCGAGTACGTTCGGCAATGCCTCTTGCATATAAACTCTTGCAGCGGCGCCAAGCTGGCACCACCTCTGTTGATCTTTAAAGCGTACCGATACGGTTCAGTTCAGCTTTGAGCTCGTCAGCGCTCATGGTTTGCAGCGGCAGCGTAAGGAACGTGACAACACGCTCACGAATTTTGTCGAGAGTGACGTCAAACGCCGCCGTAATCTCGGACTCTGTGCCTTTGGCTTCGGACGGGTCGACCAAGCCCCAATGCGCCTTCAAGGCTGGCCCGAAAAAGATTGGGCACGCCTCACCCGCAGCCCGATCACAAACGGTAATAACGATATCTGGAGGGGAGCCTTCAAAAGCATCCGAAGCCTTGCTGCTCAATCCCACCGTGGAGATACCGACCGCCTCCAGCGTTTGCAAAGCTCTTTGATTCACTCGACCACTGGGAAAGCTACCCGAGCTAACCGCTTCTACGCCTTCAGGTGCTAGGTGGTTTAACAGCGCCTCAGACAGAATGCTTCGGCAGCTGTTGTGGGTGCACATAAACAAGACTTTCATCAAATAATTCCTTGATTCAGAAACTGAGGCGCAATGCCAGGGCGCACAGGGTGACGACGAGGATAGGTAAGGTCAGCACTTATCCCTATTTTGAAGTAGTACCCCCAGCTGATAGTGCACGAGCCACTTCGTGTCTCGACCATCCATCACGCCTGCGCGCTCCGCTTGCCCCCAGCAGCAGATGTCTGCACCTCCACGCTAACATGAATGTAGATTTCATCCTCTGTAGCTTTAAAACATTTTGCCACCCGTGCCTTCAGCTTCGGAGCCAACAGGTACAAACCTCCCACCTTACGATCCAGAAACAGTACATCAACAGGTGGTGTGTGCCAGAAGTCGCGGTCGGCACCTAGTTCCCAGCCGGCATCACACAGGCGTACGGCTAGGTCAGACGTCGCGAAGTCACGGGCAACGAGCCGGGCACACGAGGCTTCATAAATGAAGCGCCTCAACCATCGCGGCAAGAAGCAAGCAGACGCTAGCCACGAGGGTAAGCCGTAATCGCATCGGTAGGTACCAGCCGGGCAAGCTTATAACCCGCAACAGCTTCCTGTCCTGCAGAAGGTGGACAACTAAGCCGATGACCAACAGCAAGCAGCCCAATGACATTGGCAGTAACGTAGCAATCCAAGCAATAAGCGCAGGAATGACACTCCAGATGAACCGGTCTCTGCCCTGCTCGGCGCTCATATCTTGCACGGTCATAGCGAAGCCCCAGTGTAAGGCGCCGACGAAGCTCAGGATGACTGCGCCATAGTTAACAAGCGCAATCGCAAACAACGGCCGATAGTCGAGAGAGAACGGGATCAGTAGCGCCAGAAAAATAAACGGCAACAGACCTCCATAACCCAGCAGGCTGACGTGCTTTGGCGGAGAGGTTGAAGGCAACACGTTCATTTGTATTCCTTGCAGTGAGCGACACTCAAGACTGTAGGCCCAAAAGCCTCGCTTGGGAGAGATATTGATGGCGAGGTGGGCTATATGACTGCAGCCCTGAGCTGTTCCAAACTTCGTTTATCTGTTACGCAAACGTTCAGCACAAACTCGCGCTTAGCGGAGGCAGGGATCAAATTTTAAACTGCATCAGCTTTCCTCGCGTTGCTTACCCTAGCTACGCTGGAAATTGTCGCTCTGGCTGCAGGCACTCCTGGACGACCTGAGCTTTGAACGATTTAAGATCAGAGCTTCGTTGGCGCATGAAAAACCTAGCGAAGGGGTGATAGCGTCCGCTTAAAAATACGGGGAGACCATCGCCCTAAATACTGGATTTCGGTAAAGCACTGTGAATAGGTAAAGGCAGCACGGTACGGGCCCCTTTTAGGGGCCCGCAGTCTTGAACCGAGCAAATTGCTCCACTTTTACCAATGCTCACTGGAGCAATGACTTGCGAAAGCCCGGAGGCCTAAAAGTAAATTAAACATGTACCCATAGGCAGGAATCCAGCAATGCCAGTCGATCATGATCTGGCCCGTCTACTGAGTAATCTGAGGGAACATTGCCTTACGTGCGTCAGCATCCATCTCGGTCTTGTAACTGTGCAGGGTCTTCAGCTCTTCGGTTCGCTGTGCTGCCGGTCGAGCATTGATGCCATCAAGGAACCGTTTTACGTTTGGAAGTTTTACCCAAGCGTAATCACCTAGGATGAAAGGTACCGCACGCGCCCAACCCCATACGGCCATGTCAACCAGCGTGTACTCACTTCCGAGCATATAAGGCTGTTTGGCCAGGTGCTCGTTGATAATCGTCCAGTGACGCCAGGCTTCGAAGGTGTAGCGGGTAACGGCGTAGTCTTTTGGCTCGGGTGCGAAGTGCTTAAAGTGAACAGCCTGTCCAGAGTAAGGGCCGATACCGGTCGCGACAAACATGAGCCAGGAATACATCTCACCTCGCGCTTTGAGATTGTCAGCAGGCAGGAACATCCCTGTCTTTTCGGCTAGATAGAGCAGTATGGCGTTGCTGTCGAATACCACGTTGTCACCATCAACCAGAGCCGGTGTCTTGGCATTCGGATTGATCTTAAGAAACGCCGGATCGTGCTGTTCACCCTTGCGCGTATCAACAGGGATGAGTTCGTACTCAAGGCCTGACTCCTCCAAGAAAAGCGCAACCTTGGCGGGGTTAGGAGACGGGTGATAGTAGAGCTTGAACATATTGATTCCGTGCAGTGGTTTTCAGAGAACATCGCTAAAGCCAAGGGAGGAAGATCAAAGCTTTTGATTGCAATACTAATGGCGACTGTTACAGACGCAGCATCGAGATTAATCCGTGCCAAAACTCGAATGCCCAGCAACACACTGAGCAAATGATGCGCCCCCAGCTTCACATCAATCTCCAAAGAATCGACAGATTGCATGCGGAAGGTTTGCAGGCTGCCTTCAAAAAAACTGCGAATGGCCTCGAATTCTTCTGCGACGGCCTGTTGCAAATCCGTGTCTTCTGCATTTGCCTCGAGGGCAGAATTCACCAGCAGACATCCACGATGAAAAGGATCGTTCAGTGTGCGACTCAACACCTCTGCAAAGAATCCAGTTATGGCCATTCCAGCTTTTGGAAGAGTTTCAAGGCGCCGAGTTCGATCACGCACACTGCACTCTAGATAGTGCACGAGGGCGCGACGTTCAGAATAGCTCTGGATTAAGGCTTCAGACGCGGGGCGGCACTATCACGCTATATCGATGATGACGCCGTCCCCATTGTGCTATTAATAACCAAGGCATTTATCCTTACCTGGATCCAGATCATAAGGTTCTTTAGGTAAACGCCTACCATATCACCCTAGCCCACACACCTGCGTAGCTCCAACGCTCGCGAGCCCAAGAACCCCAACTAACTAAAAACCTGATGGGCCGATGTTTATCAAGCAGCACTGCACGGACAGCTTGATTCGAAACACAACCTTCAGAAGGATTGTTCTATGCGCGGAGCACCCTACCGGCAAAACGAGGATCAGACTCTGCTTGCGCTGGAGGCACTTGAGGTGCTCGATACGGCTGCTGAAGCGGAGTTTGAAGCAATTGTGCATGCCGCATCGGTTGTGTGCCGCGTACCCATTTCACTTATAAGTTTGATCGACGAGCGCAGGCAGTGGTTCAAAGCCCGTGTGGGGCTACCCAATGTCATGGAGACAAACCGAGACATTGCCTTCTGCGCGCACACGGTTCTGGGAGACGAACTGTTTGAGGTGCCCGACACCCTTAGCGACCCACGCTTTATAGACAACCCCTTGGTGACGGGAGACCCAAATATTCGTTTTTACGCGGGAGCGCCTTTGCGACTGAGCTCCGGCGAGCGGATCGGTACACTATGCGTTATTGATCGCACACCTCGGTGGCTGACTTCAGAGCAGCGCGAAACACTCAAGGCTCTTTCGGTTGCAGTGGTCAAGAGTCTTGAAGGTCGCGCCGCAGCTCGGCAGCTCAAACAGTCCACCTTGATGAATGCTAGAGCCGCCACGGTACTTGAACATAGTGCCGATGCTGTTATCGGATTGTCGGTAACAGGCAAAATAGAACGCTGGAACCCAGCGGCCACTCGCCTATTTGGCTACGAAGCAGCGGAAGCGATTGGACAGTCCCTCAGTCTACTCATCCCAGAAGCAGATCTTGCACAAAAGGCGACCAGGATCCTGCGTAGGGAGCAAACGCGGCATTTCACCTATGAAGCTGTGCGCAAACGTCAGAATGGCAAGCTTCTAGACGTATCGGTAACCGTTGTGCAAGAGATCGACGTTGACGGCACCCTGTTGGGATCGACTAAGTTTGTGCGCGACATCACAGCACGTAATCGAATCGCGAGCGACTTGGCCCAAGTGGCAGCAGATTTGCGCTTAGTTACAGATAACTCTCCATCCATGATGGCCTACTGGAATAGGGATTTGACCTGCCGGTTTGCCAACCGAGCCTACCGTTCCTGGTTCGGCAGAGATCCCTCAGAGCTTATAGGGAAACCTATCTGGGACTTGCTGGGGGCAGAGCTTTTCGAACGCAACAAACCACATATTGAAGCCGTTCTATCAGGTGTGCCGCAAAATTTCGAGCGTGAGATTCCGGGGCCAAGTGGTATTTCTCGCCACAGCATCGCGAACTATATTCCTGACATCGTCGACGGTGACGTTAGGGGGTTTCTCGTTGAGGTCACAGATGTCACGTCGCTGAAAAACTCCCAGTTGGCGCTTCACGAGGCTACTGCCTCAATGCGGCAGGCACAGCGTTTGGGTCAGATAGGAAGCTGGGAGTGGGAAATCGCTACAGATACTACAACATGGTCACCCGAACTCTACCGCATCATGGGTTTCTCACCGACAGCTAAGCCTCCCGGCACTAAAGAGCTATCTCATCTGTATCAGCCTGAAAGCTACGCCCGGCTGCAAGAAGCTATTACGCATGCTAAGAAGTCCCAACAGTCTTTCAGAATCGAAGTTGAGATCGTCAGACCCGGTGGTGAAAAGCGCATTTTGGATGCACGAGCAGAGCCTATAATCGATAACACTGGGTCGATGGTTGCGCTACGCGGCACAAGTCAGGACATTACTGAGCGAAAGCAATCCGAAGATCTACTACGTCGCTCTGAAAGCTTTCTTGCCCGTACCGGCGCACTCGCTGGTGTGGGTGGTTGGGAAGTTGATTTGGTAACGGGAGATGTGAAGTGGTCAGACCAAGTCTGTCACATCCATGGATTGCCATCAGGTCATCAGCCCACATTAGAAGAAGGCATATCCTATTACTTGCTAGACTCTAGAGCGCGTATCCAGCAGGCAGTCAACATCGCCATAGCCGGAGGGGGCGGCTTTGACCTTGAGTTACAAATCATGCGCAGTGACGGCGAGCACCGATGGATCAGAACAGTGGGCGCAGTGGAGCTCGTCAATAGTCGCCCCACGAGGTTGGCTGGCGCAATCCAGGACATCACAGAAAGCCACTATCTAGCGATACAAGTTGCACAGCAGCATGAGCTGATGCGAGTCACCTTGCAATCCATTGGCGACGCAGTGATCACTACCGACAAAGATGCTTTGGTTACCTGGCTGAATCCTGTCGCCGAGCGTCTGACCGGCTGGACTGCCGTTCAAGCTCGTGGTCGGCTACTTGAGCAAGTCTTTAACATCATCAAAGAGGATACACGTCTACCTGCAGAGAGCCCGGTCAGTATCTGTTTGCAGCAAGATAAGGTGACAGGACTCAGGTACAACACTGTACTGGTATCTCGTAGCGGTGATGAGTTCGGTATTGAGGATTCTGCTTCGCCCATCCGCAACGAGTTGGGAGAGCTGCTGGGGACGGTTCTGGTCTTCCATGACGTGACCGAGCAGCGCCGGCTTAGTAGTGAGATAAATTATCGAGCCACACATGATGCGCTGACCGGATTGGTGAACCGGCTTGAGTTTGAAGTTCGGCTGGAGCATGCGCTTTCAGAATGCAAAGACAGCGATAGTGAACACGCCCTGATGTTCATCGACTTAGATAGATTCAAGCTGGTTAACGATGCCTGTGGACATGCGGCGGGAGACTTACTATTGCAGCGAGTATCGCGTTTACTAAGCGATGCAGTGCGCGGCGGAGACACTGTTGCAAGGATGGGAGGCGATGAGTTCGCCGTGTTGCTGGAAAATTGCACGATAGAACACGCTCAGAAAATTGCGCAGCAGATGTGCGACCTAATGGTTGACTTTCGCTTCTTGTACGATGGCAAGAGCTTTCAAGTCGGGACAAGTATAGGACTGGTACCCGTGGATGGACGCTGGGATTCTATCTCGGCCATCATGCAGGTAGCGGATAGCTCCTGCTATGCGGCCAAAAGTGCAGGCCGCAACCGCGTCCACGTCTCGTTTAATAGCGACACTGTTCTGGAAGCACATTCTGGCGATATGCAATGGGTGACACGCATAGAGCAGGCGCTTGCTGAAAACCAGCTCGTTCTCTACGCGCAGCGAATTTTTCCCTTGGGTAGTGAGTCGCGGTTGCTACTTGCAGAAGTGCTCATTCGTATGCGTGAAAACGACGGCAGTATTATGACGCCCTGCTCTCTCTTGGCGGCTGCCGAGCGCTTTAACCTGGCTAGCAATATCGACAAATGGGTGCTCAGGCGCACCATTACACTGCTAAAGGCACTCCCGACACTGGATAATATAGAAATGCTCTCCTTGAGCTTTTCAGATCAATCAGTGAGTGACCGAGCTTTACATTACGAGGTCTTTCAGATCCTCGAGGAAGCAGGCGAGGCAATATGCAAGCTGCTCTGCATCCAATTTAAAGAAACAACCGTCATCAATCACTTGGCCGATGTCAAACACTTCATAGGGCATGCAGGCAAATTGGGTATCCGTATCGCACTAGACAATTTCGGAGCTGGCGCTACTTCATTCGGCCACCTCAAGTTACTGCGCATCGACGAGTTAAAGGTCGATGGTCAGTTCATGCGCGACCTACTCACCGATCCGCTTAACGACGCTGCGATGCGTTTTTTTGTGACCGTGGCCAAAGCGACGAAAGCCAAGACAGTAGCGAAATTTGTAGACAGTGCCGAGGTGCTAGCGCTAATCCGCGAAATGGGTATCGACTATGCGCAGGGTGATTATCCTCACCAGCCGGAGCCTATTGAGGCACTCTTTAACGACATGACTCACCGTTAGTTCTTCAGCATAAAGCGCGAGTAACGCCAATTTCATTAACTATTACGGTACAGAAGCACATCGGCATAGCCGAATACGCGTCTCGGGAACCCGGGGCGATTCAATAGATAGTGAAGTAGGACGCTTCAGACCTTGGCAGATGGTGCGGATGAGATAAAGATTCGGTCGTCTTGGATTACCAGACCCGTACTCCGCGCCTTAGCTTCGGTCATCAGCACCCATTATCAGACTGAGGAGCTTTTTAGCAGGTCAACTCCCAGCGCTAACGTTCGTTCATCTACTGCCCTTGTGCTGATGAGGTTGGCAGATTTGCACGTGCCCACTCCTCAGCGGTCGTGACTTGAATCGACTGCAGCGCGTTGAAAGTGCCTGCTTTAGGCCAGGCCACACCTCTGCCCTGAGCGAACACAGCACGGTACTTTTTGATGTGATGCGTTGGGTCTTTCTCCAATTTTTGGAGCAAGTACGGAACAGTCCACACGTTACGTTTGAACGGGCGGCCCAGTACACGTTCGAGGAGGCTCGCAACCTCTCCGTACGTTACTGTGTCTCCCGAGAGATACACAATCTGATCGCGGATGCGAGGTTCGAAGAAAACAATTTCCGCTGTCAACGCACCAATGTCGTCTGGAGTCGTGAGCGTCACGCTGGTCTCAAGACTGCCTAGCGCGTTCACGGTATCGTTTTCGAAGTCAACCACCTCGAATACTGGCTCGAACAGAAAGCTGGTGAACATACCCGTCGAGATGATTACCCATTCAGTTTTATCCTGGGCACGAAGCAATTCGCGAACATCAAGCTGAGCATCGAAAAGATCCTGAGGACTGCCCCTACCGATTACCTCGAAGTCGACACCAAACTGCCAAGGGAAGTAGCGCTTCACACCAGATTTGAGAGCAGCGGTAGCCAGCTTCATTGGGGTTTCACGGCCTGCAACCATGCCTGCACAGCCTATTAGGGTATCGAAACGTGCGAATACTTCAGCCAACTGATCGATTGAGTCATTCACGAGGTCTGCGGCTACCATCTGGATGCCGAGTCCCAGAAGCTCATCGATTTCGACCTTTTTCTCGTGTACTTGAGTGTTGATGGTCGAATCCCTGAGCAGAACACTGATTGTGGAACCGGGCGTGCGCTTTGCTACTCGCGCAAGATTGCGCAGAACCGGCAGCCCAAGCTCACCGGCGCCTAGAACGAGAATAGATTGGGGGGGAAACTGGGTCACTTCGGTCATGATTTCTCCTGAGACCTGTTGCCTGTAAGATGAACAAATGCTTGCACGATTAGGCGACATTCGTAAGAAGGCACACCTGTGATACCAGAGAAAGAAATGACCGATCAGGAGGCTCTCAGCCAGGCAGAAACAATTTGCCGAACGCTTAGAGAAGACGATGATGGCGTCAGACGAGAAGTGCTTGCTCACGCAGGCAGCCGTTGGTCGTTAGGTATTCTGCATGCCCTAGGGGTGTACGGCACGATGCGCCATGCCGAAATAAAAAGGCAGATGACTGGGGTGACTCAGCGGATGTTAACCAAAACGCTACGCTCCATGGAGCGGGATGGCCTAGTGGTTCGGCGGGAGTTCGGTGAGATTCCGCCACGTGTCGAGTATGGGCTGACGCCGCTGGGTATGGGGCTATTGATGCGCATGTCCCCTATCTGGACTTGGGTTGTCGAGAACGTTGAGGATTTCCGCAAGGCGCGGCGTATTTTCGACAGTCAGGATGACAAAAAACCTGCATGGCAAATACCTACATCGACACCGTTAGACTCAGAAGCGTCTGACTGATGACTGAATGTAGCTCACAGCGTATTAGGAACCCTGTGCCCATTGATTCGGTAGTAATTGGTCAATCGCACTGGCCCTCTGTTTCGGCAACCGCGTAAGTACATCCTTGAGATACGCGAACGGATCATGCCCGTTCATGCGTGCCGATTGAATCAAGCTCATAATTGCCGCCGCTCGTTTACCGCTACGCAGTGATCCGGCGAAGAGCCAATTCGAACGGCCAAGGGCCCAAGGCCGGATCGTATTTCCGACCCGGTTGTTGTCGATGGGCACAGCACCATTATCGAGGCAGCGCGTCAGCGCTACCCAGCGTTTCAGGCTCTAATCCAGAGCCGTGGCCGAGGCCTCGGTCACAAGTTCGCGCTGAGCCAGCATCCACTCATACAACTTCTCCGCGATGGACATCGCCATTTCTTGGCGTAATCGCCAGCGATCTTTATCGTTCATCTATTTGGCCTTCCGTTCAACCTCGTATAGGCCTCAGATTGAGTGCAACGACTGTTCGGCTAGTTGGCTTTTGTTCGCCACCTGCAGGTCGAAGAACTTGCGGCGAGCATGGGCCATGCAGCCGATTTTGGTGATGCCACCTTCGAAGCCGGCCTTGTAGCCTTCGAAGTCATCGCAGACCAGCTTGCCGTTCCAGGTGACCAGGAAGTTGCGTGCATGCACTAACTGCGTTTTAAAGGGTTTGGAATAAGAGCTACGTTGGCGCATGGTAATCCTCGCAATAAGGGTGATCGCGTCCGCTAAAAATTAGGCGGACACCTTCGTCCTTAATTCTGGAATTCTGAAGGTATGTTCACCGGGCGCTTACGAATGGACGGGCGATCCGCTTACTAAACTGGGCGTGAGAGTCCATCGCGCGGCAACAACATAGTGCCCATTGTCAGTCCGCTTCTTTCAGCATACCCTGCATAAAACTTATACAAGATCATTACATATGTACAAGAAAGTGAATTGGCCGCTGACGCTGTATTTTGACGGTGAATGCCCTCTGTGTGCGCGCGAGATCAAGTTCTTGCAAGGGCGCGCCGCAAAGGATCGACTGTTTTTTGTGGACATCAGCAGCGGTGCATTCGATGCCAAGGCTCTCGGATTCACGTTCGAGCACATGCAGTCCTCGCTGCACGCCTGTTTCGCTGATGGGCTATGGGTAACCGGCCTGGATGCCACCCTGTGGAGCTGGCGAGCCGCCGGCTTGGGTTTTTGGGCAACGCCACTAACGTGGAGTGTATTCCGCCCGCTGCTTGAATTCGGTTATCGCCTTTTCTGCCGCTTACGTCCCCATTTGGCTTGGTTACCTCATCCAGATAGTGGCCGCCGCTGTGTCGATAAGCGTTGCGCGGTGCCGACGTCCAAACTCGCGTCAGACGAGCAGTCCACTTTGAAAACAAAGCAGACCTAGAAAGATCCACTTTGTAATGCGCCGACGAAGAGCATGGGTCATAGCTGATCTGACGACCCTGTGTTATCTGCGTCAGATCGTGCGCAGCAGATAGTCTCCTATTGCCAAGGATTGGCTGACACATAAAGCGCAGCAAGGCTGCGAGGAATCAACATGACCACATCATTAGCCGAGCATTACAGTGAAATTCTTGTCGGCGTAGGCGAGAACCCTGAGCGTGAGGGACTGCTGGACACCCCTAAGCGCGCAGCCAAGGCGATGCAGTATCTGTGCAATGGCTACACAATGAGTCTTGAGGAATTGATCAATGGCGCATTGTTCGAATCGCAAAACGATGAAATGGTCATAGTGCGAGACATCGAGCTGTATTCATTGTGTGAGCATCACATGCTGCCCTTCATCGGCAAGGCTCATGTAGCGTACATCCCTACCGGAAGGGTACTGGGCCTGTCAAAGGTGGCCCGAGTGGTGGATATGTTCGCCCGTCGCCTACAGATCCAGGAAAACCTGACCAAACAAATTGCCGACGCCATTCAGCACATCACCGATGCCGCCGGCGTGGCGGTGGTCATTGAAGCGAAGCACATGTGCATGATGATGCGGGGCGTGGGGAAACAAAATTCGGTGATGACCTCATCCGTGATGCTGGGCGCCTTTCGCGAGTCCTCCTCTACGCGTCACGAGTTCCTGCAACTGATAGGGCGACAGGGTTAACACCAACAAATCGCATCAGACTGCAGGAGAGCCTAGATGAACAGTCCCTTGACGATGAACTCCCTTAGTGAGGGCTATCGTGCCCTCGTAATAGGCGCCAGTGGGGCGCTCGGCTCAGCGTTTTGTGAGTTGCTCAATCAGGATCCACGGTGTGCGTATGTTCGTGAGTTAGGGCGCAACAGTGTTCCCTGCCTCGACCTGGAGGATGCCGACAGTATCGCCAAAGCGGCAGCCGAATTGACTGAAGAAGCACCGTATCAGTTGATCGTGCATGCCGCAGGTCTGCTTCATCGCGACGAAATAAAGCCTGAAAAAAGTTACTACGCGATTGAAGCAGACGCGTTGCAGTCGGTATTTCAAATCAACACGTTTGGGCCTGCTCTGGTTTTGCGTCACTTCTTGCCGTTGCTGGACGCTCATGGCGCAATGGCGATGCTCTCTGCCAAGGTGGGTAGCATCGGCGATAACCGCCTAGGCGGCTGGTACGCCTATCGTGCCTCCAAGGCAGCACTGAACATGCTGATTAAAACGGCGGCCATCGAACTGGCACGAACGCGGCCTCAGATCCGCTTGTTGAGTCTTCATCCCGGCACCGTCATCTCGGGCCTGTCACACCCATTTCGTGGTGCCTCAGCAGCCAGGCCGGCGAGCATTGCTGCCCATGAGTTGTTATCTCTGATTGACCGCTTAGAGCCTGCTGACAGCGGCAATTTGTTTGCCTATAACGGAGAACGCCTTCCTTGGTAGGCAGGGAGTGAACCTTGAATCTCCAGGCGCTGACCGAAAGGGCCACGAATGGGGAAGTACGCGAATTGGAGCAGTTGTCGCTGGAGGGCGATTTTTATCTGGCACGAGTCAGGATCGATAAGGGCCAGTTCACTTTGCTGGACGAATTAAAAGAGGCCTATTCACCTTCGCGCCATCGGTCATGGCATCTCAGATGCCCGGTGCCAGAGGTAAGGTTTAGTACATGAAAGCTCCTGATGTTTACGGTTAAACCTAGCGTACGTCGAGGTTCTTTTTGAATCCCCGAAGGTTCATTATGAAAAGGCAAACTTGCAGCACGATAAGAGCATAGGCTTCTACGTATACCCCCCAAGTCACCCACAATATGTTGCTCAGGCTAAAGCATACAAATCCTGTCATCCGTCTTGCTGGTCGTTGAGACCCGATAAGCCAGGCGGCAAGCACCGTCACAAACATCGCAGGCCATTGAACCCAATCTAGATAAGCCAAGCCTTTAACCCCGTTCCAAATGGCGATTTACTATTTACGCAGCGTCGATATGGCAGGCTCGTCTGGGCTTCTAAACCCACACCTCTGTTTTTTGCCTTAGCTTCACTCTTCTTATGATTATTTTTCTTCAGGCATCATTAGACAATGAGAGTAAGCACCTGACGATTACACCCTATGCGACATCAAGCCATCGATTGGCCAATTAAGATACTGCACAATACTGCGTGGGATTCCAGTGACGCCTTAGGAACAGGAGCGAAACAAACACATAACCGCGATCAGGGGGCATGCCAACCACTTCTTGACTAAAGACCGCAGCTGGACTCAAGACTATAAGACAGTGGGCTACGGAGTGGTAAGCACCCATCCGGCGAAGTCGGCGCAAGCGAAAAAACCAACAACAATATCTCGCCTGACTTCAGCCAGTGACATCATCGGCAATAGTAAAAGCCATGCTTACTATCTTCCTGAAGGTTGCCCAATCCACGACAAGGTATCCTCGAGAAACCAGATAACCTTTGAGTCAGAATCCGCAGCTAAATTGGCGGGCTACGGGAAAGCAGGAAGCTTTAAATGAGACAGCAGCCCAGATGACTATGGAAACCGAATCCCCTGCCCCGTTCCTACAATCGGGCGACACAGCACTGCTATTCGACGGCACCTGCAAGCTCTGTAACGGATGGGCGCGATTGATTATCCACTATGACCATGCTTATCGAATTCAGCTCGCTGCGGTTCAGTCGCCGGAAGGCCAAGAGCTGTTGAGGTGGGCCGGGCTACCTCTGGACGAATTCAACACCATTGTTCTTATCTCCAACAACAAGGTGTCCATACGTTCTGAGGCGATGTTCGAGATTTTGAGTCGCCTGGATGCACCATGGCGCTGGCTAAAAGCTGCTCGAGTCATGCCGGCAGCAATGCGGGATTGGATGTATGACAAAATTGCCCTGAATCGTTACAGGCTTTTCGGAAGATATGACTCCATCCATCTTCCGACCGCCGATCATGATCGCCGTTTTTTGAAAAAAAATCGGTAACCATGGACTCTAGATACTCTAGTAGGCGTAGCATAGTGGTACTGGCCAAGACGTAGGCTCAGGAGCATAGCTCCCCTCATTTTGCATGATGGAGTTGAAAGTGACAACTTGCCACATAAGGCCAAGTATTTCCAGGTTCAAGCTTTTAGAGATGAGTTCGCAATAATATGCGTCTATTGCGTTAAAACTGGTGGCGAGGCGTTTGGTGAAAGAGTGAGGCAAGCGCTAGATCAGGCGAGTATTAAAGCCTAATTGGGCTTAGCTACGATAAGTACAAAAACAACATTTAATCAGCACTGAAACTCGCGAACAGAAAGATACACGAGTAGAAAAGACTAAAAAATTCAGCGCAACCAGGATTTAATTTGAGACGAAAATAAATCTCGAATTTTGGTATGTCCGACACCAGAAACTATATTTTAGCTTCAGGTCATCTGCGTTTTTTCACCATATAATTAAAGCATATCATAACACCTCTATTTAATTTATATCCTAATCGGTTTAAATATCGAGAAATTGGGAAAAACCTGCATTAGGAAAAAATCGCAAGTGCCAGTCTGGACGTATCAGGTCTTGCAAATAAGTATCCCTGCATAAGATCTACCCCTAAACCGAGCAGTGTATCACTCTCCTCACAGGTCTCAACACCTTCGGCCACGATCATTATATTTAAACGTTTTGCGACTAACACCACACCTTCAACTATTGCAGTTCTAACCGGATCTTTATCGATATTTCTAGTAAGCGCCATATCAATTTTCAGTACGTGCGGCTGAAACATAGCCAATAAATTTAGACCCGAGTAACCCGAGCCGAAATCGTCGATTGAGGTAGTAAACCCTTGACGTTCGTACTCTTCGAAAATTCCCTTTAGATGAATAGGATCATCGACACGCTCACCTTCGGTCACTTCGAACATGAGTCTTTCTGGAGGAAATCCAAATAGCCTGGCGGCCTCTAGAGTTGCTCGAATGCAGGTCTCGGCTCGATACACGGCATTTGGCAAAAAATTGATGCTTAGCTTACATTCTGGAATGCTCAGCAAACCTAATTGCGTCGCTCTCTCGATAGCCTTGACTCGACATGCTTGGTCAAAGCGGTATCGGTTTTCATCATTAACCTGATCCAAGATGCTTGCCGCCGACTCACCGTTCACCCCGCGTACAAGGGCTTCATAGGCAAAGGTTGTGCGCGTTCTTACGTTAACGATTGGCTGGAAAGCCATTATGAAATCGAACCCCAACCCATCTATATTTTGGCACTCTGTGCAGCCGACTGACACGACCGCAGTGCGTACGATATTACGGGTCATGGCTGATCCTCCAATTTCAAGCGAGTGTGAAGCTACATTTTTTCGAGATTTCACTGAGTTATCGGTACGAATCTAGTTTTGCTGAAGGCTCATGTTTATCGCGTGCAAGGCAGCAACGAAATTGAGCCTATGGCCCTGATTTTACTGACACTATCAACCTGCTTGCAAGCGAGGCATTTGCAAGAGAGTGCAATTACCTTGACCGTTCGGCGGAGTAACCTTGACGGCATTTAGTTTGGCACACTGGATCGATTTAGAGAAGTAATCAGAAATGATTTAGAAATTGATTCCGCAGCGATAAAAATATTGCATTGGTACCTCAAAAAGTTAGATCCGCCAGCTATTATAAAATTTTAAACTCTCAATGGAGACTGAAGGTGATCGACGCAAAACTACTGACACTAATGATTGAGACATCTAATGATGGCATCGTTATTGCTGAACAGGAAGGCGATGAGAACATCCTGATCTACGCTAACCCCGCCTTCCAGCGCCTGACGGGTTATGACGTTGACGACATCCTGTATCAAGACTGCCGCTTCCTGCAGGGTGATGACCGAGACCAAGCGGGCTTGGCCGTTATCCGCGAGGCGATAAAGATGCATCAGCCCTGCCGGCAAGTCATTCGCAACTATCGTAAGGACGGCAGTATTTTTTGGAATGAGCTATCTATCACCCCAGTATTCAACGAGGAAGATCAACTTACCTATTACATCGGTATCCAGAAGGACGTTAGCGTCGAATTTGAGGCTAGCAAGCGCGTGCATGAGCTAGAAGCGGAGGTTGCAAGGTTAAAAACTCAATTGGCTCAATCGCAACGTGAATCGCCCGAAGCGTGATAGCACCTGAATTGAAGCTTGGTCTGCGTCGGCGTATAGAACATCATCGACACGAAGATACTCATAGAGTGCCTTCCCAAGACGATAGACAATACGTTCGTCATTATGCTGAAACTCGGGTAAAACCTGCTGTTTGAGAGGCTATATGATGCTACCTGTTACACCCGCGCTGCGGGCAATGGGCTCGTGAATTTGCCACTCTGCCTGGGACTTCCACCAAGATGCAGTGACCAGAATAGCCAGCTCGGTTAATCGAAGCTCTAAGCGAGTACCGTATCTGCAAAACGCACCAAGCCTTTGGGCATGGCTGGCAAGCTCGGGACTTTGAATCCATGCTCAAAACGGGCCATCAAGCTTGCCTCGTGGGCCGATAAGAATTTCTCTAATGACGGCTCTTTGTGATTCGTCCATCTGATCTTCAGAAAGCGGTGTGAGGCGCGATTGTATGGCCATATCTAATAATCCTTTAGGCGCCACCTCGCAGGTAGATTTCTAGAATATATTCGCAGCGTTTTTTCTGATTTTTGGATTAAAACTGCTGCTCGCATGAAACCGCCTGCAATAGTTTAAATTTGCATAACTCAACACTGGAAAAGATGAGGGTAGCCCCCATCTGGCGGCTAGGACGCTTCGCATTCCGGCGTGACATACTTCCTAAGCGATCTGATTTGCGAATTTTCCTACGGCGTCGACCACCCTCATGGCACCATCCTGAATTTCTACAATTACCTCGCCTGCCTGGGTAGCTAATTCGAGGCCCTGCTCCGCTTGGGACTTGCTATTTGCCATCTCACCCATGGTCTCATCGACCAGTTTCTGATTTTGCAAGACGACAGACGCAATTTCTTCCGTAGCGGTACTGGTGTGCCCTGCCAATTTCCGGACTTCGTCAGCGACGACAGCAAAGCCTCGACCCTGCTCACCTGCGCGGGCAGCTTCAATTGCAGCATTCAATGCCAACAAGTTGGTTTGTTGGGCGATGCCGCTGATAGTTTGGATGATCGAGCTGATCAACACTGACTGCTTTCCTAGCGCTTCGACGCCAGCGGAGGCGACCTGCATATCGACCGCGACTTTGCGCATGGTGTGCATAGTATCCTTAACTACGACTGCTCCACGCTGAGCAGTGACATCAGTCTGCTGCGAGATTTCAAATGCAGTTTGGGCTGCCTTACTGACCTCTTGTTCGTGGGTAACTTGGTCGGTGACAACGGTCGCAAACTTAACCACTTTGCAAAGTGCTCCTTCAGTGTCATAAACCGGGTTGTACGTAGCTTCCAGCCATACAGTTTGACCACGACTGTCAATTCGTTCAAATCGGCCTGCGACAAACTCACCCTTGTTCAAGGTTGACCAAAAATCCTTGTATTTCTGGGATGAAGCTGCCTCTGGCTTACAGAAAATACGATGGTGACTGCCTTTAGCTTGGCCCAAGCTGTAGCCCATCGCTTTTAAAAATTGGTCATTAGCCATGAGCACATGCCCCGTGAGATCGAACTCGATCACCGCCGTCGAGCGAAGTAGTGCATCAATGAAGGACGCGTTTTCGGATGCTTTTTCCACTCGAGAGGTAATGTTCGTCGCATGGCAGGTGATATGACTCAACCTGCCAGCGCAATCAACTATGGGCTGCCAATGTGCATGCAGCCACACCAACGAACCGTCAGCATGCAGGTACCTGTATTCGTCTGAGATGGAATTACCTGCGGCTACTGCTGCGCGAAAGTTATGAAAACACGGAAGCTTGGATACGTATTTCGGAACGATATCAGCCATGGCACGACCTAGAAGCTGATTCTGGGTGTAGCCCAAAGCATGCGCAAAACTTTCATTGCATGCGGTAATTTCGAAAGCAGAATCAATAATCAGCGTAAGCATTTCTCGATTTAAGCCGTCGCGTAGTTGACGCAGCTCCGACAGCTCCGCTGTTTGAGCCTGCAGCTGATTCTTGATTTTCTTATTGAACATGCGAAACCACCTGTTGAGTGTTAATGATTCTATCGGCATGGTCAGTTGCACTTTGAGCCATGAGACGAGCGAAAGCTGTACGGAACGGAATGACACTGTCAGGTTGCTAAGCTATCTTGACTTGGCGTACTCCGTCGAAGCCCGAAAGACAACCTCAGATCCGCCATAAGGCACCGCGAAAAAACTGATTTCGGGGTGAAAGTTGGGGCCGCTCCCAGCTTTGAGCTTTGAGCTTTGAGAATTTATTGTAAAATAACTTATACAAAATGAATATCGCTGTACAAGAATTAGAGATAGCGACTACCCCCTTTATTTTGAGGGTGAGCGCATACTCTGTGCACGAGGAGCAAGCTCCTAAGTGCGCGGGCAACACAAGATCGTCTTCTATTTTTTGAAATCAGTGACGCCTTCGACGCAAAATCTCTGAGGTTAGCTCTCATGCAAATCGAGTCATCACTGCACGCTAGGGTTGACGATGGAACGTGGATCACAGGCTTGGACGCTGCGCTTTTGTAGTAGCAGATGCTAAACAAACTCCAGGCAGCCAAACGTCGCCTGTCGGAGGTGTTGATGAAAAAATGCTAACTGCCTGTGCCTGATCTTGGGTGATCAGCTGTCGTTCGAGCTCGCCTCACTGCAGAGCTTGAATGACGAAAGCTATACGGTGCTAATGGTGGATGTGATGAGAAAGCCAGCCATTACTTAACGGCGGCGGGAGCCCTGTAGGAGGCGCTTGGAACTTTGATGCTGAAAACCGAAAGGCGCTATCTAAGGGCGTAAGGCACCCGTAACCCGCGCGCTTCGCACCTGACGCAATCACTGAAGATGCCCTGTCATTGGTGCTCAAGTTATTCACAAGCCACTATGGCACTCTCAACACGTTCAACTATCCGGTTAACCATGCTGAAGCTCAGGCCCTCTGGCCTCTGGGATTACTTCCTCGAATAGGGTCTGGCAGCCTTTGGCGACTATCAGGACGCAATGACGAGCAATGAACCGTTTCTGTTTCATGTCCGGATACCTGTACGTCAGTTCGCAGCACTGAAGGCTGATTGTCGTGATACAGGTTGGCTCAAATACTTCTGAAATGAGCACAGGTTCGCCTCAGACGGCGTGATTGACTAACATTCTATCGCCCATTTCCAAATTGGATTAAGGAGTTCGTGATTTGGATGGACGGCTATGTCGTAACATCCTAGAGCCTAGACAACATATAGCTCCCATAGAAGCACTAAGACGCAGCATTAGTGATCATAATTTACTTTTCATGCAGATTAAGTCATTTACAGTCCTACCTAGCCCAAGCCTAAGTCTTTAGAGTGCACCGAACACTCAACTATCGGCGTCATTATGAATCTCTGGTTTCGACTTCTCCTCATGCTACTGCGGCGACCTTGGCGCAACCCGGCACAAGGACTGGAGTCAACCGTCATCCGAATGCGCGTATGGCCACTGGATCTCGATTTCAATCGACACGTCACCAATGGCCGATATTTCACGCTAGCTGATGTCGGACGCATGGATTTCGTTCTGCGCAGTGGCGCATATCGAGTGGCGATTAGAGCAAAAGCGCTACCAATCGTTGGTGACACCTGGGGTAAATTTCGTCGTGAGCTCAGGCTCTTTGAAGCGTTTGAAGTACACACCAAGATGCTGGGCTGGGACGACAAATGGAGCTTTATGGAACATCGGTTTGTGAGCAAAGGCAGGGTGATCGGAGTTGTAGTGATGCGGGGTCTATTTCGCTCAGCAAAAGGGATTATTCCACCAGGCGAGTTTGTTCGAGACTTGGGATTGCCCGAAAAGTCGCCAGCGATGCCGCAATGGCTGACATCGTGGTCAGAAAATTGCGATGTCATGAGCAGTGAACTCAGAGACGAAGAAAAGCATCAATGATCGATCATGCATAAGGTACGGAAATGTCCAGACGTTACATTTGAATGGGCATCCCAAAACACGTTCAAGCATACTCGCAAGATGTGCTCGCAGGCCTCTTACTAGCTACATTCTCTCTACGGCGAATTAGCGCAGTTGTGAGGCTGTTACATCGCCACCGAACTCTGGCTAAATGCCATCCCCTTTGCGGCAACTTAATTCATGTCTTCGTTGAAACGAATCAGCACTTGAATAGCCTGCTCGGCAGTCTTACTGAACATGCTCGCCATGCCGCTGAGTCATGCTATACAAACCTGGGACGTGCGGCTGATGCTTTGGGGCGAGTTCTGCTCTGGCGGGAGTTCGAGTGTCCTGCCTAAGGATCCTGGCAAGGTGATTGATGCCTGTAGATAAAGAACACTCACTGCACAATCTCTTCGGCCTGTTGTATGAATTTGGCCGCCTGTTTTTCACTCAAGCGATCGTCTTTGACTAGCTGCCGTAAGCAAGTACCCCAGCCGGTTAGACCGGCGCCACCATGGTCGGCCAGTTGTTTTCCTAAGCGGTAAATCATCTGCCGCTGCACATCTCGGTCATGCGGCGCGATCTTTTCAAAGTTGAGGGCGCGAAACACGGCCGTCGTTAACAATCCTTCGGCTGGGTGGGCCGCCCGTAGGTCTTTCATGCAGCGTTTTAGTCGCCCTTGCACAAGAGGCATGCACGGTTTCCTTGTCCGAGTCAGTGACCGACTGCTCGTAAAGCCAGTAGCCATGGGGGTGGCGTACCAGTGTAGGGGGCTGTGGTTTCCGTGCCCACAAAAAAAGGCCCCAGACTCTTATCAAGTTTGGGGGCCTTTGGACATAAGCTGCGTTCAATCTATTTAGGCAACGCACGGTATAGCGTGGCTCGATGCACACCCAAAAGACGTGCAACCTCGGCCACTGATTTACCCTCATTAATCAACCTACGTGCTTGGGTTATCTACTCAGAAGTCAAAACAGGCTTTGGCCCAAATCGAACGCCTTTGGCTTTCGCAGCAGCTCGGCCAGCACTGGTTCGCTCGCCAATGATAGAGCGCTAAAAGTCAGCAATCCCGGCGGATATCGTTAAACCATGCGCCCAGCTGGAGAGGTGGTGTCGGCCCAAGGCTCAGCAAGTGAACGCAGGCCTACACCTAAATTTTTGAGTCGTTCTGAAATGTGGAGCAGGTCGGTTGTTGACCTGGCCAATCGATCCAACCGCGTCACGGTCAATACATCACCTGGTCGCAAATGATCGAGCAGCGTCTCAGTTCAGGACAGTCTTGCTTAGCCCCACTGACCTTTTCTTCAAGGATTCGCTGACAACCATTTTGCCCTAGGGAAATCCGTTGCTGCTCCAGATACTGACCTGCGTCGAAACCCTAGCGTAACCAATCTGCTGCCCTGCATGTTCCATGAAGCACCTGTCGCATTTGTTGTCGCAGGTTGTTTATGACGTGCGACAGATTTATGCGACAAGTCACAGGCAGCAAATCCAGCGGCAGAACCGCTGCCGCACAAATTAGGAGTAAGGCGACAGTTAAGGCTTGCCGCAACGTGTAGGCCGGGCCAAAAGCAGACAGTGGTGCATCAGTAATGATGCACCCATCACTGTCGCGCTCGTACGTAGTACTGTCGCGCTTAAAAAATCATCTTTTAGGCTGATCAAAAGATTATGTATGGCGATGAAAAGTTATACGACATACACTCAGCTATTCTGCGACAGGAATGTCGCCTAATAAAAAATAAGGAGCAATTATGAAACTTATCGCAGCATTCACAATTTTGTTATTTGCATTGACAGGATGCGCTACAACTGGGAGCCAATCACCACAGCAAGCCGCACAATCTGCGGCAATTTTATTTGAGCAACAAGAATTCAATTTAGTTTGGGTTCCCGCAGCGAATAACGGCATATCCGGAGCTATGGCATCCGCTCTTATCGGAAGTGCAGGTTTAAACTCTCCAATTGTTTCAAGCATCCACCAAATAATTGCCCCTGCAAGCAAAACTGATGTTCGTGTCGCCATCTCAGGAACTAATAGTTCTTTTGCAGCCAACTCAGCTATTGCAGCTTTAAGTAACACATCATACATGCTTCCTAAACTACAACTTGCATTTGTCGGCTCGAACTCAGACGCCGGGGCAGTTCGTTCGGCAGTTGAAGCTAAAGGCGGTAAATTCTTACACTCCACACCAAATGGCTCCTAACTAGCTGTTCAAGTCGTACGCTTCGCTCACTGTGACGGGCTAAAGCCCAATGCCTCGTTACACGGGCGCAGCGGCTCCAGCCCCGCATGCAGTCACGCCACGAGCACATCCGACGGATCCGCAAAGCCTATCGAGCGTGCTCTGCTGCCTGAGAGGTGTTTGCTGCATAGGCGGATTTACTACAGAGGCACATCGCATCCCTCAAATAGTCCCAGGTGCTGCGGTTTGGAAAGCTTCGGCGGGGACTTTCTAGTGATTTGCGGCTCTGAACCTAGCTGGATTTACCAAACAGCCGTGTTATTCGCAACGCGATCACTCGCTAGCAACTCTCCAGACCAGACTGTCGTGTTCCAATCGCCGAAGACGGTAATTGATCACCCCGGATTCGCTAGACACCTTAGAGAGGCTGCTTATGGCCGGAATTAGCTTGCGGGTGTCTAGATAAATCGGGGCGATTCAATCGACCAGTCGGTAAGAGAAGGTGATAAAGCGAGTGGACGCTATGTCAGCGTCAGTCAACAACCATGTCGCGTTCGCCATGGTGACCATGTCGGTTCAGCAGGCGCAACGAGACATCAGCCATTATTTGATGCATCGCTACAACTGGATACCCATCGTCAATTCAATGGCGGGCTGGCGCCCGCTCAGGCCGAGAAAAAACTTAACCTCGTGTCCGGGATTAGTTGACCACTACATTTAGGCTGAGGTATCCCATATCGACCTCCGGGCTAGGAAATTACTTGCTGGATAGCACTGTCTGTATGTTCCACAATGTTCAAAGACCTCAGCGATAGCGTGCACCATCATTGAAATCGTGCCTTCGCGCTAGCGCCTACAAAAAATCATCCTACAACAAGCGATTGATAGCCTCGGCACATACATCACTGTTCTGAGAGCACACCTTGAGCACAGCCACCGCACCCAACGATTTCAACACACTGATCAATGCACCAAAATTTTCGGACGACCCGGTTGGTCGGCGTCAAATGAAGCAGTGGCAGCTCATCGCGGAAGACATCTACAAAAGCACATCCACAGAGACGTTGCTCCAAGCTAGAGGCAGAGCTGAAGGCTACATTCATGGCCTTGTGGACGCAGGGCACTTACAACGAGAGACCCCGACCGTGGCAACCTCATTTTGAATATTATCCAACGGAGGCGTGAGTTTTTGCAGAAACTGCTGAACGAGTTCGGTTAGTGAAGAAGGGCTAACTGTGAATCCGTCCGATGGAAAAATGAGCTTCACTGGATAGCGACAGTTTGAAGCGCTCCGCTCGTCTAACTCGGAGCGCTGCTGATCAAAACCGTAATAGCCATCCAGCGTTCATCAACTGCCATGCAGTCATACTGCCACTACGCCAGAGATCAAGTATTCAATCTTCTGATTTGAGACGTTCACATGATCGAAGCAACTCAAGAAAACTACGTCGCCCTCCCCCACGCTTAAAGCTACCAACGAGGTAATTTCCCTCCCCCGTGTCCAAAATCCAGAAGCGTCCTTCTTTCCATGCCCTTTGAATTTTTTTCGTGCAAATGATTCCGCCATTGGCTGTTCGATACGCGTCATCTTCCTGAAGCTGATCGAAGAACACCCCAAGGCACCTATCTTCTATGATCACCGCATCGCTGATAAAAGCCGTAATGGCCACGGTGTATTTTCGAAAACTCGCCTGTACAAGACGACTCAGCTGAAAGTCACTGAGATACTTACTATGAAATTCAATTTCAATGATTTCTGGCATCCGGCCAAAGCTCCAAAATTACACATTATGTATATGTGCTGACCGTCGATTACCCGGCTTTCATGGAAAAAGCAGCGCCAATGCTTGCCTCTTTTCTCAGACCTGAACCTAAAAGAAGGTAGACGGTACTCTTGGTTTCAAACATGCAGCCTTCAGTGAAGGATTTTCCGAAGTTACTGCGTACCCACATGCCAGATTGAAAACGACCTTTACTGTCTAGGACGATTTCATGAGCGAAAAGTGTCGCTGGAAGTAGACCGAGACTCGTAAGCTTTTCCCTTTCAACCGGCGTCACGGTGAGATCGATTAAGATCCACTTTTTCACTACACAGAATGCTTTGCCTGGAAACATCTTTGCTGCCAAAGAGATCAATTCTTCTTCAGAGCCCTGCCAGCCAAGCGATTCATCTCCGGTTCCGTAAAGTAACTGCGAGATTTCATTCAAAGTGACCATTCAAAAACCTTAGATTCACACTAAATATCAACCGTTCGAGCAAACTCGCAGCCGCTAGTTTTGATCTATCAACTCCGAGCTCATGGAGGACACTGACGAGATCTATTCACCATCAAACCACTACCAAGTACTCAGGATCGAAGCCTGTGCTTTGACCCGGATAACCGCGCGGATTGGAAACCACTCGGCACCCATTCTTGAGGAAGTCTGCTGCAAAATGCGTGTGCCCATGTATCCAAAGATCAGCCTTAGTAAGTAACTCTGACCAATCGTTCGCATAGGCTGCAGCCAGGTGTCCGGGGTGATCGTCACCCAGATGATCCAACACTGGTGCATGGTGTGTGACCACCACTGTTTTGCCATCGAAAGGTCTATTAAGCTCTTGGGTTAACCAGCGGTAAGCTCTCATCGATTTCGCGACTAAGTCGTCTGGACGCAAGCGCCTGTAATCCAAATCGGCTCGAATAGCCAAGAAATCGTTCATCGAATCCCATGCAACCCGCTTTGCCGCAACCACATCACCCGTAGCCGAATAATCCGTCCAGGCAGTTGTGACCAAAAAGCGTGTGCCATCGAGAATGAGCATCTCGTTTTCGAGTACATGCACATGGGGCAATGCAGCGTCTTTCATCTTTAACAGTGTGTGACCTATGTGCCCGCCGTAGTACTCATGATTACCGCAGACATAGATAACAGGGCACTGGAATGTGTCGTTCGCCCATGAGACTCCGCGCGATTTGATATCAATATCGCCGGCGAGAATCAGTACGTCCGCGTCGGTTGGGTCGGGATCGAACCGAGCGAACTCGAGGTGCAGATCTGAATAGATTTGTAGTTTCATGGATTAACCTGCTGCCGTTGTAGTGGCAGAGCGATTCGGGGTTTGATAGTTGGTGCAATGGAAATGCTTCCCGGCGGCAGTCATGGCGTCGTAGATCGTTCGAATATTTCTGAGCAGGCCTGCGTCGATCACGCCGGGCGAGCTGCTGTAGACTGCTCCGCTATCGACTTTATGAAGCAGTACGCACTCACCGCTTCTGTCGTAGCCGACGATTGCACTGATCAACTTTTCCATACGTTCTAAAGGACTCCCATTCATCCAAGGGGAAGTCACAACCTGAACCACCTCAATCTTGTGCTCTGGGCTCCGCTGCGAGAGTAGGTGTGTCAGCATCGAAGGGTCTGATGGCATCAATTTTTTGAACCGAGCCCCTGCTCCTTCACAAATTCGAAAGCGAACGTGATACCAAAAATCTTCCGAGTCTCGCTCGACCATCCGCCAAGCCGAGCGGCCAGGCCCGGGAAAACCCGGTAGGCCGACAAGACAAATTTCATCTGAAATAAACATGATGGTTATATCCGTACATCAATATTTCGGTTTGAGAGCTCTTAAAGTGTGAGTGACACCACCCGCCATAACACGCTCTGCGGCGCTTCTTCTGCATTCAACGAGCCTGGAAATGTGGCTTTCGGACGAAAAGGAATGAGTCCTTGCCGACTTTTTGCGTCCACTCATCAGGTGTCAATTTATGCCTAATGTTTTTTGTTGCATCATTCTTGAAAGTATGGTTTAGATAAGAAGAGCATAACGATACCAGACCCATATACTCGATGTACAGAGTAGCTGGGTCTTTAATTTGCTGGCCTTATCCTCCGCTTTGAGGACAAGTCGTCATGCTGACTCAGAGTCTCGCGGTGGTGCTTCGCGCGCTACGAAAAACTAGAGAGCTCACTCAGGAACGACTCCCCTCTAGTAGGAGCTACGCCTTTGCCCTAGAGGCAGGTACATCGAAAAATATATCGCTAGGGAAGCTACGGGAGCTTTCAAAAAGCCTTGAGATCACTCCCCTGGCGCTTATGGTGTTATGCGAGTCTATCGAGAGTGAACAGGACTCTCTGGATGTCATAGGCAAGCTGAAGGAGGAGCTTCGTCAACTCCGCTCGATCGGCCTAGATGAGGAAATACGCGAGGAGCAGCGAAGCTCCAGCCTCGTATCAAAAGCCAAGGCTCGCGAAATCGCTGACAGCAAGAGACTCGCTGTCAAGCGACTCAAAGAGGAAGGCAAATCAAGAAAGGAAGTCGCCGAAGCACTAGGTATATCAAAGTCTTCTGTCCAGAGATTCTGGGTTTGATTATTTCCAGCTATTCACCTGGGCTTAAATCATCGGTGGCTAGATCCGCTGTGTTGAAACCAGTAGCGGACAAAAACTCGAGTTGTCTGGGGGATGCAGGGCGACACTAAAAGTACGGGCATATCAACTAATATATGCGTGCGTAAGATTGCCGCAACGATCCGGGTAGTCCGCTTGGTGCGCGGGCTGGCATACGGAGACTTGGTGCCTATCAACGCTCGCACGAACATCAGTGCGCTCGAACGCGAGAAGATCGACATCACTGTTGATAAATTGATCGAGCTATCCACGCCCCTGAAGCTTGACCCTATGGCCCTTCTAGCCATTAGCATCCCCCTGGGCAATGACGAGACGCCCGAAGCGGCCTTGGAACGAGCCCGTTTAGAGCTAGACAGGTTCCGATTAGAAGGACGTTAAAACTACGCAACTCAACGCTTTAGGCATCTCAGCTGATTGGCAGGGACAGTTTAAGGACTGAAAGCTATTAGCGAGGCCGGCAGGAAGACGGACGCCACCGGAGAAAATTGATGCGATTTTCGCTTGTCGAGCTCAGGGCATGACTCAGAAGGAGACGGCTAATCAGCTTGGGATTTCAACGTCGATAATACAACGAATTTGTAATCGGCCTAATCCAGATTGAACATGCCGACATTACTCCACTTTGCTATCTGCCTTGTTCGCAACCATCACCGATTCCCTTTAGATCGAGACCTCGTTCTTAGAGCTAGCCTTGCCTCAAGTCACCGATATATGCGAACCGAGTGGGTCGCTCTAGCCGTAACTCGTTAGCTTGGGAGCTTCTAAGACCGCGGTAAGGTGTCCGTATTGAAGCTTCAAAAAAACCGCCTTGAACAGTTGTGTGGGGGCTCAAATGTGTCTAGATCTACTACATTTTATCGAAGTCAAAAACAGTCGCCTACGACGCGTGAAGTCTTCACTCCACCGCTGCCAGGCTGACTGAGTTTTACGGCGCTCGACAATGTTGGTCTTGAAGATCTCATATCCTGCGGAACGATTTAGCCCATTAACGCGTGGACGATTTAACGCTTTGGCCGGTTTGAACGAAGGGAGCGGGATGCGGCCTCACCGAAACCCTCCAAAAAATTCGACATCATGGTGGATGATATCTCCCTCAGGTTGACCAGTTTCTCTCGAACAACCATCACCTCCTCTGCACTTAGGGCTAGAGCTACCAACCGTCCCAATTGCTGCGGTGAGGGTGGCAGCGTTCTGTGGACGCAATGGTAATGGCGCCCCAAGTAAACGATCTCTGCTGGTGAAACAATACCGCTCAACCATCCGATCAATAGCAAAGCTCCCATCCGCTGGTACGGATCGCTGTCATTCAATCCGAATTCGATGCGCTCATGCAGATCCAAGTTTACTTTGCACAGGAGTTGCTGAGTGCGAGAAAACCCTGCTGAGGCTATCCCACCGGGTGCAAACGCCGTCCTCTTCGCAAGCAGCAGTCCATACAGAGTTTCCACCCCTTCATTGAGTGCTTGTCCCGCTACTAGAGAATCAATCCACTGCTGTACGCGTATTGTGATTCCCGCAATCCGCCGATCAGATAAAGAATGCTTCACTGACCGCTCCCCTTTTGAATAGATGTAAGCATCCCAGATCCGCCTTTCGGGGGTAAACGTATTCCGAGGCCTGATTAAAATGCGTCGGTGATCAACGCAAAATGCAGTGGTCGTGTAGCACCATGGTTGGCGCCAAATGGGAAAACCTGTTCTCCGCATACTTTCTTTGAGACATATAGAACAGTAGGCGTGTCGGTAATGGATGTGAATCAAACGAGACTGACGGGCGGCAAATAGCTGCTGCAGTAAAACCCCATCGATACCATAGGTTGCACGCATTACTCTGAAAAGCTCGGTGGTGCAATCAAACTCAATGTCCTCGAATGCGGGGAAAGGCCACGATTCCACTATCCCGGGAAGCACGCGCTTGGGGACAGAAAGGCCACGATTGATTGCCTCGCGAAATAGGTGAGGGTTTCGAAGCTTGTTGTGGGCAAGCCCCCGCATCACCCAGGAAAGAAGCGTTTCTCCCAGAACGAAACGAGGCGCTGCCCCTGATGAGAACTCGTCGAGCAATTTAGAAATTCCACGTGTTACGCAGACACTGGACTGGTAAAGACGGACAAGCTTTGTAGCTGGAGTTACGCGCTAGCGTCTGGAGGATTTGAATGAGAGCTCCACTGGCACCATGAGACCTAACCAAAAGACCCTTGATGAAATCGTCATTGAGCAATTGAGAGCGTTTGAAGCCACATGTCTCCCCAACTCGTGAAATGAAGGTTCGGAACTGTTGGTCATCCTGCCACAAACCGATGTCGACATAGCGAGCTTCCTTAGCAACGATCTTTTTCAGATCTCCATCTAAAATATAGGGCCCAGACACAGCCAATATCTTTAAGTTCTGAAATCGCTGTAGCAAGGCCCCGACTAAATCAATAGAATTATTTCTTTGCTCCGCACCGCCGCCAAAGTGAACACTTGCATCATCAAACACCAGACGAAACTCTCGACCACCGATCAAATCCTCAAGTGCATGTTCAACATTTCGAAAAGACATAAAATGACTGTTCAAGGGAAGGCCCAGAGCTGCCGCGAATGCCGAGTAGACGTTGTCATATGCCTTAGTAAACCTTCCAGGCACATAAGCAGCATACACTTGTGCCCGATCGGAATTTTTAACCAACCGCTTGGCAACAGTGGTTTTTCCTGTCCAAGTCTCCCCACCTAGAATAGTTGGTACGTTAGCGGAAAAACCTCCCAAGACGTTCTGCTCAGCTAGATACTGTTTTGGACACAATAAATACTTCACTCGACAGTACCCTTTGGTCTTACTCGGGTATTCCACTTCGAACGTGTAGCAGCCTGCAAGCTTTGAAGTGTAATTTTCTCATCGCCCCATATCACTGCTAGGCAAGCAGCCGCTCGAAGTAATGTGCAAATACTTCCAATCACCCCAGAAGTACTAGTATAAATATAGTCAGACATTGCCTTAGAAGAAAGATGTGACCTCTTTGAAAGCGGAACAATCTCCTCCCACGTATCCAAAAAGTTAAGGTACTCTGCATCATTTCTCGACCAAGGAGTAAGCTCATAGAGCTCAAATCGGCGGACGTACTGGGCGTCAATTGCGAGAGCATTGAGGGCCTCATCGGTACCGAAAACAAAAAAGCTTAGGTAAGTAGGCGCCCCGCACAAACCCCTCAGCAAGGAGAGAAACGTATCCTGCTCGCCCTTAGAAAGTCCTTTGATAGAGTCATGAAACTCATCCATAAACACACCGCGAATATCGTTAGCGATACAATATTCGGCTACCATGCTAATGGGTATCCCAGCTTTCCCAGGTTCCATGCCCAAAGCCGTCAAGAGCTTCACCATTGGCTTTGTCTTACCAGTATCCTTGACAAAGGTCACAAACCTGATTTTATGACGCCATGATTCATCCATCCCCATGACCGCATTGCAAATCGTGGTCTTTCCATGGTTAGATCCGGCAGATACGACTAGACACGGAGCCTCCATACTGCCGCGTACGATGCTAAGCATGTTGTCGACAATGTTGGACACGGTGAGCAAGTGTTCGGTATCGACCTTAATATCCTGCCGAATAATCTTACAGCGTTCATCATTTGACAGAATCAAAGCGTGACGCCGGCTCTCATGCAGATGTTCCCCATCCATTCTCAGTCTTCCCACTTAAGTTTTTTTCGAGTTTGATCAGAGCTCGGTTCTTTGGTATTCCCCTGAAGCAAAAGCTCTTCCCCGCCGTAGGAAAGAAAAGACATAGTTTCAGCGGCCGTAGCTTTCTTGGCGACGTTTTGCCGGAGCCGCTTGGTCGTAGCCTTTGAATTTTCCACTAACTCATGGTTCTCCAAGCGAACTTGGTGCAACTCCTTGTCCACCAGTGTTCCCGGACGACGGGCGCGAGGTCGCGAAAACGCCCAGTACTCGCTGTACGAAACAGGTGTTTTTGTCAGATCAGAATAAGGAATTTCATGATACCGGCCATCTTGGCGCAACCATATTTTCGAAAGATTCAATGGATTGTACTTAAACGAAAGTCGTGATCCAACGAACCTACTGAGTATTGCCGAAGAGTAAAATGACCTACTAAGCTCGACACCTTTTGATTGCACCGTTCGTAGCACACTTGGAAAGAAGTCAAGAGCAAATGTTTGAAAGTTCCCCGGCATTGGAGGTACATAATCCAGCCCCTTCTTGGCCATCTCTGCATCCCAAACCTCGAACGGCGCAAGTCTGTTCAACCCTTCATGAGCACGCCCATGATAGATCGCCACTTCGTTTGCGAACCACTCACAAAATGCTGAAAAGGTCATAGCTGAATGCTTGGCAGAGTCGTAGTCTGCTTTCTTCAACACATTCGAGTAGGTAGTACCTGGCAGAAGATGCACCTTCCCCATCAGCGTACCAATAATTCGCTCAACGTGCCCTCCGTAATGCTTTTTCCCAATAGGCCGCAGCATGGGGACGATTTTGTAATATTGCAGGGTGGCTTCAAGTTCTGGGCTAGTAAATTCCGCGGCGTTATCCATACCAATTGCACCAGGCACTCCCCAGAACCTGTGGCGAGTATTCTGACCACCACCGAGAGCGATTGGAAAGGCTTGTTTAGGAAAACAGGCCGAAAGCATCGCCATGGCAACGCTGAGGGCGCTAGGCGGATGGAGTGCAAGATAGTAACCAAGAATAACGCGACTCTTAAGATCGATAACTACCGTCAGCCAAGGCCGCATGAGTGGTCGACCATGCTCGTCGCAGATAATTACGTCCACCCGTGTGTGGTCGATTTGCACCATAGTAAGTATGGTATCTACGTGAATCATCCCTGGTTTCAGCTCAAACTTTTGAAGCATCGGCTCTCTGCCGTGCAGCAGTGAGTAAACGGCTTTCTGCCCGAACGATTCAAGCCTTCGCTTCAGAGCATTAAGACTCGGGGTTTTAACACCCATGGTGTGACATAGAGAGTCGACATATTCCCAAAGAGAAGCAAACGCCTCTAATTTTTTGGTTTTATCATTAAGGCGTTTCGAAATTGCTTTCTCCATGATTTTCTCTTGAATATCAGAAAGCAATCGCGAATTTTTTTTACGCCCTCTGATACTTCTAACAAGAGAAACAGCACCAAGCTCTGGATCATATCTTTTCAATAGACGTCGAGTCGTTGTTTCCGATGAGCCAAGTTTTTCGATAAGCTCGGCCCGCGAAACTTTTCCCTGAAAGTAGTCGTTAATTTTTTTTGCCCGATCCGAAGCAATAGCTAACTCTTTCGGATTGACTTCTGTTTGTTCCAACCAAATCAAACGGCGATCATTGTATAGCTCATGTTTTTCTTGATCGACCTCAACCAGATTTACCTGAGTAAAGAGCACATCAAATGAGTGCTCACTTTCAAGGCTTTTTAGGGTAATGGCACCGTCAGCTCGACAAGCTATTACACGATATACCTTTTCCTCAAAGCTAACTAAGTTTCCTTCGACGATGGGTTTCAACATAAGGACTCGGCACCGACTGTTTTAAACTCTAGGTGCGCAAGCATAGCTCTATGACTACCGAACTTGTCAACGGTCATAAAATTGGCGTTCGGCATTAAAGATTTTTCGTCAGGCATTAAAGACTATTTGTTAGGTACTGACTTAAATTGCATGTATTGACGGAGGGCTTTAACTAATATTGTGTTAATTGACACCAAGCTTAAACATATTGAATCAATTGACGAGCACGCATTTAGCAATAAGCGAGCCCAGTACCTGCGAGCCCCGAATTCACGACTCATTGATTATTATTTGATATAACTTTCTGCTCGCCGCCTGAAGTGTCAATATATTCAATACATTCAATTAAAGTGACTGAAATTCAAGCCGGAACTCTTGATGCATGAGCCTCGCTCACACTCCAGAGCGTATTTTCTGAGCCAGCCCCGAAGTCAATTAACAAATTTGAAAGCACTTTTTGGATTTTGCGACTCGAAATAACCGCCAAGATAATGACGCATTATCTGTAAATAGGAGTCTTAGATGCCGCATCCGACAGCCAAAAAAGACTAACTATTGAGTCAAAAATCTGCTTTTACTTATATTGACATCGAGCTAAGTCGATCTATTAGGGCGCCTGTTATCTCAGCCTGTGAGCCGCACTCCTCTTTCAATGGCATATCAAGGGTTATCTAGCCTCTTCCCCCTCTCGTAGCCAGAAGAGGTTAAACGTCGACGTAATGTGCCCTCCAACACCCTATGGGGCCTGAATTCATAGAATAAGCGCAACGCTTGAAACGAGAGGCAGAGAGCCAGCCACCGGTAGAATCCAGGCTCTCACACCGAAGGATTCAAGCGCAGATGACTACGCATTACCGGCAGCTGACTCAGGGACAACGTTACCAGATTGAGGCTGGCTTGAGCGCCGCAGAGAGCCAGGCGAGCATTGCAAAGCGGGTCGGCGTGCATCCCTCGACGATCAGTCGCGAGGTTCGCCGCAACAGCACCCAGAATATCTACAAGGCTGTTTCTGCGGCCCATGAAAGTGATGCTCGTCGAGCGGGTGCGCGCAAGTTTTGCAAGCCGGCGACATGGCTCAGCCATCATCTCCCGGTGTGGCTCAAGCATGGCATGAGTCCGGAGCAGATCGCCCAGCGGTTGAAGCAGGAGCAGCCAAGCCGGGCGGTCAGCCATGAGTGGATTTATCGGTTCATTGCCGCCGAACAGCGCGCCGGTGGTGAGCTTTATACCTATCTGCGACATCGCCGAAAGCGCTACCGGAAACGCTATGGAAGCCACGATCGGCGCGGGCAGCTGCGTAATCGCGTGTCAATCAGTGAACGCCCAGCCGAGGTCGAAAGCCGCGAGCGCCTGGGGGACTGGGAGGGCGATACGGTACATGGACTGGGCGGTAACCTGGTGACCCTGGTTGATCGCAAAAGCGGCTATCTGAGCGCCTATCCGGTCAAGCGCAGAACGCGCCGGCAGGTAACGCGGGCGATCAATCTGATGCTTCAGGGCCATGCCGCTCACACGCTGACGCTGGATAACGGAAGGGAGTTTGCCGGGCATGAACGCATCGCGCTACGGAGCCAGTGCCAGGTCTTTTTTGCAGACCCCTATTCATCCTGGCAACGTGGCACCAATGAAAACACCAACGGTCTGCTCCGCCAGTATTTCCCCAAGGGCAGCGACTTCAGCAAGCTGACCGTCGAAGCCGTCAATCGGACAGTAGCGAGGATCAATCTACGCCCGCGCAAGCGCTTGGGCTGGAAGACGCCGTACGAAGTGCATACAGGGGTGAGCGTTGCACTTATGTGTTGAATTCAGGGGGCTTTGGAGTCATCCCTGATGCCCCGTGTTAGCAAACGCTCCTTGAGAAACAGCTTTATGAAGGGAACAGGAAGCGATCTTTCTGGACTTTTAGAACTGGCACCATTCACAAGGCCACACGGGCTTAAACTCTTATAAATAACCGTTACAAATCAACTGGTTGGTTTGCATTACCAAAATCTGGGCGCGAAAGTTATTTCAGCCCCCCTGCATTTACGGGCTAAAACTGCACTCCTTTTAAAATGTTCAAATTCACTAATGCATTGAAGCTTTTAGCCATTTTCAAAAGTCAGAATCGCTAGAAGCCACGGATCCTAAGGGTTTGAGCGTTTAACCACTTTTAAAGGAGGGCCACACATGCTGCAAAATCTCCATTGCTTCAATGCGCATTTTTGCGCGTGCAACAACGGCCATCGCTTCGGCAATATAAGCCGCGTCGCCAGTGTCGTTAGCATCAGCTAAAAAGATGTTTATGGTGTCAGTATCAACCAGCGAGTCTGCCGGATCGTAATCAGGAATTGGCTCTGTCATTTGAATACCTGGGGAAAAATATGAACCCAACACATGACCTCAAAAGTAAACGTTGGACAGTCACATGCCAAGACGCTGCCGACGACACTGGCGACATGATCGTGCCGTTGCCCGATGATCTGCTCAGCCAAATGGGCCTTGTCATTGGTGACACGTTGACCGTAGAAAAACAGCCTGACGGTTCGTTAACGCTGACCAATATTTCTCAAGCCACTCAAGGTTAATCAGCCATGAAAATAGAGAAAAGCTCTGGCAATGTTTACGCAGATATCGGCGTGGCCAACCCTGAACAGATGCTCAGGAAGGCCCTAATTGTTGCGCAAATCAGCCAGGTGATTACCTACTCAGAAGACCGAATCTCAAGGGCTGTGGGCATCTTGGGGCTCAGTGAAACAGAGCTGAAAGAGCTTCTACACGGACACTTTCATGACTATCGGGAGGCCGATCTGGTTGAATACCTTGAGAAACTCCACCAGGACAAGAGTTTCGCGGGCGCGAAACTGGGTAAATGAGAGGTCAATCCTGCTACTATCGCTCTTTTAAGATGATCCAGTTATAACTCTACTAAATGGTTGTTTAGTTTAGTTATAATAGGAGTTTTTGAATCTCAGAATAAAACGCCCGTCCCGCCCGGAAAGTATCCCTCTGAAAGCTGGCTGGCGAATCGACCTGATGCCCAGACCGAACAACGGCGAATCAAGCCGGTTCAAGCAGTTCTCCTCCCCCTGTTTCCCCTTCCGGACTGCTACTGGCGCATGGTGACATGCCCGCTCCGGCAGGGTCAGCGGATCAGGACTACCCTCCACTCGCCCGGATTTACGACTGGCTCCACTCTTAAGCCTGCCTATACCTCATGCCCGAAAGGCTTCAACTGCTGCTCAAACACCGCTACACCGTCCAGGTCGCGAAGGGTTACCGTGAGACTCTTGTCACGAGCATTAATGTTGACCTCGCCGAAGAACTGCAGCCCTGCCAGGGGCGAGATGTTCGGTTCAGTCGGTGCCTTCTCGAAGACCACCTGCGGGCCAAAGGTCATGTCCAGAGCACAAGACGGAAAACTGCCCGCATTTAAAGGTCCGGCGACAAATTCCCAGAACGGCTCAAATTGCTGGAACGCTGCTCGATCAGGATGATAGTGGTGAGCTGCACAGTAGTGCACATCGGCAGTTAGCCACACAACATCACGGACCTGTCGTTGGCGCAGGAAATCCAGTAACTCGGCAATCTCCATTTCTCGTCCCAACGGTTTGCCATTGTCACCGTTGGCTATTGCCTCCCAGCGCGGCACTCCGGGCGACATTTCGCCATCCGCCACGGCCAGGCTAAGCGGCATATCGGCAGCGATCACTTTCCACTGGGCCGTAGAATGTACCAGCGCCTGCTTGAGCCAGTCGAGTTGCGTGCGCCCCAGAAACGCCGTCTGTGGGCCCGGGACAGCGGACAAGTTGGCGTCATTGCTACCTCGGTAACTGCGCATGTCCAGTACAAAGAGCTCCAGCAAAGGTCCATAAGGGAGGCTCCGATAGATGCGACCGCCCTTATCGCCAGGCTGAGGACGCATCGGGGAGTACTCGAGCCAGGCTTGCCGTGCCGGACCGAGCAGATCCCTGATGGCGGCACCGCCATAGCGTGAGTCAAGCTGTTTGCCTGACGACCAGTTGTTGGTCGTTTCATGGTCGTCCCACTGCCATATCTGCGGCACCTCGGCATTAAACCGCCGCACGTTCTCGTCCATCAGGTTGTATCGGTAGTTACCCCGGAAGTCGTCGACAGTCACCGCGACATGGCTTTTGGCTTCAGTGGTCAGGTTGCGCCAGACGCGACCATTTTCCACGACCTGTTGGGCCGGAACCGGGCCATCTGCGTAGATAGTGTCGCCACTGTGCAAGAAAAAATCCGGCAAGCGTCGACGCATGGCGTCGTAGATGCGCATGCCGCCTATTTCAGGGTTGATGCCGAACCCTTGACCGACCGTATCACCACTCCATACAAAACGAATGTCCCGCGGCAGCCCTGGCACACTGCGCAGGTGCCCGAACCACGGTTCGCCCGCTGTTCCGGTGCGGGCGTCCTCGAACCAGGCGCGATAAAAGATAGATTGATCGGCGGGCAGCCCTCTGAGTTCCACCCGGGCGGTGTAGTCAGTGCCTGCATGTGCCTGCGCCGAAGCGGCGCGCCGGGGCTGAGCAAAAGTGCTGGTGGTGTCCCACTCAACCACCAGTTTGGCTGGCCGGTCACTACGGCTCCAGACCATCGCGCGGTCACCCAGTAGATCCCCGGATTGCACGCCGTCTGTCATCTGGGGCCTGTCCTGGACATTCGCCAGGATAGCCGGCGCGAGGCTGGGCAACACAAGTCCCGCAGAAAGCGTTTGGATCAGGCTGCGACGGCGGACTGGAAACTGTGACATGGATGATCTTCTCGAGTGGAAGGAGTCACTATTTAAGCCCCTGCCAATGACAGCCATGTTTCAGAGCAGCACAGCCACGTGCCGGCTATGCTGGATGTCTGATGGCACTTTCAGGCAGTGCAGATTGCCAAGGCGGTTGCACTGCCCCTCTGTGTTTGGCTGTTGATCTTGAGGGACGCACCATGATCCGCCCCACTGAGCAAGGCCCGATCAATGCTTGCGATGCAGCGCAGAGAACCCGCCCCAGCAACTACCCCGAGCCCTTCGCGTCCCTGATGCAGGGCCGCACCAAACGGCCTCTGGGTGATCTGTTCAACTTGAAGAATTTTGGCGTCAACCTTGTACACCTGCCGCCAGGCAGTCTCTCCGCCCTTCATCACTCGCACTCATTACAGGACGAATTTATCTATGTCCTGGAGGGTCATCCGACCTTGTTCAGAGGTGATGAAAGCGTGCAACTGGCTCCGGGGATGATTGCGGGCTTCCCCGCCAAAGGGCTTGCCCACCATCTGGAGAATAAAACTGACACCCTCTGCGTGGTTCTTGAAGTAGGCGACCGTAGTGTCGGAGATAGCGTGACTTACCCGTCAGACGATATACAGGCGGTGACGGCAGTCGACGGCACATGGCACTTCGTCCATAAAGATGGCAGCCCCTATGGCTGAAGGGCATCTGCGCGCCCTTTGCCCTCCCCCTGACATCCCCTCTTATCGGACTCTCGACACTGACAATTTGTCGCAGGCCCGGGTTTTTGTTAAAGTTATAAAACTAACCGTTTAGTACATAACTGTTTCGGACGTTTCCCGGTCTGTCGACCTGGCCTGTTCAAGGCCTCGACGACGTGCAGAAACGCCGACACGTCTGCGCCTGCCTTGCAAGCCGCTACAGTTAAACGCTATGCCCTCCTCCCAACCGTTCATGCATCAATAGGGTCATGCACAATGAATAACGCTCAACCTTCGGCAGCCGCAAGCCGTTGGCCCATCTGGGTCGCCGCTTTAGGCGTGCTGGTTTTCGGTTTGCTCTATGTCGCCGGTGGCGGCTACCTGGCCACGCTCGGTGGTAGCCTGTACTTCCTGCTTGCAGGCCTGGGCATGGTCGCTTCGTCCGTGTTGCTGTTCAAGCGACGCCTGGCTGGTGCCTGGCTGTTTGCTGCCATCATGCTCGCCAGTGTTATCTGGGCCCTGGCGGATGCCGGGCTGGTGTTCTGGCCGCTGGTTTCACGTCTGTTTGCCCTGGCTGTGCTCAGCCTGGTCGTGGCGCTGGCTTACCCTTCGCTGCGCAAGGCCAATGGCCTGAGCGGCAACGCCGGTTATGCGCTGGGTGCAGTGCTGGCCGTGGCCATCGCCGCCGGCTTCTGGGGGATGTTCCAGCCTCACGCCTCGATCGCACCGACCGGTGACGGCCCGGGCCTGACCAAGGTTGACCCGGCCAAAGCCCAGAAAGACTGGGCACACTACGGCAATGACGAAGGTGGCAGCCGCTTTGCTGCTCTGGATCAGATCAACCGTAGCAACGTGTCCAAGCTGGTACCGGCCTGGACCTACCAGACCGGCGATGTGGCCATCAGTGATGGCAATGGCGCAGAAGACCAGATGACCCCGCTGCAAGTGGGCGACAAAGTGTTTATCTGTACGCCACACAACAACCTGATCGCGCTGGACGCCGATACCGGTAAAGAGTTGTGGAAGAACAACATCAATGCCAAGGCCGCCGTCTGGCAGCGTTGCCGTGGCCTGGCGTACTTTGATGCCAGCGCCCCAGTCGCAGCACCCACCGATGGCAGCACCCCGGCCGCAGCCGTCACCGTTGCCCCGGGCGGGGCGTGCCAGCGTCGCCTGCTGACCAATACCATCGATGCACGCCTGATCGCGGTAGATGCCGACACCGGCCAGTTCTGCCCGGATTTCGGCAGCAATGGCCAGGTTGATCTCAAGGCCGGCCTGGGCAATGTGCCCGACTCCTACTACCAGTTGTCGTCGGCACCGTTGATGGCAGGTACCACGGTGGTGGTTGGCGGTCGCGTGGCTGACAACGTCCAGACCGATATGCCAGGTGGCGTGATCCGTGGTTTCGACGTAGTGACCGGCGCCATGCGCTGGGCCTTCGACCCGGGCAACCCGCAGGACAAGCAAGCACCGGCAGAAGGCAAGACCTACGTTCGCAGCACGCCGAACAGCTGGGCACCGATGTCCTATGACCCGCTGATGAACACCGTATTCTTGCCGATGGGCAGCTCGTCCACCGACATCTATGGTGTCGAACGTACCGAGCTGAACCACAAGTACGGTGCATCGGTACTGGCACTGAACGCCACCACTGGTGAAGAAAAATGGGTGTACCAGACCGTCCACAATGACTTGTGGGACTTCGATCTGCCGATGCAGCCAAGCCTGATCGACTTCGCCAAAGCGGACGGCAGCAAGGTCCCGGCGGTAGTGATCGGCACCAAGGCCGGGCAGATTTTTGTCCTCGATCGCCACACCGGCCAGCCGCTGACCAAGGTTGAAGAAGTACCGGTCAAGGCCTCGAACATTCCGGACGAGCCCTACTCGCTGACCCAGCCAAAATCCGTGGGCATGCCACAGATTGGTGCGCAGACCCTGACTGAATCGGACATGTGGGGTGCAACCCCGTTTGATCAGATGCTGTGCCGTATTTCCTTCAAGAAGATGCGTTACGAAGGTCTGTACACCGCGCCGGGCACTGATGTGTCGTTGAGCTTCCCGGGTTCGCTGGGTGGCATGAACTGGGGCAGCCTGTCGACTGACCCGGTTCACGGCTTTATTTTCGTCAACGACATGCGCCTGGGCTTGTGGGTGCAGATGGTTCCGCAGCAAAAAGACGCCAAGGCCTCTTCTGGCGGTGAAGCCTTGAACACCGGCATGGGTGCAGTACCGCTCAAGGGCACGCCTTATGCGGTGAACAAAAACCGCTTCCTGTCGGTAGCCGGTATTCCGTGCCAGGCCCCGCCTTTCGGTACGCTGACCGCCATTGACATGAAGACTCAGAAGGTCGCCTGGCAAGTACCGGTCGGTACCGTGCAGGACACCGGCCCGATGGGGATCAAGATGGGTCTGCAACTGCCGATCGGCATGCCGACATTGGGCGGTACCCTGTCGACACAAGGTGGCCTGGTGTTCATCGCTGGCACTCAAGACTTCTACCTGCGCGCTTTTAACTCGGCCAACGGTGAAGAAGCCTGGAAAGCCCGTTTGCCTGTTGGCAGCCAGGGCGGTCCGATGACCTTTGTTTCGCCTAAAACCGGCAAGCAATACATCGTGATCACCGCTGGTGGTGCCCGTCAGTCGCCGGATCGCGGTGACTACGTGATCGCTTACGCACTGCCTGACAGCAACTAAGCACTGCCCTCCCCTGTGGGATCGGGCTTGCTCGCGATAGCAGCGCCTCGATCCTTCAGACAGACCGGGTTGCCTGCATCGCGGGCAAGCCCGACTCCCACACTGACCGCGCAAACCTTTTACTGTGGGAGCGGGCTTGCTCGCGATGGCAGCGCCTCGATCCTTCAGACAGACCGGGTCGCCTGCATCGCGGGCAAGCCCGGCTCCCACAATGACCGCGCTAACCTTTTACTGTGGGAGCGGGCTTGCTCGCGATAGCAGCGCCTATGTCCTTCAGACAAACCGGGTTGCCTGCATCGCGGGCAAGCCCGACTCCCACACTGACCGCGCTAACTTTTTACTGTGGGAGCGGACTTGCTCGCGATGGCAGCGCCTATGTCCTTCAGACAGACCGGGTTGCCTGCATCGCGGGCAAGCCCGGCTCCCACAATGACCGCGCTAACTTTTTACTGTGGAAGCGGGCTTGCTCGCGATAGCAGCGCCTCGGTCCTTCAGACAGACCGGGTTGCCTGCATCGCGGGCAAGCCCGACTCCCACACTGACCGCGCTAACTTTTTACTGTGGGAGCAGGCTTGCTCGCGATAGCAGCGCCTCGGTTCTTCAGACAAACCGGGTTGCCTGCATCGCGGGCAAGCCCGGCTCCCACACTGACCGCGCTAACTTTTTACTGTGGGAGCGGGCTTGCTCGCGATAGCAGCGCCTCGGTTCTTCAGACAAACCGGGTTGCCTTCATCGCGGGCAAGCCCGGCTCCCACACTGACCGCGCTAACCCTTTACTGTGGGAGCGGGCTTGCTCGCGATAGCAGCGCCTCGGTCCTTCAGACAGACCGGGTTGCCTGCATCGCGGGCAAGCCCGGTTCCCACAATGACCGCGCTAACTTTTTACTGTGGGAGCGGATTTGCTCAGCAACACCCGCGTCACCCTCCGCTCTTCTACCTCGACTACGGTCAAGGTCCAGCCTTCCCACGTCAGCTTGTCGCCAATCATCGGCAGACGATCCAGTAAACTCATGACCATACCTGCAAGTGTCTGATAGTCATCCGTGGCCTTGGCTGCAAAGCCGATGTGCTGGCGAATCTGGCTCAGGTTCAAGGCGCCGCTGACCAGATAACCCTCCTCCTGGGCAACGATATTAGGCCCCTCTATCTCGCTGGCATCCGGCAGTTCACCAGCGATCGACTCGAGAATGTCAGTCATGGTCAGCAGGCCGATGAAGTCACCGAACTCGTTGATGACAAACGCAATGTGCGTCGACTCTTTACGCATCTGTTCCAGAGCGTTGAGAATCGTGAAGCTGTCCAGCAGATTGATGGCCTTGCGCGCCATCGCCTCCAGATCCGGTTCATGCCCCGCCAACAGCTCCTTGAGCAGCTCCTTTTTATGCACAAAGCCCAAGGGTTCATCTACCCGGCCATCCCGGATCAGGGGCAGTCGGGAATACGATGAATGCATCAGCTTTGTACGAATGATCTCTGCCGAATCAGCCAGATCGATATGATCGATCTCGGCACGGGGCGTCATCACCGTGCGAATCGACCGTTCCGCCAGTTGCAATACGCCACTGATCATCACGCGCTCGCGTCGATGGAAGACGTTCTGATGACTGCCACCGTCAAGCATGTCGGCAATCTCTTCGCCCACTTCATCAGCACTCAGGGTGCGCCCGCCAAGCAAGCGCATCACCGCATGGGCGGTGCGCTCGCGCATGGGCCGCAGGCCCTGCACGCTTTTCTTGCGGCGCGCACGGGCAATCTGGTTGAGTACTTCGATCAGGATCGAGAAGCCGATGGCGGCGTACAGATAACCTTTCGGGATATGAAAGCCCAGGCCCTCGGCAGTCAGGCTGAAGCCGATCATCATCAAGAAGCCCAGGCACAGCATGATCACCGTAGGGTGACTGTTGACGAAGTGGGTCAACGGTTTGCTGGCGATGATCATCAGGCCGATCGAGAACACCACGGCGATCATCATCACCGACAGATGTTCAACCATGCCTACCGCGGTAATCACCGCGTCCAGGGAAAACACCGCGTCGAGCACGACAATCTGCGCCACAATCGGCCAGAACATGGCATAGCCCAGCGCCGATGAGCGCTCGGCCACATGCCCTTCCAGGCGCTCATGCAACTCCATCGTGGCCTTGAACAACAGGAACAAGCCGCCGAACAGCATGATCAGGTCGCGCCCCGAGAACGCTTTGTCGAAGACTTCGAACAAAGGCTGCGTCAGCGTGACCATCCACGAGATGCTGGCCAGCAGGCCCAGGCGCATGACCAGGGCCAGCGTCAGGCCGATGACCCGGGCACGGTCGCGCTGCTCCGGCGGCAGTTTGTCGGCGAGGATGGCGATAAACACCAGGTTATCAATACCCAGTACCAGTTCCAGCACAATCAGGGTCAACAGGCCGAGCCAGGCCGTGGGATCTGCAATCCATTCCATAGGTATCAGTCAATCTCACGAAGGTGCTGGGTTAACGGCGAGCGCGCACAGACAAGCGCAGCAGCAGAGGTGCTGGCGCTAAACAGAGGGCGGGGAATGGGTAACGCGTGCTCGATTGCGAGGATCAAGCCTGGGGCAAGCGCAGATTCAAAACTGCGACTGGGTGGTTCCTGAAGGGTGTTCATACAAGCCTTTAGTGAATTGGGGATGCAATCCTACAGCGATTAAACTCATTTCCTGCTAGCGGACTTATTACAAAATTTAACAAGTTCTCCCTCCTCCGCCTTGCTCGACCTGACTGGCGAACCATTGCAGCACCGCCGGACACGCCGGATGCAAGTCTGCAGCAAGTTGCAGGCACAACGAATAGTTACCACCGGTTTTCAACGGCTCACCAAACGGAATCACCAGTGCCCCGCGTTGAATGGACTCCGCCGCCAGGGTCATGTCCGTGACCGCCACCCCCAAGCCACGCGCGGCAGCATCGAGGGCCAGCTCATCGAGATTGAACGGGATATGCCGATAGCTGTGCAGCGGCTTGCCGTCATTGGCGGCTAGCCAGTCGTGCCAGGCTTGCTGGTCGGCCGAGCGATGCAACAGCGCAAAGCGCAGCAGATCTTCCATCGACGCCAGCGGCCCCAGGCTGGGTGCACACACTGGCACCAGAGCCTCATCGAATAAAGCCATGCAGGCCGGGTCAGTGGAGGGTCGGGGCAAGTACAGGATGTAGGCATCGCTGTCGCTGGCCGGTTCGACAACCTCGGTGGCGACCGTTTCAATCGACAAGGCTATGTCCGGGTGCTGCAAGTAAAAGTCACTGAGTTTGGGCAGTAACCAGCGCACGGCCAGCGATACATGCATGCGGATACGGAACGGTCGCTTTTGCGGCGACAAACGATCTTCCAGCAGCTTTAACTGTTCAAGAATGCCGCGGGCACTGGCCAGCACCTGTTCGCCTTCGACGGTCATGCGCACGCTGCGACTGGTTCTGACAAACAACGTCACACCAAAGTGAGCTTCCAGTTGCTGGATTTTCCGGCTGATAGCGCTTTGGGTCAGACACAGCGTTTGCGCCGCCTGGGTGAAGCTGCCCGATTCAGCCACCTCCACCAGTGCCTGCAAACCCTGCAACGAGGGTACGTGACGAACCTTATCCATGTTTTTTTTGCATCAATCAATGAATTAATAGCGTTGGTTATATCACTTGGTACCGCCTAAATTCCATTCATAACCAGCGCCAGCAACGGCCAGCCATGCAATTAGCGCATGTATTCAAAGGCCGGGCAGCCCCCTGACCGGCAAATGAGGTGAAACGTGAAGAATGAATGTGGCTGGATTGCCCTGGCAGGAAGCTCCCCCCTCCGTGATCACCTCAAAGGCATCGAGAAAGCCGACTGGTTGATTATCGGTGCGGGCATTACCGGCCTCAGTGCGGCCCATTCCCTGGCGCAATTGCACCCGCAAGCTCGCATTCTGATTGTCGACAGGCAACGTGCAGCCCAAGGGGCATCAGCACGCAACTCCGGTTACGCGGTGGCCCATGAAAACCCGGCGGATGACGAGCTGATCGGCAAGGGTGGATTTGCCGGCTATGCCGTGGACTCGACAATCGGCCAGGCGGCCGGTGATGAAGTGCGCATGCGCATTGCGCGCCACGGCATCGACTGCGAGTACCGGGATTCGGGTTACTACTTCGCCGTCAACGACCCGGGCAAATTGACCCAGGTTGAGGCCAAGCTCAAAACCCTGCATGCAGTCGGCGCATCTGCACACTTTCTGGAAGGCGCGCAACTGGCGCAGACACTCGGCACCCGCCATTACCAGGCGGCCATCTGGTGCGGCAATGGCAATGCGTTGTTGCAGCCGGCGAAATACGTCAAGGGTCTGCTGGATGCCTTGCCGGCCAATGTCAGCCTTTTTGAAAACACCGACATCATCGGGCTTGAACGCCTGAGTGGCGGACGCATTCGGGCCAAGGGTATCCAGGGCAGCATTGAAGCCGCACAGGTACTGGTATGCCTGAATGCCTTTATCCCCCGCGCCGGGATCGACAACAGCGCAACCTTCCCGATGGAGCTCAGCGCCAGCCTCACCCGCCCCCTGAGCGACAAGGAGTATCAGGCCATCGGCAGTGTCGAGCCCTGGGGCGTACTGTCGACGAGGCCGCTGGGCGCCACGGTGCGACTGACTCCGGATCGGCGGGTAATGATCCGCAATACCGCGGAATACCGTACGCGCGATTTGTCCGGCAGTGACTTGTCACTGCGTCGAAAACACCATGCACTGGGCCTGCAACGTCGCTTCCCCGGGCTCGGTGAGCAAGACATCCGCTACACCTGGACCGGCCATCTGAGCGCTACCCGCAGTGGCCAGCCGTACTTTGCCAAGGTCGAGGAAGGCATCTATGCCGTGGCGGGCTGCAATGGCTCCGGGGTTGCCCGCGGCACGCTGTGGGGCCGTCTGCTCGCAGAGCTGGCCTGTGGCGCCAGCTCGCCCCTGCTGCAGTCGGTCATGGACAGAGCGCAGCCGGGCTGGTTGCCGCCACGGCCATTTTTTGACGTCGGTGCAGCGCTGCGCATGCGCATGGAAGCCCTCAGAGCCAAAACAGAAATCTGAACACCCTCACACCACAAAAGAATAAAAGCTCCTTGAAAAGGTGATTGAACATGAACATCAGCCCGGTTTCCCTTGCGGTCATGCTCGCCGCGTTTTCGGCCGTCAGCCACGCCGACGAGAGCGTGAATATTTCCAACTGGAACGGCTATATTGCCGACGACACCCTGACCACCTTCACCAAGGAAACAGGGATCAAGGCGACCTACGATATTCACGACAGCAATGAAGTGCTGGAATCCAAGTTGATGACCGGTAATACCGGCTATGACGTGGTCAGCCCTTCGAACCACTTTATGTCCCGCCTGATCAAGGCCGGTGCCATCCAGAAACTGGACAGGAGCCAGTTGCCAAACTGGAAGAACCTGGATCCGGTGTTAATGAACAAACTGGAAGCCAACGATCCCGGCAATCAGTACGGCTACCCCTACATGTGGGGCACGGCGGGGATCGGCTACAACGTCGAGAAGATCAAGGCGATTTTTGGTACCACGGATGTCACCCGCTCTTGGAGCCTGTTTTTCGATGAAAACAACATCAAAAAACTGAGCCAGTGCGGTGTGGCGATTATCGACAATCCGACGCAAGTGTTGCCGATCACTCTCAACTACCTGGGCTTGCCGCACCATAGTCATGAGCCTGAGGACTACAAGAAAGCCGAAGCGGCGCTGCTGAAAATACGACCTTATGTTCAGTATTTTCATGCATCCAAATACATCAGTGATCTGGCCAACGGCAATATCTGTGCGGTGATCGGCTTCAACGGTGATGTGGTACAGGCTGCGGCAAGTGCGCGGGAAGCCGGGAACGGGATCGACATTGCGTATTCGATCCCAAAGGAAGGTTCGACGTTATGGCTGGACATGGTGGTCATGCCCAAGAGCGCGCCCCATGAAAAAAATGCCTACACCTACATGAACTACCTGCTGACCCCGCAAGTGATTGCCACTATCAGCAACCATATCCACTACGCCAACCCCAACCAGGCGGCAGACCCGTACCTTGCGCCGGACGTGAAACAGGACCCGGCGATCTACCCGTCCAGTGAAGTGATCGACACCCTGTTCACCGTGGAAGACCTGCCGGCCAAAATCGCCCGTCTGAGCACCCGTTTGTGGACCAAGCTCAAGACCAATACGTGATATTCAATGGTGTGTGCTCGGCTGCCTTGGCCCGGCAACCAGCCACGCCAGCATGCCCAGCAACGGCGCGAAGATGATAATGGCAATCCACATCAGCCGGCTGCTTGACCGTGCCCCACTTTTCATCACCCCGCGGATTGCCCAGAGCTCCAGCAGCACCAGAATAATTGCCAGTACCACCCATATGGTTTCGATTTGCATGCGCGACCTCCTGTGGTTGTTAAACGTTAGGCGGGGAGATGGCGCGAGGGTTCATTAATTCTTAAAACCGCCAACCGTTGCGCTTACAACAGGAAGCGGTCGGTCACATTGCGCCGCTCGTTGTCATCGCGCACGTCATAGCTGACGGTGGTGGCAATGTTGGCGTGGTGCGCCAGCTTCTGTGCGATCGACACGTCGTACTCTTCAATCACCCGGGTAATGAACGAGCGACGAAAATCATGGGGCATGATGTCGACCCCTACCTGCCTGCCCCGCTGCTTGGCGATATAATAGATCGCATGTTTGGTCAGGCGATCACGAGTGATATGGTTGCCGCGGCGGATGCGATTGAACAAAAAGGTGTCATCACTGACCCCGTCCGGCAGGTTCGCCCGGCGGAACGCCAGCCACTCTTCCAGTTTTTCGAAAGCCCAGGCCGGTGCAAACTTGATCAGTTCCTTGTTGCCCTTGCCCAGCACCTGCAAGCTGCGCTGTTCTACATCGACCTGCCACAGGTCCATATTCACCGACTCGGACTTGCGCATCCCCGAGCCATACAGAATTGCGATGATCGCCGCGTCCCTGAGCCCTTGCGGACGGGGGTCTGCGGCACAGACGTCCATCAGCTCGCGAATCAGATTGCGCCGCAGGTTACGCCCCTTGACCAGCCGCGAACCGCCTCCCGCCTTGACTGCGCGTATCTTGAGCAAATGATCCTGAGTGATCAGGTTTTGTTGCCAGGCCTGATTCATCACGCCGCGAATGGCGTTGACATAGAGCGATGAGGTATTTGGCGCGTAACCGTCTTCACGCAACGCCGCCACCAGTGCGGTGATATGCCCCGGTTGCAGTTGATGCCAGGGGAATTCATCAATCGCCACGTCTTCAGCGCCCAGGCGGTCTGCCGCTTCCTGCAAGACATAACGCATGGTCTGGCGGCTGGACGGCGCCAGCCGCTGAAGATAAAGCGCCACAGGCGTTTGCACCGGGTTTAACACCAAGGAAGAAAGCGGCGGTAGCGGGGAGTCAATCGTAGACAAAACCAATCTCATTACAGGCAGAAACAGTTCGCAATATACCCCATGCGGCGGGGATTTCCGCGTTTAGCGCATTAACGCCAACCTACTCGCGAATTGCATGACCTGGGCGCGGCATACATGCATTCTGCACGAATAGAAACGTCAGCTTTGAAACTTAACTAATTGATTTTTATTAATTTTATATCGTCCGTTCAAGTTGGTACAGCTAATGCAATATTCACCCCTGAGGGTCGCATGCATAAAGGCCCATCCCTATCCGTGAAAGAGACAGGTGAGTGAATATGAATGCCATCGATTTGCTGTTGGAAGACCACAAACGAGTCAAGGCCATCTTGAGCCAGCTCAGCGACTCCACCGAGCGCGCCGTGAAAAAACGCACTGAACTGCTCAACAAACTGGAAATGGAAATTACTATCCACACCCGCCTTGAAGAGGAAATCCTCTACCCGGTCTTCAAGAAAGCCGGTGGTAAAGAGCAAGCCGTCATGTACCACGAAGCGAAGGAAGAACACCGTACTGTGGACTCCCTGGTATTGCCTGACCTTAAGAAAACTGCCCCCGATTCTCTGGAATTCTCCGGTCGTGCAAAGGTGGTCAAGGAACTCCTCGAGCACCATATCGAAGAGGAAGAAACCGAGATGTTTCCCCAGGCCCGCAAGTTGCTCGGTAAAGCGGTGCTCGATGAGCTGGGAAAACAGATGGAAGCGATGAAAGCCGAATACAAAAAGTCCCTGAACAGCAAGCCCCTGGCGGCGTGATGACACCAGCGCCCGGCAGGTTCAGCCCTGGGTAAAACCTCGCGCCAGCATCACTGCAACCCCTAGCAACATGCAGGCTGTAGCCCGTTGCAACAACACTTGTCGCGACGGGCTTTGCAGCACCCGGCGAATACGTTGACCGAAGTAACAATACAGGCAACCACTGGCAAACTGCAGCAGCAAAAAAGCCAGCCCCAGTACCGCCAGATCCAGCATTCGGGAATCACTGCCCTGCCCGGCGAACTGCGGGAATACGGCGCTGAACATGACGATGGTTTTCGGGTTGGAGAAACCGGTGAGCAGGCCCTTGCCAAAGCGCCCTGTAAAATCGTTGTGCAGTGTGTCGGGACTGTCCAGTTTCAACCCGGTGCTGGTCCACTGCCGGTACGCCAGGTACAGCAAGTACGTAACCCCCACATACTGGATCCCGCGACTGATTAACGGGTTGCCCTTGATCAGTTCGGCGAAGCCTACGGCAAATACAAGAATCGACACCAGATACGCTGCGCTGGCTCCCAGTTGTACCGGCATGGAACGCTTGAGCCCCTGCTGCATGCCGAACCCCATCAAGAGCAGGGTCATGGGCCCGGGGCTGAAGGTCATGGTGGCGCAAAACATCAGAAAATACAGAAATGAAGCGAGTGTCAGTTGCGTGGCCATGACGGTGGTTGAATCCAGAAATTACGGTCGCGCAGTCTAGGCAGGGCCTGCTGGCTATTGGCAGAGCAAGCACTGACAAACTTTACCGACCTTTACTGGTAGCATGACCGGTAAAGTACGAGGCCCTGCATGCACTTACCTACCGTTGCGTTTCAACCCGGCCTGTCCAAGGTCCAGCAGATTGTTGATGCCTTGAGCCAGGCCATTGATCAGGGTCTGCTCAACCCCGGCAGCAAACTGCCTTCGGCACGCGAGATGACTGCTCACTGGGGCGTCAGCAAATTCACCCTGATCGAAGCCCTGGATCGCTTGCGCGGGCAGGACAGAATCACATCCAGTCAGGGCCTGGGCTACTTTGTTGCGACGAAAACGCTGCAGAGCGGACGCGCCACTGCCCTTGACCTGCTGCCGCAAGACTTGCACAGCGTCTTGCGCCGCTCCCTGACCGGTGCCAGCGGTGCCCTGCGCCCCGGCAGCGGGCATTTACCGGAAAGCTGGCTGGAAGCCAGCGCCCTGCGTGGCAACATGCGCCAGCTCAGTCGCTCGCCAGCCCTGCGACTGACCGGTTATGGTGACCCGGCGGGCTATTTGCCGCTGCGTCAGGCCTTGCAGCAGAAACTGTTGAGCCAGGGCCTGAATGTGGGGGTCGAGCAGATCATCACCACGGCCAATACCGTGCTGGGGCTCGACATGCTGCTGCGCTTGCGCGTGCGCCCCGGCGATACCGTGCTGTTGGACATGCCCTGTTATTTCAATTTTCACGCCAACCTGGCCTTGCATGGCGTGCGCGTGATCACTGTGGAGCGCACTGCCCAAGGGCTGGACCTGCAAGCGCTGCAAACCCTGTTCAGCCAGCACCGGCCAACGCTTTACCTCACCACCGGGCTGCTGCATAACCCCACCGGGCACTCCTTCACACCCGGGCAGGCCTACGGACTGCTCGAGCTGGCCAAGCGTTATGAGTGCGCCATTATCGAAGATGATCTTTATGGCGACCTGCACCCAGAACCGCCCCCCCGACTGGTGGCGCTGGCAGGCGTGGAGCAAGTGACCTACCTGAGCGGTTTTTCGAAAACCCTCAGTGCCAACCTGCGGGTGAGCTTTGTCGTGGCCTCTGCGCAGATGGCCGCCGAGCTGACCCAGATGAAACTGATGTGCGGCGGGATTACTTCGGAAATGCTTGAGCAACTGGTGTGCTCGATGCTCAATGACGGCACTTATCACAAACACCGCAAGCGCGTGGTGCAAGGCCTGCAGGCCAGTGGTGCAAGGGTTTCGGGCTGGTTGCAGGGCCTGGGCTTCAGGTTGAGCGCGCCCTACGCCGGCGGCATGTTTATCTGGGCCACATTGCCTGCCGGGCTGGATGGCGAAACCCTCGCCCAGCAGGCGCTTGCCCGTGGCCTGGTGCTCGCGCCCGGGATCCTGTTCGGTTTTGATCCGCAACTGCGCCGCTGCATGCGCTTCAACGTCGCCCACACCGACACGCCTGCCGTCATGGCTGGCGTCGAGGCATTACTGGCTAACCCAACCTGAGCGGATCAACCAGCCCGGCAGCAATGGCCATGCCCACCAGATCGGGCAAATGCCGGGCCTGCATGCGCTTCATCACCCGGGAGCGATACAGGTCGATAGTCTTGGTACTCACCCCCAGCAGCGCGGCAATTTCACGGGTGGTGCAGCCCTTGACCAAAGGCATGAATACATCTTGCTCACGCGGTGTCAGGCTTTGCAGACGGGCCTCAAGTTCGGTCTGTTCCTGGCTGGCGCTTTGCTGCGCGGTATCGCCACTCAGGGCCTGCTGTACGCTGTCGAGCAACAACTGCTGGTTATAGGGCTTCTCGATAAAATCATGGGCACCGGCCTTGAAAGCCCGTACCACAATGGGCACATCGGCATGCCCGCTGACAAAGATCACCGGCATCCTGATCCCTCGTTCACGCAATGCCTGCTGAACATTCAGGCCGCCCATGGCCGGCATGCGGATATCCAGTACCACACAGGCACACAGGGTCGGGTCGCAAGCGTCAAGAAAGGCCTGCCCGCTTGTAAACGCCAGCGCATTGAGGCCCACGGACTCGAGCAACCAGACCGTCGAGTCGAGCATGCCCTGATCGTCATCCACCACATACACCACAGGCCGGGTTTGGGTTGTCATCGTTACTCTCTTGTCGTGTTGAGTGAAGCCATCAATGGCAGGCAGCAGCACATCAGCAAGCCGCTGGTTTGTGGTCGGGCATTGAGTTCACCGCCAAAGCCTTCGACGATGCTGCGGCTCATCGACAAACCCAGCCCGAGACCTTCTGCCTTGCTGGTGTAAAACGGTGTGAACAACTGCTCAAGCTCCCCGGCGCTTACCCCCGGCCCCTGATCCTGCACGCTGATTTGCAGGGTGGCGCCATCAAGGGTTTGAGCCTGCAGGATGATCCGCGAAAGCTGACCCGGTAATTGCTCGTTGTTGGCATCTATGGCATTGCGCAACAGGTTGAGCAGCACCTGCTCCAGCAACACCCGGTCGGCGTATACCCATGGCAGGGACTCCGGCAACTGCAGCTCGATAGTGACATTTCGTTCCCCGGCCTCCCAGGCACACAGGCTGACGGCCTGGCGCGCCACCTCACTGATATCCAGCGCTTGCAGGTTACGCCGCCCCTTGCGCAAAAAACCGCGCAGGCGCTTGATCACTTGCGCGGCGTGATTGGCATGCAGGTTGATCCGCTCCAGTCCCTGGGCCACACGCTCGACTGCGGCAGGATTACTGTCCAGGCTTTGCAGGTAACGTTGGCTGGCATTGGCGTAATTGACCACTGCCGCCAGCGGTTGATTGATTTCGTGGGCAATCCCCGATGCCAGTTCGCCCAGTGTGACCAGGCGCGCGGTATGGGCCATTTCATCCTGATGATGGCGCTGCTGGGCTTCGCGCAGTTCACGCTCGCGCATATCCCGTGCCACCAGCGAGAAAAACCGCTCTCCGGCAGTCGAGCGATGAGCCAGCAGCAGTAACGACACCGGCACCGAAGGCTCGCCATTCAAGGGCAACAAACGGGTCTCGTGACTCCACAAACCCTGCGCCTCTGCACTGTGCCAGCCGTTGCTCTCCAGGGTAGCCAAGACTTGCGCGGTCAAAAAATCAGCCAATGCGGGCATGCCTTCTGCGGGCAGCAGACCCAGCAGACGCCGTGCTGCCGGGTTGAGATACGACACCCCGCCAGCCGGGTCGATAAACAGCACCGGATCAGGGTTGGCTTCCACCACTTCAGCCAGACGCCGCTTGTTCTCTTCAGCCTGGACGCGGGCCGTGATATCCCGCGACACACTGACCACTTCGACGACCGCCCCGGTGTAGGTTTCACGAATTGCCCGGCTGGCTGTTTCAAACCAAAGGTAATGCCCTGCCTGATGGCGAATGCGGTAGGTCATGGTGTGATAGCCGTCGAGTTGCAGGGCATCACGGGCCTGACGCAGCGCCAGCTTCAGGTCGTGAGCATGAAACAGACGCTGGGCCAGGGTCCCGCGCAGCGTTTCGGGCCAGTAGCCAAGCAGGGTCCAGGACGCCGGCGAGGCATCCAGAAAACGCCCATCAGGCGTATGGCGCGAGATAAGGTCCGTGGTGTTTTCGGTAATCAGCCGGTACAGGCGTCGGGCTTTGGCCGCCTCTCGCCCGGCCAGCAGTTCTGTACTCGCTTCACGCCCGCGGGCCAGCACACACTGGCTGTCGGGGTCGGGAATAAGCGTCCAGAGCCAGACCTGCTGAGCACTTTGCGCCTCTACCTGCTCGATGGCTCTGCCCTGCTTGAGGCAGGCGCGGACCAGCTCCGGCAGATTGCCCGGCAACAGCGCGCGCGCCTGGCTCAACGCCTTGCCCGCCAGCAGGCGGATCAGTGCGTCGTTGGCTGCCAGCGCCAAGCCGTCTCTATCAAGCACTACAGAGGGTTGAGGGTCATGGGGAAGCAGCGCGATCGGCATTGGGCATCCAGGACTTGAGCGAATTTTTCTTTATATAGTACAACTACTATATTGCTTAGGTATTACTTCCATATCAAACCCGGAGTGAGCTATAAGTCAGACCGGACATAAAACTGACCCGCTCGCCATCGGCAGAGCAGGCAGCCATAGAGCTAACAATCAGCCACCGGAATGACCTTCATGTCGATTTTTGAGCACGGCCTTGAGCCGACTGCCGTAAACCATATTGCCCTGTCTCCGCTGAGTTTTATCGAACGTACAGCCAGCGTCTACCCCGATTACCCTGCCGTGATTCACGGCGCCATCCGCCGCACCTGGGCGCAGACCTACAGTCGTTGCCGCCGCCTGGCTTGTGCCCTGGCCGGGCGCGGGATTGGCCAGGGCGATACGGTAGCGGTGATGCTGCCCAATATCCCGGCGATGCTTGAAGCGCACTTTGCCGTGCCCATGATCGGCGCGGTGCTCAATGCCCTCAATGTTCGCCTCGATGCTGAAGCCATCGCCTTTATGCTCGCCCACGGCGAAGCCAAGGTACTGATTGCCGATCGCGAGTTCCATGACGTAGTGCATGCGGCCGTGGCCATGCTCGATCACCCCCCGCTGATCATTGATGTGGATGACCCCGAATACGGTGAAGGCCAGCCGGTCAGCCAGTTGGACTATGAAGCGCTGCTGGCCGAAGGCGATCCCGAGTTTGATTGGCAATGGCCCGCAGATGAATGGCAGGCCATTGCCCTCAATTACACCTCCGGCACCACCGGCAACCCCAAGGGCGTGGTGTATCACCATCGCGGTGCTTACCTCAATTCCCTAGGCAACCAGATGGTCTGGGCCATCGGCAATCACCCGGTGTATTTGTGGACCTTGCCGATGTTCCACTGTAACGGCTGGTGCTACCCATGGATCATCACCGCGCTGGCTGGCGTGCATGTGTTCCTGCGCCGGGTTGACCCGCAAAAGATCCTCACGTTGATTCGCGAGCATCAGGTCACCCATCTGTGTGGTGCACCGATTGTGCTCAACGCCCTGGTCAATATGCCCGAGTCCGCCAAGGCTGCCATCGACCACCCGGTGCATGCGATGGTCGCAGGCGCTGCGCCACCGGCCAAGGTGATTGGTGCCGTGGAAGAAATGGGCATCAAGGTCACCCACGTCTATGGCCTGACTGAGGTGTATGGTCCGGTGACGATTTGTGCCTGGCATGAAAAGTGGGATGCGCAGCCTCTGGCCGAACGCGCACAGATCAAGTCCCGCCAGGGCGTGCGCTACCCGACGCTGGAAGGCGTGATGGTGGCCGACCCGAAAACCCTGGTACCGACGCCCCGTGACGGCGAGACCATGGGCGAGATTTTCATGCGCGGCAATACGGTAATGAAGGGCTATCTGAAGAATCCCAGCGCCACGGCCGAAGCCTTCGAAGGCGGCTGGTTCCACACCGGTGACCTTGCCGTGTGCCACCCGGACGGCTACGTCGAAATTCGCGACCGGCTCAAGGACATTATCATTTCCGGTGGCGAGAACATTTCCACCATCGAGGTCGAGGGTGTGCTCTACCGACACCCGGGCGTCATGGAGGCGGCCGTGGTGGCGCGGCCCTGTGAAAAGTGGGGTGAAACGCCTTGCGCCTTTATCACTCTCAAGGCCGATCATCAGCAGGTGCGCGAGGCCGAGATCATTGCCTTTTGCCGCGATCACCTGGCCGGGTTCAAAGTGCCCCGTACGGTGGTGTTCACCCTGCTGCCCAAGACCTCCACGGGCAAGATCCAGAAGTTCGTGCTGCGTGATATGGCCAAAGCACTGTAACTGCCCCCTATAGACCCACTGTGGGAGCGAGCTTGCTCGCGAAGGTGTCGCTTCGGTTACCCAGACAGGCCGCGGCGCCCAAATCGCGAGCAAGCCCGCTCCCACAGAATGCCTTCAGCTGCAAAAAACGAGGTTTTTCATGCCTGAATTCAACGCCCCCCTGCGCGATATGCGCTTTGTCCTGCACGAAGTCTTCGAAGCCCCCGCACTCTGGGCCAGGCTGCCAGCCCTGGCCGACCACGTCGACGCCGATACCGCCGACGCCATACTTGAGGAAGCCGCCAAGGTCACCGGCCAACTGATCGCCCCGCTCAACCGCAGTGGCGACGAAGAAGGCGCACACTGGCTGGCGGGCCAGGTCACCACACCTGAAGGCTTCAAGTCAGCCTACAACACCTACATCGAAGGCGGCTGGGTAGGCCTGTCGGGCAATCCTGAATTTGGCGGCCTGGGCATGCCGAAAATGCTCGCCGTGCAATTTGAAGAAATGCTCTACGGCGCAAACTCCAGTTTTGCCCTTTATTCGGCGCTCACCAGCGGTGCTTGCCTTGCCATCGATGCCCACGCCAGCGAACCCCTCAAAAGCCGTTACCTGCCACCGATGTACGAAGGCCGCTGGGCCGGTTCCATGTGCCTGACCGAGGCCCATTCCGGCACCGATCTGGGGATTATCCGCACCCGCGCCGAACCGCAGTCTGACGGCAGTTTCAGCCTCACCGGCAGCAAGATATTCATCACCGGCGGCGATCAGGACCTGACCGCAAACATCATCCATCTGGTGCTGGCCAAGCTGCCGGATGCGCCAGCAGGGCCCAGGGGCATTTCGTTGTTTCTGGTTCCCAAGGTGCTGGTAAATGACGATGGCTCACTCGGACAAGGCAATGCGGTGAGCTGCGGCTCCATCGAGCACAAGATGGGGATCAAGGCTTCGGCAACCTGCGTGATCAACTTTGACGGCGCACAGGGATGGTTGATCGGTGAAGCCAACAAGGGCCTGGCCGCGATGTTTACCATGATGAACTACGAGCGTCTGTCGATCGGCATCCAGGGCATTGGCTGCGCCGAGGCCTCCTACCAGAATGCCCGCACCTATGCCCGCGAGCGCCTGCAAAGTCGTGCCCCGACCGGAGCCGTGGCACCGGAGAAGATTGCCGACCCGATTATCGTCCACCCCGATGTGCGACGCATGTTGCTGAGCATGAAGGCCATGACCGAAGGTGGACGGGCATTTGCCAGCTATGTTGGCCAACAACTGGATCTGGCCAAGTTCTCTACCGAGCCGCAGGAGCAGCAGCAAGCCACTGCGCTGGTAGCCTTGCTGACCCCAGTGGCCAAGGCCTTCTTTACCGATACCGGTTTTGACAGTTGCGTGCTGGGCCAGCAAGTCTTTGGTGGTCATGGCTATATCCGCGAATGGGGCCAGGAACAGCTGGTTCGCGATGTGCGCATTGCGCAGATTTATGAAGGCACCAACGGCATCCAGGCGCTGGATTTGCTGGGCCGAAAAGTGATCGCCAATGGCGGTGCAAGCCTGCGCCTGTTTACCACACACATCCGTGACTTCGCGACCCGGCCCGGCAAGCCTTATGCCAGCGAACTGCTGGACGCAGTGCAGCGTCTTGAGGATGTCAGTGACTGGCTGCAGGCACGGGCCAGGGCCAACCCCAATGAAACAGGCGCCGCCTGCGTCGAATATCTGCACCTGTTCGGTTATGTGGCGTATGCCTGGCTATGGGCACGCATGGCCGATGTGGCGCAGCGCTCGCGCAGTACCGACCCCGGGTTTTATGACACCAAGCTGGCGACCGCACAGTTCTATTTCTCCCGCTTGTTGCCTCGCACCCTGAGCCTGGAGCAAGGAATACGGGCTGGCAGCGAATCACTGTTCCAGATCGATGCCGCACATTTTTAAACGTCCGCCAATAAAAACGGCGGCCTGTTCAGGGCCGCCGCAGGCTGTTGCGCACTTGAACCGGGCCTAAACGCTCAGTTCGTCCAGCAACAACACTTCGCGATGCGCCAATAGATCGCCCACGGCCTGGGCCATCGCCTGGTAGTGCGGGGTGGTTTTATGATGCTCGATCGCCTCCATGTCCGCCCAACCTTCAATAAAGACAAAACGCTCGGGGTCGGTACGATCCACGTGCAAGTCATAGAAACGGCAGCCCGGTTCGGCCCGTGAGCCTTCGACACAGGCGCGCAGTGCCTGCTCGACAGTTTTGCCATAACCAGGCTTGGCACGCAATGTGGCAACAATTTTGATGATTCGGGACATATCTACTTCCTGCAGCTTGCGGTGACTTAAGCGCTGAGGATCTGCGCGATTTTATCCTTGATCTGCAAGCGCTGCTCCTTGAGCGTGCGCAGTACATCATCAGGGACGCCTATGGCGTCGTTGGCTTCAGCTTCAACGACCTCGGCATCTTTTTCGCCGTACTGTACAAACAGCTGATTCAGATGCGGGTTTTCGCTGCGAAACTTGCTGACGGCCTCTTTAGTGAGCCCCAAGTCCTGTAACAAGTCGTGCTTGACTGGCATATCTGCACCTCATGGCTATTTCAGTGGCAGGTTCAGGTTCTGAGGGCGAACCTGATCACAATGGCTCTGTTCACAATGAACCCGCGTAAGCAATAGCACGCAATGGGACTCTCAGAAAGCCGGGCGCGTACTTTCCTCTCCCTTTAGCCGGTTTTCTCGCGAGCGTTACCTACAAATACCTTGGCCTGAGGTGCGGAGCCCTCGAATATCAGCCTTTCCAGGCGAGCAGCCAATTTAATGACTACAATCATATTGCCGTTATTTTTTTGACGATCCTCAGTCTCAAGCCACTCAACCAGATGTTTCAGATGATAAAGTACGCGCTTTCTTACACTCATTCGAGTGTAGTACTACGCTTGTCATAAATGATGCACAGCACACAGTACAAGAAGAAACAACTGAGACGTAACGGGTTAAATGTTGACAGTCATTCTATTGACACCTAAAGAAATAGACAGGTGATGGCTGGCAGTACCCGAACGCCTTAACACCTGTTCATCCTTGGGGGACGTTACGCTTGGTTCATATCAGTTTGGCCATAGGCGGATTGCCGGATCAACACATTGTGTTGCGCGCAGGCGGCTTGTATTGGGTCACGGTCGGTCACTCCGCTGACGCAAAACTGCTTGCTCGGCAATTTCTTGAAAACATACCCGAAAGCGTGCCGGCAACCTTGATTGCCAGCACCGGCTACGCACAAGGCCTGGTCAACGACATGGCGCCCGATCGCGGGCCGGAAAAACTCAAGCTGTTCGAGATCGCACCAAGAGTCATCGTGCCTGGGCTGGCCACGTTGAACCGCGACCTTGCGCGTGCCGGTACCGCCCCTTCAAGCCAGATCCTGCTGGTGCTGCCTGCCAACAGTTGGGCTGAGACCACCACAGCGGTCCAATTGCAACGTTGGTTCGAGCGCATGCGTTCCTGGCTGCTGGAGCGCAACGCCACATTGCTAGTGATTACCCATGGCGAGGCAGCGCTGCTGCATGCGCAGTTGCTGCAACTCAATCAAACCCTTTCCGGTTTAAGTCGCTTGTACCGCTACAACGGCGACCTGCGCTATCAGTTGCACTTTTGGCACAGCGATCTGGGCGTTAGCGCCGGGCAGGAGTTCAAGTTGTCGGACCAGGACGCGACCTTGCGCCTGATCCCGCAAACCGAGGTCGATACCCAGCCCCGGGTAGCGGACGATCAGCACGTTTATCTTGCCGAGCGCTCCGTGCTGGAGGGTGCGCCGTCAATGTCCAAGCACTGGTACCTGTTCGAAAACCGTGATGCATTGCTCGAAGCAGCCCAGTCAGCCAGCGCCGCGACCGTAATTGTCGGCATCGACAACAGCTACCAGTTACTTGAGCTTGCACAGCAGTTGCACGACTTGCGCGAACATTGCGGGCCGCAGTTGAAGATCGTTGTGCGCGAAATGGAACCGTCGGTGCGCTACCGCGATGAACGTCTGTTGCTGGCCTGCGGGGCCAACCTGATCGTTCCCGACGGCACCCTGCTCTCACGTTTTCTGAGCATGATTGAAAGCATTCAGGGGCAGCGCTGGCAGTACACGCAGAACATTGATTTCAAGACCCTTCTGGAACGTCAGCGCCCGCCGCAAATTCGCGGGCTGGTGAGCCCCCGTGATTTTTTCGAAGCCGTTGCGCAGATCTACCAGGACAGTTCGGGTGAGGTAACCCACCAGTTGATGAAGTTCGAACCGGTGCCCGGCATTGGTGAGGAACTGTTCCTCAATCAGATGTGCCTGCGTCGATTCGGCGACTTTGCCTGCCTGCTGGATGGCGAGCTTTACCTCTTTCTGTTTGCCTGCCGCGCTGACGGACTGGAACCGGCACTGGGCAATGTTTGCCGCCTGCCCTGGCGCGACATGTTCAGCCAGCGCCGCATGCTCAGCGGGTTGTCCGATCTGCCGGCTGACGCCTTTATGAAAGCTGGCGCCGTGCCTGCACACTTGCATATCCCCGTCGAGACCCATGCGACGCAAGCGGTATCTGCTACGGGTGAACGTGCGCCGTTAAATCCGCAAAGATTCACCCTGCCTATCAGTGAGCCACAGTCATGACGTTCCTTGAGCTAATCGATGTCATTGCATTGACCTGTGTGGTGACCGTACTGCTGACGCTGTTCTGGCAGCGCATGCGGATGTACTTGAAAAGTCATTTCGAGCAGTACCTCTCTCCCCGCTATTTGAAATCGTGCGGCGTTCGCCGTCGCATGCCAGCCAGCCCTGCTCAGAGAACGCCTGATGAGTCTGTTTAAGTCTGACGCACCGGCGCACAAAATTGCCGGATCCTGGAGCGGCCTGGGCGCCTGGAACCTGTATTTCCTGGCCAAGTTCCTGCTGGCCTGGACGGGGCATCTGAACATCCAGATTTTGCCCAACCTGATCTTTGCTGCTGTTTTGCTGATTCCGATCGCCAACCCGGCGCTACGCCGTTTGCGCACCCTGATTGCCATTCCGGTGGCCGTGGCCCTTCTGTACCAGGACACCTGGTTCCCGCCCTTCAGCCGCCTGCTGGCACAACCGGGGGTGTTGAACTTTTCGTTCGACTATATCGTCGAGCTGCTGGGGCGCTTTATCGACTGGCAAGTGTGCGCCCTGTTGCTGTTGCTGTTTGTCGGCTACCTGTTCCTGAACCAGTGGCTGCGCCTGACCACCCTCACCCTGCTGGGCTTTGCCTGGTTGGGCATGGGCAATCTGCAGTGGCTGTTGCCACCTTCCGTGCAACCGCAAATGGCCGGCGCACAGACTGCCACGGGCGTGCCGACCGTCAGCGCAGGCGAGCCCGACGACGCGACGCTCAATGGCTACCTGGAGAAGTTCTATCTCAACGAATCCACGCGCAAGGTCGAGTTCAAGGAACCGGCAGTCAAGCCGCCCCCGTTCGATCTGCTGGTGATCAATATTTGTTCCATGGCCTGGGACGACCTGGATGCCGTGGGCTTGCGTGACAACCCGTTGTTCAGCCAGATGGACGTGATATTCGACAACTTCAACTCGGCCACCGCCTACAGCGGCCCCGCAGCCATTCGCTTGCTGCGCGCCAGTTGCGGCCAGACCTCCCATGCGCAGTTGTACAAACAACCGGCGGATCAGTGCCTGTTGTTCGATGACTTGCGCAAGCTGGGCTTTTCCAATGAGCTGATGCTTAACCACACCGGTGAATTCGACGGTTTCCTGCAGGAAGTGCGTGAACAGGGCCAGTTGCCTCCTCCGGCTCTGGGTGTTGTACCCGCAGGCCTGCCGCGTACCTATGTCGGTTTTGACGGCTCGCCGATCTGGCGCGACCGTGATGTGCTGAGCAAGTGGTGGCAGCACCGCATGACTGAAGACTCACCCAATATGGCGCTGTTCTACAACACCACCAGCCTGCACGACGGTAACCGCCAGGTGCAGTCCGATGGCGGCACCCAGGCCGCTGACTACCGCAGCCGGGCGCAGATCCTTCTCGACGATCTTAATGCCTTCCTTAAAGAGCTGGAAAAAAGTGGCCGTCGCGTCGTGGTAGCCATCGTCCCTGAGCATGGCGCAGCGCTGCACGGTGACCGCATGCAGATAGCCGGCATGCGCGAAATCCCCAGTGACTCCATCACCCATGTACCGGTGGGTATCAAGCTGATCAATATGGGCGACAACGCGCAAACCCAGCCTATCCACGTCAGTGAACCCAGCAGCTACCTGGCCGTGGCAGAAATCATAGCTCGCCTGTACGCCGATCCGGCGCTGAGCAATGGCCAGACCGTGGACTGGTCCAGGCTGCTCACCGATCTGCCGAAAACCGCGAAAGTATCGGAAAACTCAGGGACCGTAGTACTCGACTACAACGGCAAACCTTATGTGCGAATCAAGGAGAACGGCGGATGGCTGCCTTACCCACAGCGGTTCAAATAAGCGCCGATATCCTTTCGCGCAAAGAACGGGCCGATGATATTGCCCGGCTTAAATCCATGATGGAGCTGCATGCCCTGGAATATGTCGATGTGTCGGCACATATGGAGCTGTTGCAGGCCTTTGAGCGCTGGCCGTTGCTGGCCTATCTAGAGGCGCAGTACAAGCAGCCCCCGTTGCTGGCCAAGGACACGGAGCAAACCCCATGATCAGCATGAGTTTGCGTGGCGTGCGGGGTGGCGTGGGCACCAGCTCAACCCTGGCGGCCCTGGGCCATGCGCTGCATGAGCTGGGGCAGAAAGTGCTGCTGGTGGACATGTGCCCGGAGAACTCCCTGGGCCTGCACTTCAATATGGACCTTGCCCCACGTGAAGGCTGGGCGCGGGCGACCCTTGACCGGCAACCCTGGCACGAACACGCCTGGGTGGTAGAGCCAGGCCTGTGCGTGCTGCCCTATGGCCAATTGAAGCCGAGCGAGCTTTTTGCCCTCGATGCCCTGCTGATTGAACAGCCAAAGCTCTGGAGCCAGCGCCAGGCTGCGCTGGCGAACGCGTTTGACTGGATACTCTTCGACCTGCCGCAACGCTTGCCTGGGCATATGACCAACCCGCACTGCGCACTCTCGATGATGGTTACCAACGCCGATGCTGCCTGCCATGTGCTGTTGCAACCGCAGCTGACGCAGACCCCGCTGTTTCTGGTCAATCGCTTCGATGCCGCCAGCCAGTTGCAGCGCGATCTGCTGCTGATCTGGCAACAGCGTTATGCCCATGCACTGGTGCCAGTCAACCTGCATGCCGATGAAGCCATGGCCGAGGCCCTGGCCAGAAGCGAGCCTGCCGGGCGCTATGCGCCCTCCAGCCTGATTGCCCTGGACATTATCAGCCTGGCCAGTTGGTGCCTGCTGCGCGGCAGGAGGCTTGAATGATCAGGCGTTGGTTCCCCTATACACGATTGCGGCGGGAGCAGAACTGCACCCGTTTTACCGCCTTCACCCTGGCGCTGATTCAAGCGCTGGGCTGGATCTTCCTGCGCCTTGAATCACCCCGCTGGCAAGCCTTGCGCGAACAGCACCGGCGCCTGTATCCGCACCTGGCGGACAAGCCCTCGACCATCGGTGACCCGCTACGCTACACGGTGCAAACCCTGTGGCTACTGCTGGTGCGAACGCCCAACCAGGACCAGATCGGCCGGCAACGCTTCCGCCAGCGCACGGCCAGCTTTTTCTCGGCCTTGCTGATGATCGTGCAACGGCCATGGAACCTGCTGTCCAATGCCTTTGCCCGCTTGCCCACCACCCTCAGCCCGCAAGTCACCAAAGGCTCGCACTGGTGGGACAACATTCAATGGCCGCTGCGCAAGGGCCTGTATATCGCCATGGGCGTACTGGCCCTGGCGTTGATTGTGCTGTGCATTACCGAACCGTTCGGTTTCCTTGCGCAACTGGTGTTTGTCGTCTTGCTGTGGATGCTGGCCATGCTGGTCCGGCGCATGCCGGGGCGCTTCCCTACATTATTGCTGATCGTGCTCTCGGTCATCGTGTCGTGCCGTTATCTGTGGTGGCGCTATACCTCGACCCTGAACTGGAACGACACCTTCGATCTGGTCTGCGGCCTGACCTTGCTGGTGGCCGAAACCTATACCTGGCTGATCCTGTTGCTGGGTTATGTGCAAACCTCATGGCCGCTCAATCGCAAACCGGCACAGCTGCCGGCAGACACCGATCAGTGGCCGGTAGTGGATCTGCTGATTCCCACCTACAACGAAGAATTGTCGGTTACCCGTGGCACGGTGTATGCGGCGCTGGGTATCGACTGGCCGAAAGACAAGCTGCGCATCCATTTGCTCGATGACGGTAACCGCCCAAGTTTCAAGACCTTCGCCGAGGAAGTGGGTATCAACTACATCGCCCGCACCGACAACCGTCACGCCAAGGCGGGTAACCTCAACCATGCCCTGAAATTGCTCGACGGCGATCTGGTGGCGATTTTCGACTGCGACCACATGCCTGCCCGCTCCTTCCTGCAATTGACGGTTGGCTGGTTTCTGCGCGATCCGAAACTGGCGCTGGTGCAAACCCCGCACCACTTCCTCTCGCCGGATCCGTTCGAGCGCAACCTGGGTACTTTCCGTAACCGCCCCAACGAAGGCGAGCTGTTCTACGGACTGATCCAGGACGGCAACGACATGTGGAACGCCGCGTTCTTCTGCGGCTCCTGCGCCATACTGCGGCGTACCGCAATTGACTCCATCGGCGGTTTTGCTGTCGAAACCGTGACCGAAGATGCCCATACCGCCTTGCGTCTGCACCGCAATGGCTGGACCTCGGCCTATCTGCGTATTCCGCAGGCGGCGGGGCTGGCGACCGAAAGCCTGTCGGCGCATATCGGCCAGCGCATCCGTTGGGCGCGGGGCATGGTGCAGATTTTCCGCACTGACAACCCGCTGTTGGGCAAGGGCCTGACGATCTTCCAGCGCATCTGCTACACCAACGCCATGATGCACTTTCTGGTGGGGCTGCCGCGGCTGGTGTTCCTCACTGCGCCCCTGGCATTCCTGTTCTTCCACGCTTACATCATCTACGCCCCGGCGGCGATGATCCTGTTGTACGTGCTGCCGCACATGATCCACGCCAGCCTGACCAACTCGCGGATGCAAGGCGCCTACCGCCAGACATTCTGGGGCGAGGTGTATGAAACCGTGCTGGCCTGGTACATCGCACGGCCCACCACGGTGGCCTTGTTCAGCCCGTCACGGGGCAAATTCAACGTCACGGCCAAGGGCGGCATGATGGAGGAAAACCAGTTCGACTGGCAGACCGCCAAGCCCTATCTGATTTTGTCGGTGTTGAACATCCTCGGCCTGGGCTTTGCCGTCTGGCGCCTGTTCTATGGCCCCAGGGATGAAATCTTCACCGTGATCGTCAGCGTCCTGTGGGTGATCTACAACCTGCTGATCATCGGGGCTGCGGTTGCAGTTGCCGCGGAAGTACGCCAGGTGCGCAACACCCACCGGGTACTCGCGCGCTTGCCGGGGGCGGTGAAACTGGCTGACGGGCACAGCTACCCTTGTGAGCTGGTGGACTACTCCGACGGTGGCGTCGGCCTGCAACTGAGCCAGGCTCTGCAATTGCCCGTCGGCACGCCGGTGTCACTGATTCTGCAACGCGGCAACCGCGAGTTTGTATTCACCGGCACCCTGACCCGTTCCAGCGAACGTTTTATTGGTCTCAGCTTTGCCCGGTTACCGGCCGAAGAAAAAATTGCCTTCGTGCAATGCACCTTTGGCCGCGCCGATGCCTGGCTTGATCACAACAGCGGTTTTGAAGCCGACAAGCCGATCCAGAGTCTCAAGGAGATCCTGGCCCTGGGCATCAAGGGTTATTACCGCCTGTATGAATACCTGCCGGCGTGGGTCCGCGTGTTGGCAAAACCTTTCCTGCACATCTTTCAGTGGCTGGGCAGCTTTTTGCCGCGCATGCCCACCTCCACCCCTCTTATTTCCCGGCCAGTGAGCAGATCATGAGTCGTATAACCAAAAAAACCATTTTCGCCAGCCTAGCGCTGATGACCTTCGCCTCACAGCTGATGTCGGCCCCCTGCCTTTGCCGGGGAGCTCACCAGTGGCCGAAACGCTGCCAAAACCTGCATTTGCACAAACCGATCAGGTACTGCCAAGCTGGCCGGTGACCTATACCTTTGAGCAACTGGGGCGCCCCGGTGACTCCCTGCTGCTGGGTATCAACAGCGCCGACCAGGTGGAATTCGGCATGCGCCGGGACCGCATTGCCAGCGACGCCAGCCTGCAGCTGGAATACACGCCCTCGCCTTCGCTGATCCCGACGGTTTCCCATATCCGGGTTTACCTCAACGATGTGCTGATGGGCGTGCTGCCGATCGAGAAGGACCAGTTGGGGCGTAAAACCACGCAAAAGATGGCCCTTGATCCGCGACTGATTTCGGACTTCAACCGCGTACGCCTGGAGTTTGTCGGCCATTACACCGAATTCTGCGAAGACCCGGCCAACAGCACCCTGTGGGTCAATATCAGCCGTGGCAGCAGCATTACCCTGCAGGAACAGGCGCTGAGCCTGCAAAACGATCTGGCGTTTTTCCCGCTGCCGTTTTTCGACCCGCGCAACAGCGGCAAGCTGGAACTGCCGTTTGTCTTCGCGGCCAACCCGACCCTGGGCGAACAGAAAGCCGCCGCGATTCTGGCTTCCTACTTCGGTAGCCAGTCCAACTGGCGCGGGGCCAATTTCCCGGTCGTGTTCGATACCCTGCCAGGCGTGCAAGACAAGGATGCCGTCCAGCCCACCGTGGTGTTTGCCACCAACGATCACCGCCCTGCTTTTATGAGCGATCTGGAGAAATTCCCGGCCGTGACCGCGCCTGTGGTCGAAATGATCAATCACCCGGATGCGCCTTACAGCAAAATCCTGCTGGTCATGGGTCGCAACGAAGAAGACCTGGCTACAGCCGCCAAGGCCCTGGCCCTGGGCGGCAACCTGATGCGCGGTTCCCGTGTGACCATCGACAAGGTCCAGGAACTGCAACCGCGCAAACCCTACGATGCTCCGGCGTGGATGCGTACCGACCGCCCTGTGCGTTTTGCCGAACTGGTCAGTTACCCGCAACAACTGCAAGTCAGCGGGCTGGTGCCACGCGCCATCACCCTGGACGTCAACCTGCCGCCTGACCTGTTTGTCTGGCGCAACCAGGGTATCCCGCTGCGCACCCAGTACCGCTACACCGCGCCGTCGGCCAATGATGATTCGCGCTTGAATATCAGCCTCAATGACCAGTTCCTCACCAGCCTGCCATTGCTGCGCAAAGACACCAGCAACCTCGAAGAACTGCGCCTGTCGGTGCTGTCCAACGACTCAGCCAACGTCAATGACAAACTGATCGTGCCTTCGCTGAAAATTGGCGACCGTAACCGTCTGCGTTTCGACTTCAACTTTGCCAGCACCATGGGCAGTTCACAGAAAGATCGCTGCCAGACCATCCTGCCGGCCAACACCCAGGCAATTATCGATGAGGACTCCACCATCGATATGTCCGGCTACTACCACTACATCAGCATGCCGGACCTCAAGGCCTTTGCCCGCAGTGGTTTCCCGTTCAGCCGCATGGCCGACATGTCCGAATCCATCGTTGTCGTACCCAAAGACACCACACCGACACAAATCAGCACCCTGCTTGAAACCGTGGCCAGCATTTCTGCGCGTTCCGGCTACCCGGCGTTCGGCTTGCGCCTGACCGATGACTGGCAATCCGCCTCCAAGGAAGATGCCGACCTGCTGGTACTGGGACAAATGGCACCAGACCTGCGCGATAACCCGGACTTGAGCGTATTGCTGCAACGCCAGCGTGACATGCTGGTACAGCCACATGGCACCACCGGTATTGATGCCAACATTCGTCTCACGCCGTCGACCGACGCACGCAACGTGCCAGCCAACAAGGTGGAAGTCACAGCGCAGGCCCCGATTGCAGCTATCCTGGGCATGCAGTCCCCGACCCATAACCAGCGCAGTGTCGTGGCAATGTTGGCCAATGACGATGCAGACTACAACTTGTTGCGCGAAGTCCTCGGTGACAGCGGCAAGCTGGACGCAGTAGCGGGCTCCGCGGCACTGATCCGCAGCAGCGGTGTTTACAGCCAACTGGTGGGTGACCAGTACTTTGTTGGCAACCTGCCATGGTACCTGTTGCTGTGGTACCAGCTCTCCGAGCACCCGGTGCTGCTCACCGTGCTGGCCGTGATCAGCGTTCTGCTCAGCGCCTTCCTGCTGTGGCGTGCCTTGAGCTGGGCGGCCAACCGTCGCCTGAACAAGCATGACTAACGCCATGAAGCGACTGGCGGCACTTACCCTGAGCTCGACCCTGGGGCTATTGCCTCAGGTGGCGAGTGCGCAATCCTGTGACTGGCCCGCCTGGGACAGTTACAAGAAGGCCATGATGAGCAGCGACGGGCGCATTATCGATGGCTCGTCGGCGCAAATGATCACCACCTCGGAAGGTCAAAGCTACGGGTTGTTTTTTGCTTTGCTGGGCAACGACAAAAAGAGTTTTGCGAGCATTCTCGAGTGGACCCGCAATAACCTCGCCGGTGGCAGCCTTGAGGCTCATTTGCCAGCCTGGCAATGGGGTCTGGCAAAAAACGGCAAGTGGCAGATCCTGGACAGCAACAATGCCAGCGATGCCGATCTGTGGATCGCCTACAGCCTGCTCGAAGCCGGCCGGCTGTGGCAGTGGCCCGAGTATGTCGCGCTTGGGCAGAACATGCTCTGGCGCAGCGCTGCGCAAAGCCTGCGCAAGCTGCCCGGGCTGGGCCTGATGCTGTTGCCCGGGGATGTGGGTTTTGACAGCCCCAAGGGTTGGCGCCTGAACCCCAGCTATTTGCCACCGCAACTGTTGGCCCGTTTTGCGCGTATATCACCGATCTGGGCCGAACTGGCGAGCAACCAGCAACGCATGCTGATAGAGACTTCGCCCAAAGGCTTTGCCCCGGACTGGCTGCAGTGGAAAGCCGGTGGCGGTTGGGCACCGGACAGCAAGGAGGGTTCGCTGGGGGACTACGATGCCATTCGCGTCTACCTGTGGGTTGGCATGCTGGCCCAGGACGCGGCCGGTCGCCAGCCACTGCAACAACATTTTGCGCCCATGGCCAACCTCACCCAAACCCTGAGCTATGTGCCAGAAAGCGTCAATGCCGTTACCGGCAAATACACCGGCACGGGGCCGGTAGGGTTTTCCGCCGCCATGCTGCCGTTACTGTCCAGCCTGGACTCCCCCGCGCTGGCTGTTCAACAGGAACGGATCAAGCAACAGCCGCCTGCGGCCGATGCCTATTACAACCAGTCACTGCTGCTGTTCGGCCAGGGCTGGGATGAACAACGCTATCGCTTTGACAAGGATGGGCAGCTTTTACCTTCGTGGATCAAAACATGCCAAAAATAACAACGTGGGCGTTCCTGCTCGGTGGGTTGTCCACTGCAGCCATTGCACAGCCGAGCACGGTGCAGGAGCAGCAACAATGGCTGCTGGAGCAGGTTCGGATCGGCGAAGCCATGTACCGCGAAGACCTGGTGCGTGACTCGCTGGCACGGCTGCAATTGATCTCACCCAACAACCCGCAAGCGTTGGTGGCGTCGATACGCCAGGCATTGCTGGAGAAAAACCCGGAGCTGGCCAGGCAGCGTCTGGCCCAGTTGCAAAATGTTGCCCCTGATTCGGCGGCACTGCGTCAGGCCCAGAGCCTGATGAAGCTGCAAGACCCACAAAGCCAGAAAGACCTGCAACAGGCGCGCCTGTTTGCTGCGGCCGGTCGTCCTGAAGAAGCCGTGGCGATTTTCGAGCGACTGTTTGGCAATGCCCCGCCGGATTTTGCCACGGCACTGGAATACCTGCGCATCCGCAGCAATATCCAGGGCCAGCGTGCACAGGTCATCGAGCAACTGCGCAGCCTGGACAAACAGTACCCGGGCAACCCCGGCCTGCGTCAGACCCTGGCCGACCTGTTGTTCCGCGAAGACCGTGCGCCAGAAGCCCTGATCGTCCTGCAGCAACTGGCCAAAGACCCGGTCGCCAGTAATGCTGCGGCTGAGCGTGAATACACCTACCTCAGCACATTGCCGGTGGATCGCACATCGGCACAGGCCTGGCAGGGCTTTATTGCGCGCTATCCAAATTCGCCGCTGATTGGCGAGGCCAATAAAAACCTGCAAAAGCAGCAAAGCCTGCTGAATGACCCGGCATGGACCGCCGGCGCCCAGGGCAAGCAAATGATCGACCAGTCGCGCAGCCCGGCAGCCGCCGAAGGCCTGCTGCGCCGCGCTCTCAAACAATACCCCGACGACCCGACCCTTTACGGTGCCCTGGGCATGGCGCAGTTTCGCCAGGGCCGCTATGCCGAAGCCAACAGCAACTTTGCCACCGCTCGCAGCAAAGAACAGGACACATCCAATATCAGCAAGTGGCAAGACCTGATGGACGCCAGCCGCTACCGCATGCTGCTCAGTCAGGGCGACAAGGCCCTTGAACAAAATAACCCGGCAGCGGCGCGCACGGCCTTTACCCAGGCACGCAAGGCCAAGCCCGGCGATGCCGACCCACTCATAGGCCTGGCCAGCGTGGCCCAGGCCGAGCACGACGATATCCAGGCCGAAGCCTTGCTGTTGCAGGCCCGTCGTCTTGAGCCCGGCAATGGCAGTGCGGTGCGTGGGCTGATGCGTCTGTACAGCGCGCAAGACCCGCAAAAGGCCAAGGCTTTCCTTGATCGCCTGCCGCCGGCCAGCCAGAAGGAATTTGCCAGCCTGCGCCAGAGCATCGAACTTGACGAACTGAACCGTCAGGCCGATGCCGCTACCGAGCGCAAGGACTGGCCGCAAGTGGTCGCCTTGCTCAGCAAAATCCGTAACCTCAGCCCCGATGAGCCTTGGGTCACTTATCGTCTGGCCAACGCCCAGCGCGAAATCAACCAGCCGGGCGCCGCTGATGACAGCTTCAAACAGCTGATGACTCGTCAGGGTCGCAACCCTGAAGCGCTTTATGCCTACGCGTTGTACCTATCAAGTACCGAGCGCGATGCCAGTGCCTTGAGCGTTCTGGAACAACTGCCCAAGACGCAATGGAGCGACTCCATGCGTGAGCTGGATACGCGGCTGCAACGCAATGTACTGGTGGCCCGGGCTGAAAGTCTGCGCGCCGCCGGGCAAGAGCCGCAAGCGATTGCCCTGTTGATGCAGAACTCGGACAACGACGATCTGATGACCATCGCTGGCTGGGCCCAGGAGCGTGGTGACTATGAACAGGCGCAAAACCTCTACAGCCAGGTGCTGAAAAAAGAACCGGGCAACACTGATGCGCGCCTGGGCCAGATCGAAACCCTGATTGCCAGCAAACAGCTGCCTTCGGCTCGTCAGCAACTGACACAGTTTACCCCTGCCCCCGGCACGCCATTGACCCCTTCACAGCAACGTCGGGTAGCCAATGCCTGGGCCGCCGTGGGTGAGCCTGAAAAGGCCCAGGCCATCTATGCCCAATTGTTGCAATCACCGCAGGCTGACCCGCTGATGTATCGCGACGCGGCGCGGCTGATGTCGGCCAGGGAGCCGCAAAAGGCACTGGACTACTATGCCAAAAGCATGGCCGCCGCAGGGCTGATTACCCCTGAGCAAGGCAACCCCCGGGACAATCGCGCCATGACCATGGCCAGTCGTGAAAAGGACGATGACGAGTGGCTGGCCCGTAGCTTGCGCAGTGATGTGGACGAACTCTACCAGCGGCAAAATCCGACAGTTCATCTGTATACCGACTATGGCTGGCGTTCGGACGATGCTTCCGCCGGCACTTCGGACACCGACACCCGAACCACCATCCTGCAACTGGACCTGCCGGTGGCCGATGGCAGCGGTTTTCTGCGCGCAGAACAGTTGAATATGGATGCAGGAAAATTCGATGCCGACCCGGACGGACTCGTGCGCGAGAACTACGGCACCTGTGCTGTGGAGGTCAATCGCAAGGGTACCAATGGCCCTGACTTCTCTGGCTGCGATGACCGCTCGCAATCGGTCAACGGCACGATGATGGCGGCGGGCTGGAAAAACGAGGTGTGGAACATCGATATCGGTCGTACACCGGATAACTTCAAGGTACCCAACTGGCTGGGCGGTGTGGCCTACAGCAGCAAGATCGGCTCACTGGGCTGGACCCTGACCGGTTCACGTCGCCCGCTGAGCAACTCGATCCTGTCCTATGCCGGGGCTACCGATCCCAACACCGGTGTGACCTGGGGCGGCGTCACGTCCAACGGTGTGACCTTGAGCCTGAGCCACGACGAAGGGGGCGTAGACGGTGTATGGGCCAGTTTCGGCCAGCACTGGTTGCGCGGCAAAAACGTCGAAGACAACCACAAGAGCACGGCCATGGCCGGTTATTACTACCGTCTGGTGGAGCGCGCCGACGAACGTTTGCGCACCGGTCTGACACTGATGTATTGGGGGTATGACAAGGACTCGAGTGAATACACTCTCGGCCAGGGCGGTTACTACAGCCCGCAGAAGTACTATTCGATTGGTGTGCCGCTGAACTACGCCTTCCGTACCGCCAACTGGTCGGTGGCATTGGAAAGCTCGGTGAGCTGGTCGTATGCGAAAACCGATGCCAATGACCTTTACCCGCTGGACGGACTGAACAGCAAACTGCTGCAGCGGCTCGATGATGCTGGCTACCAGCTTGCCGACGGTCTGGGGCAGACCTCGGGCGGCAGCAGCACTGGCATTGGTTACCGCGTACAGGGGCTGGTAGAGCGCAGGCTGTCGGATCATCTGGTACTGGGCGGCGGAGTGCTCTATCAGCACAGCGATGACTATGCCCCGAGCCGGGCGATGCTCTACCTGCGTTATACCTTCGACGTGTGGCAGGGCAACTTGCCGATGCCGGTGCAACCGTTGATTCCGTATGCCGATTTCAGGTAATTGGCAAATCAGTGTGGGAGCGGGCTTGCTCGCGATCGGAGCGACGCGGTTTAACAGATAGACCGCGCCGTCTGCATCGCGATGCAAGACCGCTCCCACAGTGAAAATCAGCGTTTTACCGGCGTGCGCATGGTCACAAACTCTTCAGCAGCCGTCGGGTGTACGCCGATGGTTTCGTCAAAGTGCTGTTTGGTCGCCCCGGCCTTCAAGGCAATCGCCAGTCCCTGCACGATCTCCCCCGCCTCCGGCCCGACCATATGGCAACCGAGCACCTTGTCGGTGTCGGCATCCACCACCAGCTTCATCAACGTACGCTCCTGGCACTCGGTGAGTGTCAGTTTCATCGGGCGAAAGCTGCTTTCGAAAATCTGCACCTTGTGTCCCGCCTCAATGGCCTGTTCTTCGCTCAAACCCACCGTGCCGATGTTAGGCAGGCTGAACACAGCCGTCGGGATCATTTGGTAATCCACCGGCCGATATTGCTCGGGCTTGAACAGGCGGCGCGCCACGGCCATGCCTTCGGCCAGCGCCACGGGCGTCAACTGCACGCGACCGATCACATCGCCAATGGCCAGGATCGATGGCTCGGCACTCTGGTACAGATCATCCACTTCGACAAAACCGCGCTTGTCGAGTTTGACCCCGGTGTTCTCCAGGCCCAGGTTATCGAGCATCGGCCGACGGCCCGTGGCGTAGAACACACAATCGGCGATCAGCTCGCGACCGTCCTTGAGTGTGGCTTTGAGGCTGCCATCGGCCTGCTTGTCGATCCGCTCGATATCGGCATTGAACTGTACGTCCATGCCGCGCTTGATCAGTTCTTCGTGCAAGTGCTTGCGCACTGCACCATCAAAACCGCGCAGGAACATCTCGCCACGATAGAGTAAGGACGTTTTCGCACCCAAACCGTGGAAAATCCCAGCAAACTCGACGGCGATATAGCCACCGCCCACCACCAGCACACGCTTGGGAAGCTCTTTGAGGAAGAATGCCTCGTTGGAACTGATTGCATGTTCATGGCCCGGGATGTCGGGAATCTGCGGCCAGCCGCCGGTGGCGATCAGGATATGTTTGGCGGTATGACGCTGACCGTTGATTTCAACTTCATTGGGGCCGGTTATTTTCGCGTGACCTTCGATCAGGGTCACACCGCTGTTGACCAGCAAGTTGCGATAAATACCGTTGAGACGATTGATCTCGCGGTCTTTGTTGGCGATCAGGGTCGCCCAGTCAAAGTCGGCCTCACCCAGGCTCCAGCCAAACCCCGAGGCTTGCTCGAAATCTTCAGCAAAGTGCGCGCCGTACACCAGCAGCTTTTTCGGCACGCAGCCAACGTTCACGCAGGTACCGCCCAGATAGCGGCTTTCTGCTACAGCCACTTTTGCGCCAAAACCTGCGGCAAAACGTGCAGCACGCACGCCACCAGAACCCGCACCAATGACAAATAGATCAAATTCGTAGGCCATTTCTCTCTCCTAGGCAGGCCATCAGCATAATCGCTCCTGCGCGATTGACCAGCGCTGGAAGTTGCCGACAGCAAAAAAACGAAAAAGCCACCCGAGGGTGGCTTTCTCTTGAAGCGATCTACAACGGGCCGCTATCAGTAAGCTTTGCCGGTTTTGTAGAAGTTTTCAAAGCAGAAGTTGGTTGCTTCGATGTAGCCTTCGGCGCCACCGCAGTCAAAGCGCTTGCCCTTGAACTTGTAAGCAATCACGCAACCGTTTTGCGCCTGCTTCATCAGCGCGTCGGTGATCTGGATTTCACCGCCTTTGCCCGGTTCGGTCTGTTTGATCAGATCGAAGATATCCGGAGTCAGGATGTAACGGCCGATGATGGCCAGGTTGGAAGGTGCATCTTCCGGAGCTGGTTTTTCAACCATGTTGCGCACGCGGTAGAGGTCGTCACCAATCAGGTCGCCAGCGATCACGCCGTACTTGTTGGTTTCTGCCGGATCAACTTCCTGGATCGCGATAATGGTGCAGCGGTACTGATTGTACAGCTTGACCATTTGTGTCAGGACGCCGTCGCCTTCCAGGTTGACGCACAGGTCGTCTGCCAGAACCACGGCAAAGGGTTCGTCGCCGATCAGCGGGCGGCCAGTCAGAATTGCGTGGCCCAGTCCCTTCATTTCGGTTTGACGGGTGTACGAGAACGAGCACTCGCTCAGCAGGCGGCGGATACCGACCAGGTACTTCTCTTTATCAGTACCCTTGATCTGGTTTTCCAGCTCGTAGCTGATGTCAAAGTGGTCTTCCAGGGCGCGCTTGCCGCGGCCCGTCACGATGGAAATTTCAGTCAAGCCAGCGTCCAGTGCTTCTTCAACCCCGTACTGGATCAGTGGCTTGTTCACCACCGGCAGCATTTCTTTTGGCATGGCCTTGGTCGCTGGCAAAAAGCGAGTGCCGTAACCGGCTGCTGGGAACAAGCATTTCTTGATCATATGAGTCCTTTAAAGGGCTGTACGTTCCAAATTTGGCGCAGTCTAATCAGGCAGCATCGACGTTACAATGCTTCTCGATAGCAAACTGATGCCAACCTAGATAAATATTTTGCCCGTTAGTTCCTTTGCGATTGAATTTGATTGGCGCCCATCGTGTTTACCACTACCCGTGATGCCCTTGCGCTATTATCACGCCATTAATCCAGCCAATCAGGCAGCTTTTCGATGTCAGCAACAATCAGTGTTAACGGTTATGAGATCAAACCCGATGAATCGGGCCAATGGTGCGTGTTTGCTGCCTCGGGTGAAAACGTTGCCGGACCATTCAGCTCGCAACAGGCCGCAGCAGAAGTCGCCTCGGTATTTCAGGACCAACCTGAGCCAGCAGCCCGACGCAGCAAAAAATAACAGCAACTCCACTTATGTGATGGTTACCCGGATGAAGAAAGTTCTGACACTGCTCGCATTGGTGACTCTGGGTGGGTGCGCGACGGCATCCAGCACTTACCTGGCCGATGGCAAACAAGGGTTGAGCATAGACTGTTCTGGCGAGGCCATGTCCTGGGCCAAGTGCTATGAGAAAGCCGAGGCCTCATGTGCCGGTACTGGCTATACCATCATTGCCACGGATGGTTCGCCTGCGCTTGCGCAAAGCGAGAAAACCCTGGGCGCAGATGTAGGTAATTTTAAAAGTCGCACTGTCGTAGTGGCCTGCAAGTAAGGGATACCGCTAAAGCGCATGACTTTAGCGGTAACTGCAATTACCGGGTGCCCTGGCCGACCAAAACGCCATTCACGGTTTGCCCATAAACGTTGACGCCGTCATTGGCATGGAACTTCAACCGGGTTTTTTCCACTGAACCTTCGACCAGTCGAGGGTCCTGTGGCCGTTCGTGGGTGTTGATGTACGCCGCCACATCCCAGGCCTGCTCGTCACTCAAGCTGTTGGCCTTGCCCAGTGGCATGTTGTGCTTGATAAACGATGCCGCGGTATTGATCCGGTGCATGCCGGCTCCCCAGTTGTAGGAATCCTTGCCCCACAATGGCGGCATCACATAGTCCTCCCCCACCTTTTGCCCCTGCCCGTTGTCACCATGACAGACGGCACATTGGTCCTTGTACAGCGCAGCACCACGGCTCAAGTTGTACCCAGCCTTGGGCTCGGGCACATCGGGATACCCTCGTCCCGGCAACTCAACCCCCGTAGGAGCCTTGGTTGACAACCAATAGGCATAGGTTGAGAGCGCCGTGATCTCGCGGCTATCGGCAGCCGGTGGCGTACCGCCATTCATGCTGAACTGAAAGCAGCCCTGCAGGCGTTCGGCAAAGGTATTGACCTTGTCGTTTTTCTTGCGGTACGCCGGGTACATGGGGTACGCCCCCCACAGCGGGGCTGAGTTGGCCAGACGACCCTGATCAAGATGGCAGTTCGTACAGTTAAGGCCATTGCCGACAAACTTCGGGGCCTGGCGTTTGGTGTCAACAAACAGGGCATAGCCGTCCATGACCATTTTGCCGTAGGCGTTGTCGGGCAATTCGCTTTGTTGCGGCGGCTGAAAGTAGGTGATGTTATCGGCAGGTGCAGGCACCTTGATCTGCGACTGGTCTTCCATCGCAATGGGCGCTGCATGGACCGCGCTGCCAAAGAGGAAGGATGCCGCACAGGTTGATATCAGACGTTTCATGGTTTGACCTCCTTGTGCCCTACAGTGCTGAAATAGTCGGCAACCGCCTTGATTTCGTCTTCGCTCATGGCCTTGGCAATATGACCCATCAGGTCATTGGGATCGTTGCGCCGGGTGCCATCGCGCCAGGCATTGAGCTGCGCCGTCAGGTACAGCGCCGGTTGATTGGCCAGGGGCGGGAAGGCACTTCCCACCCCCACCCCACCCGGGCCATGACAGCTGACGCACTCGGGTATCTGACGCTCCCAGGCGCCGCGCAAGGCCAACTTTTCTCCAGGGCCTGAAGGCATGGTGCTGCGGTTGATGGCAGGCACCGCAGGGGCCGGCATGGCGGCAATGCTGGCGGTGACCGCGGCAATTTCCTGGTCGCTCAGGGCCTTGGCCAGGGGTTGCATCACCGGGCTGACCCGTTTGCCACTTTGAAAGTCGTGCAGTTGCTTGCTCAGGTAATCGGCAGAAAGACCGGCTAATCGCGGAAACCCGGCAGGTGCCAGCCCCATGCCATCCGCACCGTGGCACGCCACGCAGGCCGTGGCACCCGGTTGGGCACCGCCCTGCAGGTAGATGTTGGGGGTCGGTTGTGCCTGGGTATTGCTCACGGCGAGCAGCATGAGGCTGCTCAATAGCGTTCGCTTGAGTGGAATCATGACCAGCTCCATTATTGTTATATGCTTAGGCCTATAAAATATAAGCCTACAGATCCTAGGAGAATTCTTACCTGGTCACAACACTGCTTCGGATCCAATGGTAAAGCAGGACAAAAAAAACCTGACGTTCGCAAGGCAAACGTCAGGTTGGGGTCTTGCCGCCGGTTGACTGAGATAAGGCGTCAGTCACCGGAAATACAGTGAGTGGCGGCTTTGCGAATATCGCCCGGGCGCACCGGTACATTGGACATGCTTTCGTACACCTTGATACTGCTGCCGCCGGAGCGCTCTTCAATATCAATGACCGCCGTTGGATTGGAGGTCAGCTTTTGCGGGACGATAATCCGAAAACCGTCTTTATGCGGTTCAATCTGAGGTGCCCTGCGTGTGCTGGACAGTTGTTGCACCACACATTGAGCATAGGCGTCGGGCTTCTTGCCCGAAATCACACTCATGGTGGGCAGCGTCTGCTCAATATCGGTAACGGATGCACAGCCACCCAAGGCCAGCAACGCCGCTAATACGCCCCACTTCATAGACATTCTCCGTTAAAGACACTACGACAATGGATATGCGGAATTTCTCCCGGGCCATAGTGAATAAATACTCAATAGTGGCGGATTATCCACGTTTTACGTCAAACTCACCCGCATCACGGCATAATACTCGGCTTTAGCCCCCTGATAGGGCTGAAGCACATGCTATCGTGCTGATTATTCAGCAGATTCACGTTTTTGGAGACACCATGAAATTTATTCACCAGCGCGAGCACCTCAACGAAGACGACATCGTCGTCATCGAGTGCTCCCAGCCTTGCAACATCCGCCTGATGAGCGATGCGCACTTCCGCAGTTTTAAAAATGGTGGCCGCCACTCCTACCATGGCGGCGCCTTCAAGGACTTCCCGGCCCGCATCACCGCGCCGAGCACCGGTTTCTGGAACATCACCATCGATACCGTGACCAGCCGTGCCATCAGCGTAACCCGCAAGCCAAGCTTCAAGCCGACCATTAAAATCGTGCGTCGCTCAAGCTCCAAACTTCGCTAAACCCAAAGCAGGAATTACCGTGCAAACCACCAAGTACGTGATCAAGTACAAGCTCAACGGCGAGCGTCGTTTCGAGTTTGCCCAGCTCCAGTCGGGATCGGAACAAGAAGCTCGCGCAGCACTTGAAAAGATCCATGGCGATGCTGACGAAGTAATTACCGACATCAAGGCAAGCAAGGCACTTTAAGCCGTGGACTTGTTTGCCGAGCAGGACCTGCAGCAGCCCGCCCGTGTCGAGCGTATCAGCGACCAGGCGTTTGCGCTTCGCGGGTTTGCCTTGCCCAAGGCCAAGGAGCTGCTGGCAGCCCTTGATAGCGTTCTGCTCCAGGCACCCTTGCGCCAGATGCAGACGCCCGGTGGCTACACCATGTCCGCCCGACTGAGCAGTTGCGGTGCTCTGGGCTGGACCACTGACCGCGATGGTTACCATTACAGTCCGCTCGATCCGCTAAGTGCCCGACCCTGGCCAGCCATGCCCGGCGTCTTCCTGGCGCTGGCTGCAGCGGCGGCCAGCAGCGCAGGCTTTAGCGGTTTTGTCCCTGATTCCTGCTTGATCAATGCCTATGCGCCAGGCGCAAAAATGTCGCTGCATCAGGATAAAAACGAGCGCTGCCATACCGCACCGATTGTTTCCATTTCTCTGGGGCTGCCGGCGATTTTTCAGTTTGGCGGTTTCGAACGAAGTGACCCGACTCAACGAATAGCATTGTTTCACGGCGACATCATGGTCTGGGGCGGCGTTGACCGCCTGCGGTATCACGGAGTAATGCCCATCAAGCCCGGGCATCACTCACTGTTGGGCGAACAGCGGATCAATATCACCCTGCGTCAGGCAGGCTGAACCGCAGTTACCTGCTTCACTTCCCCCTTTCCTCGCACGCACGCTGACAAAGCGCTGTAAATATTTCTATATAGCGGATATCTTGCCAACGCCTGACACGGCCTAATAAAAACGGAGTTTTGCCATGAATGTTCGTGCCCGCCCCTTTATCCCTGCCGCGCTGGCTGTTCTGATCGGATGTACCGCATTCACTTCGGTCCAGGCCGATGAAGTGCAGGTTGCCGTGGCAGCCAATTTCACGGCGCCAATCCAGGCCATTGCCAGCGACTTTGAAAAAGACACCGGGCACAAGTTGATAGCGGCCTATGGCGCAACAGGCCAGTTCTATACCCAGATCAAGAACGGTGCACCATTCGAAGTGTTTCTGGCCGCAGATGACACCACCCCCGAGAGACTTGAAAAAGAAGGCGATACCGTTCCCGGTTCACGCTTCACCTACGCCATTGGCACCCTGGCGCTGTGGTCAGCCAAAGAGGGTTATATCGATGGCACCGACAAAGCGCTGCTGGCCAATCAGTACACGCATCTGTCGATCGCCAACCCCAAAGCCGCGCCCTACGGCCTGGCAGCAACGCAAGTGCTGGCCAAACTGGACCTGACTGACAAGGTCAAGAACAAGATCGTTGAAGGCCAGAACATTACCCAGGCCTACCAGTTCGTTTCCACGGGCAATGCCGAGCTGGGCTTTGTCGCCCTGTCGCAGATCTACAAAAACGGCAAAGTCAGCGACGGTTCGGCCTGGATTGTGCCCGAGGCGATGCACGACCCGATCCGGCAAGATGCCGTTATCCTCAAAAAAGGCGAAAACAACCCTGCTGCCAAGGCCCTTGCCGACTACCTTAAAGGTCCTAAGGCCACCGCCATTATCAAATCCTATGGTTACCACCTGTAAATGCCGCTCACGAGTGCTGACTTCGCAGCCATCTGGCTGACTCTGCAACTGGCGTCGCTGACCACCCTCATTTTGTTGCTGGTCGGCACTCCCATCGCCCTGTGGTTAGCGCACACCCGCTCGCGGTTGCGCGGCCCCATCGGGGCGATTGTGGCCCTGCCACTGGTTTTACCGCCCACTGTCATAGGTTTCTATCTGCTGCTGGCGATGGGGCCCAATGGTTATGTTGGCCAGCTCACCCAGTACCTGGGTCTGGGCACACTGACTTTCAGTTTCGCCGGGCTGGTGATCGGTTCGGTGATCTACTCCATGCCCTTTGTCGTGCAGCCTTTGCAGAATGCATTTACGGCCATTGGCCCCAGACCGCTTGAAGTCGCCGCGACTCTGCGGGCCAACCCGTGGGATACCTTCTTCAGCGTCATTGTACCTCTGGCCCGACCCGGCTTTATAACGGCCTCTATTTTAGGGTTTGCCCATACGGTCGGTGAGTTTGGCGTGGTACTGATGATTGGCGGCAATATCCCGGAAAAAACCCGTGTGGTGTCGGTGCAGATCTACGACCATGTCGAAGCGCTGGAATATGCTCAGGCACACTGGTTGGCGGGAGCAATGGTGGTGTTTTCCTTTCTGGTGCTGCTGGCGTTGTATTCAAGCCGCAAATCGCAAACCGGCTGGAGCTGAAGATGACGTCGCAGATCAACCTTCGGTTGCAGCACCGCTACCCCGGTTTTGCTCTCGACCTGGACCTGCAACTGCCGGGCAAGGGGGTCACCGCCCTCTACGGTCACTCCGGCTCGGGCAAGACCACCTGTCTGCGTTGTATCGCCGGTCTCGAACGGGCCAGCCAGGCCTATGTACAGGTCAATGATCACATCTGGCAAGACAGCCAGCGCAATCACTTCGTACCGGTGCACCAGCGGGCGCTGGGCTATATCTTTCAAGAAGCGAGCCTGTTCCCCCACCTGTCGGTGCGGGCCAATCTTGAATTCGGCCTCAAGCGCATTGCCCATCAGGAACGTCGAGTGGATCTTGCCCATGCCACCGAACTACTGGGCATCACCCACCTGTTGACGCGGGCGCCGCACAACTTGTCCGGCGGCGAACGCCAGCGGGTCGGTATCGCCCGGGCCTTGCTCACCAGCCCGCAACTGCTGTTGATGGACGAGCCCCTGGCCGCACTGGACAACCAGCGCAAAGGCGAAATACTGCCCTACCTTGAGCGCCTGCACGCCGAACTGGATATCCCCGTGCTCTACGTCAGTCATTCTCTGGACGAAGTTGCGCGCCTGGCCGATCATATTGTGTTGCTCAGCGAGGGCAAGGTATTGGCCAGCGGCCCTGTCAGTGAAACCCTTGCCAGGCTCGACCTGCCACTGGCGCGCGGGAATGATGCCGCAGTGGTGATTGAGGGCCGGGTCAGCGATTACAACCTAAACTACCAACTGTTGACTCTGCACCTGCCCGGCAGCGCCCAGCAGCTGAGGGTTGCCCATGCCTCAATGGCCATCGGCCAGCCGTTGCGCGTCAAAGTGCAAGCCCGGGATATCAGCCTGACCCTGGCCCCGTCGGAGCACAGCAGCATCCTTAATAGCTTGCATGCAAGGGTGGTCAGCGAAACGGCCGCCGACAACCAGGCTCATGTGCTGATACGCCTGGATGCCGACGGCACTCCCCTGCTCGCCCGGATAACCCGTTACTCCCGGGACCAATTGGGCCTGCACCCCGGGCAATTACTATGGGCGCAGATCAAATCGGTGGCTGTTCTGGCCTGATGCCTTGCTTGCGCCGCTGGAGCAGGAAGCGCACGGTCGCAATCGTCAGCCCCGCCAACAGGCCCAGAACCAGTGCCAGAGCGACTATCAGGGCCTTTTTCGGCTTGATCGGATCAGTCGGCATCTGTGCCTTGCGATCAATACTGACCAACCCAAGCTGGCTCATATCCGTATTCAGGCGGCCAAGGCGCACGGCTTCGGCACGCAAGGGCTCGATGTCATTGAGGAATACATCCTCATTTGAGCGTTTACCAAGCATTTCGACCTGGCGATTGACCTCAAGCAATTGGATCTTTTTGCGGATCTGCGAGATACGGTTATCGGTAAAATCGTCCGTGGTTCGCTTGAGCAAGGCTGCACGCTCGGCCTCCAAGGCCTGGGACCCCATAAAGTACAAGGGGATACTTTGCGAAGTGATTTCGGTGCGCACCAGCCTGGCCGATGAGCCCTGCGCCGCATCAGCCATCGCCGACGGTGTGGTCGGACGGGTAATACCCAGGGATTTGGCAATGGCGATAGCTTCGTCAAGCTGCTGTATGCGCGCTTCCCGCTCGATTTTCAGCTGCAGGCGCAAGGCCTTCAGCTCATCCTCCAACTGCGCCTTTTGGAGGCTGTCAGTTTCAAGGAATGTGGCAATTTTTTCTTCTTTATCAGATGTATAGCTTGAGCGTGCGGCATTTATCTGGGCGTCCAGCTCTCTGAGCCGGTTACCAATAATAACCTTGAGGTCGGCACTGATTTGCTCGCGCTGCTTGGTGATCGCGTAGTCAACAAAACCATTGAGAATCGCAACCCCATCAAGGGAGGCCGGGTATGTTAGCTCCAGCTTGAGATAAGGATTATCTGAACTGGCCTTATTGGGCGCAGGCTGAACCAGATTGAATGCATCCCGGTTAAACACTTCGAAGCTTTGCTCCAGACTTCTGCCAGGTTGAACCATAGGTTTGAACAAGTCCTGGTGGTCGCGAAAAAAACTCAACCGGTTTTCATAAGACTCAAGTGCCAGGCCAACTTTAAGCAAGGCATCAGGAGCAGGCAGGGTATAAACCTGGGAGCGGTTAAGGGCATCAAGCTCATTGATAGCTGCAGGGCGCAGCAGGCTGCTGGTTTGATAGACCTGTTGCGCAAACGACACATAGCCAAGTGCCATCAATCCGGCAATGACTACGGTGCCGCCAATCAGTTTTTTTTGTCGCCAAAAAGAATGGATCAAGTCAAAAAAATCGATCTCAGCGTCGACTTTACGTCCTTGTGGGTACTGATGAATAGTCAAATGAATGCACCTTGTAAATAAAGCTTAGTCAAGCTGGCTACTGAGGGCGTATCGATCACATGATGACGCAATGTGTTTGACAGGCAATTCCTAGAAAAATTCGCATCTTTATAAATCAAGCACATAGAACAACAAAAGCAAGTAATTAGAAAATGATATCCAACATCTTTATTAAAAATAGGATGCACCCTAGTTTCTAATGAGAATTGCCTCACAAAAAATAAAGGCAAAATAACAATGTGTCTGTGCCGTTTTCATCGAATCTCCACGCCAGGACGGCACAGCTTCCTGGACTGTGTAATTATTGCCGCCACAAGAAAGCACGCTTACGTGTGGGGTAATAATCAGAATGGATATTTTTCAGGCGATGCGGGTGTTTGTCCGCGTAGTCGAAACCGGCAGCTTTACCGCTGCGGCGCAGGCTCTGGGTTATTCAACGGCGCAAACCTCACGGTTGCTGTCAGAGCTTGAGTCCTCGCTGCAAGCACGGTTGCTGCAGCGCAGCACACGGCGCCTGGCCTTGACCGAGGTGGGTGCGCGTTACCTGGAACGCTGCCGGTTGATACTGAGCGAGATTGAAGATGCAAATGCTGAAGCAGCGGGGGCGCACTTGATCCCCCGTGGCCATTTGCGTGTGCAATCAACTACAGGCCTGGGGATCCAGCTACTGGCACCGCTGGTAGCCCGTTACACGGAGCTGTATCCGCAAGTCCATGTCGATCTCACACTGTCACAACGCCAGCCCGATCTGCTTGAGGAGGGCCATGATCTGGTGATTACCCTGTCGGCCCACCTGCCGGACTCGGAATTGATCGGCCAACCGCTGGGCAGCATTTTCAGTGTCATCAGTGCTGCGCCTTCCTACCTCGAGGGTCGGAACATCCCGAAGGTTCCTGAGGATCTGCACCAACACCGCTGCCTGCATCTGGTTGACCCATTGTTTACCGACAGCTGGACCTTTCGTGATGATGAGGGCGAGCAAGTCATCCGCCCCGGTAACGTATTTCAGGTCAACGTGGCCGAGGCCATGGCGAAGGCCGCCGAGGCCGGGCTTGGAATCTGCCTGCTGCCTGATTATGTGGCGGTGGGTTCTTACCAGCGCGGCTCACTGGTGCGCCTGCTGCCGCATTATCGGCTGCATGAAAAAAACATCTATGCACTCTACCCTTCCCGGCGATTTCTGGATGCCAAGGTCAAGACTTGGGTCGAGTTTTTGAAAGAGGAGATACCCAAAGTGCTTGAAAGACACCAGGCCATCGTCGATGACCCGGCGCACTGGGCTTAGACGACTTGAACCGCCGTACGCAGATGCTCGCGCAAGGCGATGGCGGTGCGATCAAACTCCAGTGGTGTCACTGAAATACCACCCTGGGTGACCACGCGGGTTTCGGTATCCAGCGCTTCCGGGTGCTGGTGGCGAGTGATGCTGAGCCAGTAATACTTGGCTTCGCGAAAGTCGGTACGCTCGATGGCTTCCACCCCGTCCATGCGACCGGTGCCCTGGCGGGTGATCTGGATCGGGCCGGCCTCATCGGCAGGCACGTCAGGGAAGTTGATGTTCAGGCACGCCGACTGCTCCCAGCCCTTGCCCAATAGTTGCCGGATAACACCAGGAGCCAGTGCACGGGCCGTTTCCCAGCGTACCGAGCTGCGGCGGGTAAAGTACTGGCTCAAGGCGATGGATGGAACGCCCATCAACAAGCCCGTCATGGCAGCACCCACGGTTCCTGAAAACAGGGTTTCAACCCCAAGGTTGGCACCTTTGTTGATGCCGGAGAGCAACAGCTGCGGGGGTTTATCCAACAACTGCTGCAAGGCCATCGCGACACAGTCTGCCGGTGTTCCTGAAACCGAAAAACGCCGCTCGCCACGTTTTGTGACGCGCAAGGGGTGGTGAATACTGATTGCCGTGGATATACCGCTCTGGTCATGGTCAGGCGCCACGACCCACACTTCGTCCGCCAACTCACGGGCCACCGCTTCCAGCACTGCAAGGCCTGGTGCGTCGATCCCGTCGTCGTTGGTGATCAAGATTCGTTCGAGTCGAGCGTCTGGCATGAGGGGGCTCCTTGTGTGGGATGAAGCAGCTGCAAGCTATCAGATAAAACTAGCTTGATGCTTGCAGCTTGCAACTATCCCTTAAATTCCCTGCAGGGCCAGATCCATCGCGAAATAAGTCAGGATCATGTCGGCACCGGCACGCTTGATCGACCCAAGGCTCTCGCGAACGACGCGGGCCTCGTCGATGGCCCCGGCCTGGGCGCCAAATTTGATCATCGCGTATTCGCCGCTCACCTGGTAAGCCGCCAATGGCAGATGCGAGGCCTGGCGGATATCGCGAATAATGTCCAGATAGGCACCGGCAGGCTTGACCATCAGCACATCTGCGCCTTCCTGCTCGTCCAGCAATGACTCACGGATTGCTTCACGGCGGTTCATCGGGTTCATCTGATAAGACTTGCGGTCGCCCTTGAGCGCGCTGCCCCCAGCTTCACGGAACGGGCCATAGAGGGCCGAGGCAAACTTGGTGGAGTACGCCATGATCGAGGTGTCGGTAAACCCTGCACCGTCCAGGGCGCTGCGGATGGCCTGCACCTGGCCGTCCATGGCCGCTGATGGCGAGATAAAGTCGGCACCGGCCGCTGCAGCGGCAACTGCCTGCTTGCCCAGGTTGATCAGGGTCGCGTCGTTGTCGACGCCGTGGTCATGCATCACGCCGCAATGGCCGTGGGAGGTGTATTCACAAAAGCAGGTGTCGCTCATCACCACCATGTCCGGCGCGGCATCCTTGCTGATACGCACCATGCGCGACACCAGGCCATCTTCACGCATGGCATCGCTGCCGGTTGCGTCCAGATGATGGGAAACACCGAACAGCATCACCGACTTGATACCCGCACGGGCGTAACGCTCGATTTCACCGGCCAGTTTTGACTCGGGAATACGCATCACACCGGGCATGCTGGTGATCGGCACAAAATCGTCGATTTCTTCTTCGACAAAAATCGGCAGCACCAGATCATTCAGGCTGAATTCGGTTTCCTGAAACATGTCGCGAAGGGTCTGGGAGCGGCGCAGGCGGCGCGGACGTACAGCGGGGAACTGGTTAGGCATCATGGTTCCTGATGGGCAGATTCAAAAAACAGACGAGCCTTGGCTCAATGGCGCAACAAATACAGGATTGATCCTGCAATTGCAAAACATCCGCCCGGCCTGCGGCCGGTGGTCGCGGGGTGTTTCTTGAGGGAAATGCCGGGGCTGACAGCTACACCTCATAGCCTGTATCGCGAGCAAGCCCGCGCACAGGCCAGGGCAATCGGTCATATGCTTGAACATTTCGTTAAAAAGCGTAACATTGCCGACCATGATACTCGAACAGCTCAAAGCCCTGGGCAATGACACTCGCATGCAAATGATGGAGTGGCTCAAAGACCCGCTCAGCAATTTCCCGCCTCAGGATCACGGTGATCCTGCCATCGGCGTGTGCGTGACCCATCTGCAGCACAAGGCCGGGTTGTCGCCTTCTACTGCTTCGGCGCATTTGGCTATCTTGCAGCGCGCCGGCTTCGTCCTGACCACCCGCATCGGCAAGTGGACCTACTACCGACGCAATGAACAGGCGATCGATGACTTTGCGGCTAGGCTGAAAATCGAGTTGTAATTTTTAATTATACATTTCGTTATTTCGCGCAATGTAAAAATATGAGGAAGCCCCATGAGCACCAAAGCAATTTTCGTCCAACCTGGCGGCGGTTATGACAATGTAGTGGTTGGCAGCAGTGAAGCGCGCGCCCCCGGGAACGGCGAAATCACTGTACGTTTGCACGCCAACTCACTGAACTACCATGATTTTGCTGTCGTAAGCGGCATGTGGGGTCCGAGCGAAAATCGCATCCCCATGGCCGATGGCGCAGGCGAAGTAATTGCCGTTGGCGCCGATGTCAGCGAATTCAAGGTGGGAGATTCGGTGGTCAGCACCTTCTTCCCGGACTGGATCGACGGCACCCCTCTGGTGGAAGGTTTTGTTACCGTACCCGGTGATGGCATCGACGGTTATGCCCGCGAGCAGGTAACCGCCAAAGCCACGTCCTTCACCCTGGCACCCACCCGCTGGAGCCATGCCGAAGCGTCAACCCTGACTACAGCCGGCCTGACCGCATGGCGCGCATTGATGGCCGACGATTCGCTCAAGCCGGGCGACACGGTATTGGTGCAAGGCACCGGCGGTGTTTCGATTTTCGCCCTGCAGTTCGCCAAGATGGCCGGTGCAACGGTCATTGCCACCTCCTCCAGCGATGAAAAACTGGAGCGCCTCAAAGCGCTGGGCGCAGACCACGTGATCAACTACCGCAAGGACACCCACTGGGGTGAAACCGCCCTGGCCCTCACCGGCGGGCGCGGTGTTGACCACATTATTGAAGTCGGCGGCCCTGCGACACTTGAACAGTCGATGATTGCCATCCGTGTGGCCGGGCATATCTCGATCATCGGCATCCTCAGCGGCGTTAGCGGCGCAATGAACTTTGTCCCGATGCTGGTCAAGCAAGCCCGCCTGCAAGGCGTGCTGGTCGGTAGCCGCAGCCAGCAGCAAGACATGATTCGCGCCATCAATGCCAACGGCATGCGCCCTGTAATAGATCGCCACTTCCCCCTGACGGACATTGTCGAGGCTTTCAAGTACCAGGAAACCAACCAGCATTTCGGCAAGATCATTCTGGACATCTAACCGCGACATCGCCGATGGCGCATTGACAGTGCGTCATCGGCTTCTCTAGATTCAGGCTTTTGCCCAGAGAGCCGAGTCTGATGAGCCTTGAATCCGTACGCGCATTTTTTCACGCCAACGCCCCTGACCTGCACATTATCGAATTGGCCACCAGCACCGCGACGGTCGCTCTGGCGGCCGAGGCCCATGGGGTGGAACCTGGTCAAATCGCCAAAACCCTGGCCTTTCGCGTCGGCGAACGCAACGTTCTGCTGGTGGCCCGCGGCGATGCACGTATCGATAACAAAAAAATCAAGGATGCCCTGGGCAGCAAAGCCAAAATGCTCGATGCCGAAACCGTCGTTGCCTTGACCAGCCATCCGGTGGGGGGTGTTTGCCCATTCGGCTTGTCCACCGATCTTGCCGTGTACTGCGATATTTCCCTGCAAAGCTTTAGCGAAGTCATGCCTGCAGCCGGGGCTACGCATACGGCGGTGAAAATTTGCCCGACACGCATGGCGGATCTGGTTAACGCGCAATGGGTCGATGTGTGTCAGCCCCTACCTGCCGCCTGAATTCCAGGAAAAGGCTCTGGAACGGGCATCTGCGCGAGGTTGATTGTCTGACAATGTAGAAAATACAGTTGCGATCGATTATCATCCGCTGTTCGCGCAGCATCCTGCAACCGTCTATCAACATAACTAAAACGTCGCAGGGTGCTGTTTCAAGGGAACGACCTGAGGCGCTCATGCACCGCTTTACTTTCAGCAAATCATTGATTTGCGCAACACTGGGGATCGTCAGCCTGCCGTCTTACGCGGCATTGCAACCGGCGTCAGAGGCTGCTCTGGCTGGCGAAACAGCAAAAAACTGCCATTTCAACAAAGACACCAGCACCGACTGCACTACCACGTACCGCTATACCATCCTGACCAACAATGGCCGCGAGATGCTGTCGCGCATCGACTTCAGCTTCCCCGAAACGGATCGGCTGGAGATCATTGACGCCCAGTCGACACAACCCGGTGGCAAACCGGTCGCGCTGGCCCCCTCGCAAATCGATACGCGCATGGCCCCCAACCCCGACCAGGGTTTTCAGCGAGCGCGGCAAACATCGATCGCTTTCCCCAACCTGCGCATCGGCACCCGTATCATGTACACCGTGCGTGAGCATACGGTGGCGAAACCGCTGATGGAGCACTTCCACTACCCGATGATGTTCGGCCCTGCCCCCGTGCGCTCGGATGCCTTCAAAAGCACGTTCACCGCTGAGCAGCCGATGGTCTGGCGCAGTGAGTTGATGGAGGACTTTACCTTCAACCCCTCTTCCGACAACAAGACCCTGGTGATCGAGCAGCAAAAACCGCGCTTCGTGAACTACATCAACGAAGCCGGCAACGCCTATATCCGCCAGATGCCACGGGTTGAAATCGCCAGTTCCAGCCAGGTGCAGGATCACTTCGGCAACCTCGCCGCGCGGTATCAGCAAATCCTCGGCGCCAGCCTGCCTGCGGGCGCCGCCAAGGTTGTTTCGGGCCTCAAGGGTTTGCCTGCCGCCGGGCGAGTGTCAGGCGTGATGCAGTACATCCACGAGCAATACCGTTATATGGGTGACTGGCGCGCCACAGATCGTGGCTATGTACCCTTTACCTTAAAGGAGATCGAAGAGCGCGGTTACGGCGATTGCAAAGACCTGTCCGTATTGCTGACTGCCATGTTGAAGGCCAGCGACATAACCGCGCAAACCGCCTGGGTCAGCCGTGGCAGCAACCCGCTTGGCCTGTTGCTGCCTGGCACAGGCGCAGCCAATCACGCCATCGTCAAGGCTCAAGTCAACGGCCAGGTCTGGTGGCTGGACCCTACCAACCCGGTGTTTATGCCGGGGCGCAGCATGCCCGATATCCAGAATCGCTGGGCACTGGTCATCGATGCCGAAGGCAAGGTGTACCAGGATCATATTCCGGAAGAACAGCCGAGCCTGAGCATGGGCGTGAAGAAGTTCGAACACTTCAATCGTGATGGCCAGGCCCGCACCACGGCTGAAGTACAGATGGGGCAAATGACGCTGATGCAGCTCAGCTACGCCGACACAGACTCCGGGGTTAGTGCCACCGACCTGAACCTGTGCAACCATTTCGGCAAGGAAATCGGCGACTGCAAGATCAGTCGCGAGAAAACCGGCTTTGTCGTACCCGAGCGTTACAAGGTGCAGGCAACGCTGACCAACCTTCGGCCACTGGAAAACCTCTCCGGGCAGCAGGTATACAAACCCGCCTTTGCGAGCGAGCGCTGGGACAGCCTGATGAACTATCGCCGCACCGGTCAGCTGGCGGATTTGTACATGGCCGATCCGGAGACAGTCACCTACGACATCACCCTGTCAGGGGCCGAGGTTGGCAAGGAGATCAAGACCTGCAAGGTGAACTCGCCGTGGTTTGATATGGAGCTGAGCAGCAAGCGCAGCAAAGAGGAGTACCGTTACCTGTACTCCATGACGCAAAAGCACAGCTGGTTGAGCCATGACGAAATCATGAGCGCGCCATTCGAAGCAATGCTCCAGCAAGCCCGTGCCTGCAACGAAAACATGCAGCAAGTGGTGCAACTGGTCACCCGCAGCTGAGTGCTTTGCGCTGAGCCACAAAAAAGCCCGACCCCATTGCGGGGTCGGGCTTTTTATTGGCTTAGGCGATGGCGGTATCGACCAGTACCTGCGCTTCCTCAACCAGACGGCTGAGGTGCTCGTCGCCGATAAAGCTCTCGGCGTAGATCTTGTAGATATCTTCAGTGCCCGAAGGGCGTGCAGCAAACCAGCCGTTTTCAGTCATGACCTTGAGCCCGCCGATGGCCTGATTGTTGCCCGGTGCATGGCTGAGGATTTGAGTGATCGGCTCACCTGCCAGCGTGGTCGACTTGACCTGCCCGGGCGACAGCTTGCCCAACAGCGCTTTTTGCTGCGGGGTGGCCTTGGCATCGACACGGGTGGAGAACGGCTGGCCCAGCTCTTCGGTCATTTTCTGGTACAGCTGAGAAGGGTCGCGACCGGTACGCGCCGTCATTTCAGCAGCCAGCAACGACGGAATCAGGCCGTCCTTGTCGGTCGACCAGACGCTGCCGTCCAGACGCAGGAACGAGGCGCCGGCGCTTTCTTCGCCGCCAAACCCCAGCGAGCCTTCAAACAGACCATCGGCAAACCACTTGAAGCCTACCGGCACTTCATACAGGCGACGATCCAGACGCGCGGCTACCCGGTCAATCAGGCCGCTGCTAACCACGGTTTTGCCCACGGCGGCATCGGCGCGCCATTGCGGCCGGTTGCGGAACAGGTAGTCGATGGACACAGCCAGGTAGTTGTTCGGGGCCAAAAGACCGCCCGATGGCGTAACAATGCCGTGACGGTCGTGATCCGGATCACAGGCAAACGCCACGTCGAAGCGTTCTTTCAGGCCGATCAGGCCCTGCATGGCGTAGCTGGAAGACGGGTCCATGCGGATCCGGCCATCCCAGTCCACGCACATAAAGCGGAACGTCGGGTCGACCGAGGTGTTCACCACGTCCAGATCAAGGCCGTAGTGTTCGCCGATCGCCGACCAGTAGCGCACACCTGCGCCACCCAGCGGATCTACGCCCAGGCGCAGATTGGCGCCGCGCAGGGTGTCCATGTCGATCACGTTTTTCAGATCGGCAACATAGGTATTCAAGTAATCATGACGATGGGTAGTGCTGGCTTTAAGGGCCTGCTCGTAGCTTATGCGCTTGACCCCGGCCAGCCGGGCCGCGAGCAGTTCATTGGCCTTGGCTTCAATCCACTTGGTGACATCGGTATCAGCCGGGCCGCCATTGGGCGGGTTGTACTTGAAACCGCCGCTTTCTGGCGGATTGTGTGAAGGCGTAATCACCACGCCATCAGCCAGCCCGCTGGTGCGGCCACGGTTGTAGCAAATGATTGCGTGGGAAATCGCTGGCGTCGGGGTGTATTCGTCGTCAGCGGCTATCATGGTTTCGACGCCATTGGCGGCAAATACTTCCAGAGCACTGGCGCCGGCAGGGGTAGACAGCGCATGGGTGTCGATACCGACAAACAGCGGCCCGTTGATTCCCTTCATTTGACGATACAGGCAAATGGCCTGGCTGATAGCAAGTACATGCCACTCATTGAAGCTCAGTTCAAATGAACTGCCGCGGTGCCCTGAAGTACCAAAGGCGACACGCTGGGTCGTGATGGCTGCATCGGGTTGACCGGTGTAATAAGCGGTCACCAGTCGCGGAATATCGACCAGCAACTGAGCCGGGGCCGGCTTGCCCGCAAGAGGACTGAGTGTCATGCAAAACCTCGGTAAATTAATGATTCGCAGGAAAAAAAGCAGTTTACTGGCTGTTCGACCCTGGTGCGAAGTAATCTATCCGTACCCGGTGGCCGAACGGGCACTTTAATCGACTGTTAGTTGTCTGAAGTTGATCCCGGGCAGGTTGTTTAATTCAACTGTAGGTATATTTTTAGCTCTGAAATAAGGAAAGCACCATGAAATCACTGGTGATCAGCGCAGCCGTATTACTGTCTTTGAGTACGCTGTGCAGCGTGGCCAACGCCGCCAAACTGGAAGATGTCGCTCCCTATCCAAAAGCCGAAGCAGGCTTTAGCCGTCAGGTCATTCATTTGCCCAAGCAAAAGAATGAAGACGACTACAAGGTACAGATCATCGCGGGCAAGACCCTGCAGGTTGACTGCAACCAGCAGCGTCTTGGCGGTAAGCTGGAAGAAAAAACCCTCAAGGGTTGGGGCTACCCGATGTATCGCCTGAACAAGGTCAGCGGGCCCATGAGCACAATGATGGCTTGCCCTGAAGGCAAGGCGCACCCCGAGTTTGTGCCGGTGGTCGGTGAAGGCTTTATGCTGCGTTACAACAGCAAACTGCCGATCGTGGTGTATGTGCCCAAGGATATTGAAGTGCGCTACCGTATCTGGTCGGCCTCCAAGCAGATCAAGCAGGCTGTGAGCGAGTAAGCGCTTTTATTTTTCATTGTGAGAGCGGGCTTGCCTGCGATGCAGACGACGCGGCTGAACGGTCAGACCGCGTTGATGCCATCGCGGGCAAGCCCGCTCCCACATTGATGAGTGTTATTGCAACCCCACGCGATACAGCACGCCGTCATCCTCATCGGTCAATACATATAAATAGCCATCAGGGCCTTGGCGCACATCGCGGATACGGGCATTGAGATCGCCGAGCATGCGCTCTTCATGCACCACCTTGTCACCGCTCAGTTGCAGGCGTATCAGGTCCTTGTCTGCCAGGGCGCCAATAAACAGACTGTGCTGCCAGGGTTTGAAGCGATCTGAATCATAAAAAGCCATGCCGCTGATACCCGGGGATTTTTCCCATATGTGGTGCGGAACCACAGTGCCTTCGACGATTTTGCCCTGAGCTTCCGGAATCGGCTTGGAAGAGTAGTCAATCCCGTGGGTTGCCAGCGGCCAACCGTAGTTTTTACCGCGCTCGATCAGGTTGATTTCGTCGCCCCCCTTTGGCCCGTGTTCGTGGGTCCACAGGGTCCCGGTCCAGGGATTCAGTGCCGCGCCTTGCTGATTGCGATGGCCGTATGACCAGATTTCCGGCCTTACCCCCTGCTGCCCTGTGAAAGGGTTGTCCTTGGGCACACGCCCATCAGGGTAAATGCGCGCAATCTTGCCTTGCAGCTTGTCCAGATCCTGTGAGGTCGGACGCTGGTTGTTTTCCCCAAGGGCGATAAACAAGTAGCCATCGCGATCGAACACCAGCCGTGAGCCGAAGTGGTTACCGGTAGAGAGCTTCGGCTGCTGGCGAAAGATCACTTCAAAGTTGCTCAATCGGGTCAAATCATCCGACAAGCGCCCACGGCCCACCGTGGTACCGGCCTTGCCGTCTGCACCACCTTCGGCGTACGACAGATACACCAACCGGTCTTCACCGAAGCTGGGCGACAACACCACATCGAGCAGGCCACCCTGCCCCTTGGCCCACACTTGCGGCACACCTGAAAGCGGTGCGGACAATTTACCGTCAGGGCTCACAACTCGCAGATTGCCCGCCCGCTCGGTAATCAGCATGCCTTGCCTGTCGGGCAAAAAGGCCAGTGCCCAAGGATGATCGAGCCCTTCGACCACCGGCGTGACGGTAACGGCCCCGGACTCGGAAACAAACGTATTCTGCCCATCGGCATGGGCCGTGAACGCCATACCGAGCAGCGAAGTGGCACACATTGTGGCCAGCAGGGTTTTTCTCAACATCAACTATTCCTTGTTCGTTTAAGGTTTGTCCCGCGGCTGCAACGAGGGTGCGGTCGGCTTGATTGTCGGTGGCACTGGCGGGTTACGCGGGTAACCATTGCCTATTTTGCCGCTATCAATGCCCTGGGGCTGCACCGCAGGCGCAATACCCGGGCCACTTGCCCCCGGCACGGAAGCACCGGTGCCCTGACGGCTGTTGGGGTTGATACGGCGGATGGGGTTGTTAACGGGCGGGGTGTTGGTGATCGGGGTGTTTTGCGCCAGCTGCTGATACTGAGCCGGCAAAGGTTCTGAAAGGGGTTGCGCCTGTAGCTGGGTGGCGAGTACACCCCCCAGCAGCAGAAATGCAAAACTGGTTCTGAACGTGTTCATCACGCCCTCCGTTTTTGATCGACCTTGAACCTTTGAGGGCCCTGCGCGTAACAGGTTCGATTGCAAGGTGTACAAAACGTGTCAGCTATCGGTTTCAGGGCCGATCACAATCACCGTCGAGTCTCTGGCTTGCGCCAGCAATGCCTCGCGGCAAACCTGATAACAATCTTCGATATGGCCATTGCCCACCAGTTTCATCACACCAAAACTGATGGTTGCCGCCACGGCCTGCCCCACAAAAGGGACAAAGCGAACCACGGATTTGGTCGCCACTTTGGTGCCCATCTTGCGGACCAGGGACATGACCAGCGTACGGCTGATGAATTTGCCGATCACTTCACTGCCAATACCACTGACAGCCACCACGATCAGACGCTTGGAACGTGAGTCCATCTGTTCGATCTGATGTGGGGTAAGGCCGAACTTGCTGTTGATGGCCGGCAGCATTTCAACCAGCAACGCGACATCCGTACCGATATCAAGCCCCGGGATGGGGATCGCAGCCGCACCTGCCGAGACGGCCGAGCGCTTGGTGACCATGGAACGGCACTCGTCACGAATACGGTCAAGCTCAGCTAATGACTTGATTAACATAGGGTTCCCCGACAGATAGAGATAAAAAAAGCCTAGTCTACTACGCCCTTTTGACCAGTAAGGCAGGCCTGTCTTTATGTAGAGGGGTTACAGCGCAGGAAATTCACAACGGCGAGGAGGTTATTGGCCGCATACGGGCCAGGATTGCACCGCAGAGGCCTGTACTCGCGTGAAGTACAGGCCGGGTTTGGGTTAAACGTCTTTTTTGACTTTTGCCCACTCAGCCTTGAGCTTGGAGACGAAGGATTCTTTAGGGGTTTCCTTGCAGGCCGTCACCACCAAAGGAGTGATTTTGGCGATACCGTCTACATCCAGCACCGCATCTTCAACTTTGCCCTGTTTGTTGATGGCTTCGCCCAGGCCAACGGCGGTCGGCTGGAAGCTCTCATCCACGGCCAGGAAATCCGCGCACGTCCATTTTGCGACGGGTTGTTTGGTTTCAGCTTGTGCAAGTGTGGAAAGTGCCGCCAAACCCACAACGCCAACTAACAAAATGTGCTTTTTCATATGCCAATATCCCTATTATCAACGATTAAGTAACATTAGTTCTGCCGCAAACAACATAGTAGTGGATGGTGTATCTGTCTATTGTTGCGACAGAATCACCTTCATTGCCTTCTCCTTGGCTGCGTTCCCGAACACCTCGTAAGCCTGGAGGATGTCTGTGAGCGCAAAGCGGTGCGTAATCAGCTTGCCCGCATCGATTTTTCCGGACTGCACGGTTTTCAGGAGCAGAGGGGTGGTATTGGTATTGACCAGCCCGGTTGAAATGGTGACGTTCTGGATCCACAATTTTTCAAGGTGCAACTCGACACTTTTGCCATGTACGCCCACGTTGGCGATGCTGCCGCCCGGGGCTATCACTGATTGGCAGGTGTCAAACGAGGCAGGAATACCCACCGCTTCAATCGCAACATCCACCCCGACGCCATGGGTCAGCTCAAAAATACGTTCAACCGCGTTTTGCGTATTGATATCGATGATATCCGTGGCCCCAAAACGCTTGGCGACCTCAAGCCGGTTTGTATCACCATCCACCATGATCAATTGGGCCGGCGAGTAAAATTGCGCGGTCAACAGCGCTGCCATACCAACCGGCCCTGCCCCCACGATCACTACACTGTCGCCGGGCTTGACCTTGCCCGCGAGCACGCCAATTTCAAAACCGGTGGGCAAGATGTCACTGAGCATCACCAGGGCTTCTTCATCAGCCCCGGCGGGAACCGGGTACAGACTGTTATCTGCGTGGGGAATGCGTACTTTTTCGGCCTGGGTTCCGTTAATCAAGTGCCCCAGAATCCAGCCGCCATCCGCACAGTGGGAATACATCTGACGTCGACAATTGGCGCAGCTGCCACACGAGGTGATGCAGGATATCAATACATGATCGCCGGGCTTGAAATTGCGCACGGCCGAGCCGACCGCTTCAACCACCCCCACACCTTCATGCCCCAAAACCGTGCCGCGGGTCACTTCGGGAACATCGCCTTTGAGAATGTGCAGGTCGGTGCCGCAAATGGTGGTGTGCAGGATGCGCACAATGGCATCGGTCGGCTTGTCGATGACCGGATCGGGGATCTCGGCCCAGGCTTTTTCGCCGGGCCCCTGGTAGGTGAGCGCTTTCATGATGGCCTTCCTTTACCTGATCAAAAATCATCCGTGGCTGCCACTCAGGTACCCCTGTCTGGCAGCCGCCAAAATCACTGATGCAGTTAAGCAGCCTTTTTCTGCTGCGCCCTTGCCACAGGTCACAAAAAGGGTTTTCGGACTAACGGTGCGGGTGCACGGTAAATGACACCAGTTTCACTACAATGGGCCGCACCACCAAGATGCACAGGAACGCAACCGGCATTGCCAGCTGATAAGCATGCAGCGCATTGCTCAGGTAATCTTCCTCAATGCCGGAGTTGGCTGCGGTGATTACCAACGACATCAGAAAGGCCATGATCGTCGACATGTAGAAAGCAAAGACATAAGGCGTAGCCCGCGCGGAGAGCTTCATGCGCTTCGACGAAAGTACGGCGCTGGATGTTTTGGAGGTCATAAAAGGCCTTTTTTGAGCATGTAATAAAGAGATGACGCACCTTAGCAAGATCAAAAACGGTCAACTAGACGTTCTAGAGCACTTACTTTATAAAGAAAATCTTACGAATAACCTGTAGAGCCCCTCATGAATCTGCTCGCGGCGATTGCCAGCTTTATTAAAGTGGTCGAAACAGGGTCCATCGTGGGCGCGGCAAAAAATCTGGGGCTCAGTGCCGCCGCCGTCAGCCAGACCATCAACCGCCTGGAGGAGCACCTTGGCGCTCGGTTGCTGCACCGCACCACGCGCAGTATGGCGCTGACAGAAAGCGGTGCGTTGTACTACGCAAGAGTCAGACGCGTCGCTGCAGACCTTGAGTCTGCACAAATGGCCATCAGCGCTGGCGAGACAGAACTGCAAGGGCGTTTGTGCATTGCATCGACCTCCGCGTTCGGCCGCCATGTACTGGCTCCCTTGATTGCCGGTTTTGCGGCACGCCACCCGCGCCTGCGCCTTGAACTGTGCACCACTGACGGCAAAATAAACCATATCCAGGACGGCATTGACCTGAGCCTGCGGATCAAGCCGCAGCTGGAAGAAGGCATTGTTGCGCGAAAGATCGCTTCAGTACCTTTTGTGGTGTGCGCCTCCCCTGCCTATCTGGAGCGGGCCGGTATCCCGCGCAGCCCTGAAGATCTTCAGAGGCATGCCTGCCTGGCCTTTCGCTACCCGCTTGACGGGCGCTTGTTGCGCTGGGGGTTTTTCCGCGAGGGGGAGCATTACTATGTAGCGCTGAACTTCACGGCTATCAGTGACGATATCGACGCACTGACCCAAATGGCCATTTACGGTGCCGGGATTGCCCGCCTGGCAGAGTTCGTGGCTGCCCCCCATGTCGATTCAGGCCGGCTGATTGCACTGCTCAAACACAGTCACGACTCAAGCCAGTCCTGCGTCGAGCCACTGGATATTTATGCCTGCGTACAGGATCGCTCTGCCCTGACGGCCAAGGTCAAAGCGTTCATGGATTATTTGACGGAGAACCTGGACAAGAGATGGCTTAGTGCCACCATCCCAATAACAACCGCCAACTTGCACTCACTTTCAGCTGCGCACTAAAAAAGTGCAAAACTCGTTTAGATGACCATCTAAATTTAATACATTCGAAACAATTTAGTGCAGCTAAAACTTGAGCATGGCGACATTCCTTGCCAGAAAAACACCCTCATACGGAGTAGTCCATTTATCCAAAAGTGCTGATACACTCAAAATATAAAATCTTTCAAGGATGAATAAGATGAGTGCTGTAACTAAGCGCGGCTGGAAATGGGCTTATCGCAAGATGCGCGACCTGCACTGCACGCGGCCTTCGGCTTTCTACCGAGCGACCTTGTACGTACTGCGCGGCGATACGGGGACCTTTATGTGTGAACTCACCCGTAAAAAAATCCGCATCAGCCGCTGATGCTGCCCACTTTATAAACTTGCAGCATTGCTTACTAACACTGCAATTCAGGGCGTGGCTTTTAAATTGTTCATCCCTACAAATCAAAGGCATTCATTGTCTCTTTGAATGATTGACCTCTGCACGAACTTCGCCCGACTACCGGGGCTTGCAGTTCCAAGGTGTGCACAAAGCACCCTATGAGTGACGCTGCCCACCATGATTGAATATGGGCCTTTCGCAAGATGCGCCGCTCATTCACATCGGCTTTCTACAGGGCAACCCTGTAGGCCATACGCGGAAATACCGGCAGATTTGCCTGCAAAAAAACCCTATGCAAATTCGTATTTGCCGCTGACGGCTTCTCATAGCCTCCATTAAAAGCAGGCTTCTCACGGGTCAGGCGAAATCCTTGGGCCGCTTGCGCTTCAAAGAGAGGTACCTGTCATACCAAACCAGGGTTTTGTGCAGTCAGCCAGCAAACACACTGAATCAGATGCCCGGTGCCATACAACTGTAGCCATACCTATGAGACAATACGCTCAATGTCCGGTTTGAATCCCGCCTTCATTTCCCAGCAGCTTGGCCATAGCGTCCAAATGTTGCTGTCAACGTATGCGCATTGGTTCGACTCAAGCTCAGATTGGAGCGAGCTGGAAAAGCTCCAAATTGGTCCCATATGGGTACCGGCTGAAACCAGCGAACTCTAAGCTATTGATAGGTAAAGTAATTGATCTCCACAGCAAATATCACGATGCAGTTCGGCGCAAAGCCGCTATTCGAGAACGTTTCAGTAAAATTTGGCGCCGGTAACCGCTACGGCCTGATCGGTGCCAACGGTTGCGGCAAGTCCACCTTCATGAAGATCCTCGGTGATGACCTTGAGCCGTCCGGCGGCCAGGTCATGCTGGAGCCGAACGTGCGTCTGGGTAAATTGCGCCAGGACCAGTTCGCCTACGAAGAATTCACCGTGATCGATACCGTGATCATGGGTCACGAAGAGCTGTGGAAGGTCAAGGCCGAGCGCGATCGCATTTATTCGCTGCCGGAAATGACTGAAGAAGACGGCATGGCCGTAGCCGAACTCGAAACCGAGTTCGCTGAAATGGACGGTTACACCGCCGAATCCCGTGCCGGCGAGCTGTTGCTGGGTCTGGGTATCGGTATCGAGCAGCATTTCGGCCCGATGAGCGAAGTGTCGCCAGGCTGGAAACTGCGCGTATTGCTGGCTCAGGCGCTGTTCTCCGATCCTGAAGTACTGCTGCTCGACGAACCCACCAACCACCTGGATATCAACACCATCCGCTGGCTGGAAAACATTCTGACCCAGCGCAACAGCCTGATGATCATCATCTCCCACGACCGTCACTTCCTGAACAGCGTGTGCACTCACATGGCTGACCTGGACTACGGCGAGTTGCGTCTGTTCCCGGGCAACTATGACGAGTACATGACCGTCGCGACCCAGTCGCGCGAGCAACTGCTGTCGGAAAACGCCAAGAAGAAAGCGCAGATCAACGAACTGCAAGCGTTCGTCAGCCGCTTCTCGGCCAACGCCTCGAAATCCAAGCAGGCCAGCTCCCGCGCCAAGGCAATCGACAAGATCACCCTGGCCGAGGTCAAGCCTTCGAGCCGTGTCAGCCCGTTCATTCGCTTCGAGCAGAACAAGAAGCTGCACCGTCAGGCTGTGATTGTCGAGCAAATGGCCAAAGGCTTTGATGGCAAGACTCTGTTCAAGGACTTCAGCTTCACCGTTGAAGCCGGCGAGCGCGTTGCGATCATTGGCCCGAACGGTATTGGCAAAACCACCCTGCTGCGCACCCTGGTCAACGAACTGACCCCGGATGCCGGTACGGTGAAGTGGACTGAAGCCGCCGAACTGGGCTACTACGCCCAGGATCACGCTCACGATTTCGAAGACGACATGACCCTGTTCGACTGGATGGGCCAATGGACCCAGGGCGAACAAATGGTGCGCGGTACTTTGGGCCGCATGCTGTTTTCCAACGATGACATCCTCAAGTCGGTCAAGGTTATTTCCGGTGGTGAGCAAGGTCGCATGCTGTTCGGCAAGTTGATCCTGCAAAAGGCCAACGTGCTGGTCATGGACGAACCGACCAACCACTTGGACATGGAATCCATCGAGGCGCTGAACCTGGCACTCGAGAACTACCCGGGCACCCTGGTATTCGTCAGCCATGACCGTGAGTTCGTATCCTCCCTGGCCACTCGTATTATCGAGCTGAGCCCAAGCGGCGTGATCGACTTCAGCGGCACCTACGATGACTACCTGCGCAGCCAGGGCGTTACGTTCTGATTCAGGCACTGCCTGATCAGCTATAACGAAAACCCCGTCCTGGTGATGGGGTTTTTCGTTTCTGGCCTTTAGCCACTCGCGTGAGGCCTGATACAGCGCAGCGCCTTTATCGCGAGCAAGCCCGCTCCCACAGGCTGTGTGCGTGGGCCAATATTACCGTTAGCCTGCTTTCTTTTATCCCGGGGCCGCGCCATCATGTCGGTTACCGATCGCCAGCCGGACTCCCCGCTAATGCCCGCGCAACACCCTTCCCCTGCAAGCTCCCTGTCGATCACCCTGCAGATCCTGTCGATCGTGTTCTACACCTTTATTGCCTTTATCTGTATTGGCTTGCCGATAGCCGTTTTGCCGAGCTATGTGCATGACCAACTGGGCTTCAGTGCGATCGTCGCAGGGCTGGCCATTGCGTCGCAGTATCTGGCCACCCTGCTGAGCCGCCCCTCAGCCGGGCGACTGGTCGACAGCATCGGCACCAAGCCCGCCATCGTGTATGGCTTGACCGGCATCGCCATCAGCGGCGTGCTCACGTCCCTGGCCGTAGCGCTGCAAGACTGGCCACTGCTGAGCCTGGGCGTTTTGATTGTCGGCCGGGTATTTCTCGGCATTGCCCAGGGCCTGATCGGTGTCGGCACCATCACCTGGGGCATTGCCCAGGTGGGATCTCAACATACCGCCAGGGCTATCGGCTGGAATGGCATTGCGTCCTATGGCGCGATCGCCATTGGCGCGCCTCTGGGCGTGGTGATGGTCGACCGGCTGGGCTTTGCCATGCTGGGTGTAACCCTGTTGCTGCTGGCGCTGGCAGCCTTGGGGCTGATTCGCAAAAAACCGGCAATCCCGGCGGTCGCTGGCGTGCGCCTGCCCTTTTGGTCAGTGTTTGGTCTGATTGCTCCCTATGGCATCACCCTGACCCTGGCCTCTATTGGCTATGGCACGCTGACCACCTTTATCACCCTGTTTTATATTGACCAGGGCTGGGACGGGGCTGCGTATTGCCTGTCAGTATTTGGTGTGTGTTTTATCCTGGGCCGCCTGATCTTTACCAACAGCATCAGCCGCTTTGGTGGCTACAACGTGGCGATTGCCTGCATGAGCATCGAAACGCTGGGGCTGGTCATGCTGTGGCTGGCACCCAGCACCGCATTTGCCCTGGCAGGGGCAGGGTTGACCGGCTTTGGCTTGTCCCTGGTGTACCCGGCCCTGGGTGTCGAAGCGGTCAAGCAAGTGCCTGTTTCCAGCCGCGGCGCCGGGCTAAGTGCCTATGCCGTGTTTTTTGACCTGGCTCTGGCCATCGCGGGGCCGATCATGGGGGTTATAGCGCTGAACATGGGGTACCCGTGGATATTCTTCAGTGCAGCGGTGATGTGCATTCTGGGATTACTGTTGAGCGTTTGGTTGTCAAACCGAAAAACGCGTTAAAACTTCTTCTGACATGGCGAACTGATTACGCTCAGTAATAATCGGAAAAAGTTAAATCGTTTAGCCATCATTGTGCGAAGAGCACTTAGGGATATTATTTTCTGCGCTGTAATACCAATTATTTTGGATAACACTGCAGAGTATCATATGAAAAAGTATCTAACGATAATGGCAGTACCTTTTTTGTTCATGGGCCTGCAAGCAACAGCCCACGCGGAGTCCAAAGATTTTTATGACTTCCCGCCGGGATGGCCGTGCTGCCCGTTCAGTGATGCGAACCTTAAAACCAATATTCAGCCAATGAAAAATGCCACTGACACGTTACTGCAAATTCAGGGCGTAACTTTCGACTGGAAGGACGGTGGCCGTAAAGATATCGGCGTTCTTGCCCAAAACGTACAAAAAGTTTATCCGCAGTTGGTGCGCGAGGATAACAATCAGTTACGCGTCGACTACGAGAAACTTGTCGCCCCCCTGATCGAATCAGTGCGCGAAATGGATGCGCGTATCAAACAACTTGAAGCCGCGCAAAAATAGAACTAACAGTGGCGAGCGCCCAACCGGCCAACAGGGCAAGTCTGGTGGTCGGTTGAAGCGGTTCTGCCCTGTGCTGCAGGTTCCAGGACCTTGCTGAAAAACCTCCCCGCCTCATAAATCAGGTCACGATGGATGTCTTCTCGATCAACCCCTTGAGCATCCGTGCATAAACCGGGCATAACCGCCATTTGCTCGTCGCTGCAGGGCGCCATGAAGACGAAGTGCCCGGCACCGGGGATCATCTTGAACTCAGGTTCCACGGGCAGCTTGCGCGCCAGGGCATCGGCATTCTTATCGGGAAACACCAACTGATCGTTGTCACCGCTGTACAGCAGCACAGGCACATTCACATCAGCCAGGGTTTGCCGGCCGAACATCAGGCTCAAAGGCGCCATCAGCAACAGGGCTTTTACGCGAGGGTTCGAGACAGCTACCAAGTCATCACGATCGGCGATCAACTCGCCCTTGGTAGTACAGGCATCACGGTCTTCAGGGCGTTCCTGGCAATAGCGGCGCAGTCGATCCAGGTCAGGCTGGGCGCCGGCCAGGATCAACGCCGTTTCGCCCCCTGCCGAGTAACCGATGACCCCTGCTTGATCGTCTTGCACATAGGGTGACAAATCGTGATCGGCCAGAGTCGCGCTGAGTGCAGCAGATATTTGCATCGGCCGCCCATAAAGGTTACTCAGTGTGCCCAGACGGCTGTGATCCTTGTAATTGTCGCCAGGGTGCAGCACGGCGACTACTACAAACCCCTTGCGCGCCAATGAGGTGGCCAGGTCATGCAACGCCAGTGGCGTGCCGGTGTTTCCATGGGATAGCATCAGCAGCGGATAACGGCCCATGGCGATTTTCGCGCCTTCGGTGGCTTGCACTTCGTAGCTGCCCATCTTGCTGACGCCTTCGGGATCCGTGGAAGGATAAAAGGCAATGGCGCGCATGGGCTGATCGTCCAGCGGATCGAGAAAGCTCAGGCGATGAAAACCCGCGCTCCAGTGGTATCCGGGCTCAGCTTGCACCATGACAGGGCAACCTGCGATCAACAACACCAGTACCGCACACAGACGCATCATGGAGGCTCACCTTCAACGGTGCATTGCTCGACAGCATCACACTCTGCACAACCCGGGCCAGACGCAAAAAACTCCGTACCCCGATCCTTTTACAAAGACCAGAATACAGAGTTTAGACAGTGCTGCGCCTGAGATTGCTTACGCTGCGCTGAACAGATCCTGCTTGATATGCGCATGTGCATCGCTCATGGCTTTGCTGCGTACCTCGTCGCCATAGGCCAGGCCGTGGGCGCGGACAAATTCGACGTCGGTAATGCCCATGAAGCCCAGCATCACTTTCAAGTAATCTTCGTGAGCTACGCCGGTTTCCTGACCCGCATGCAGGCCACCGGAGGTCGATACCACTACTACTTTCTTGTTGCCGCACAGCCCTACAGGGCCGGCTTCGGTATAACGAAAGGTCTGGCCAGCAACTGCGATGCGGTCAATCCAGGCCTTGAGCTGGGTTGGAATGGTGAAATTGTACATCGGCGCTGCAATCACCACCGCGTCAGCCGCGAGAAACTGGGCCAGGGTGTCAGCACTCAACTGGGCTTCGTGTTTTTGTGCCGCATCACGCAGCTCGGCCGGAGTACCGGCAGCCACCAGGGTAGCGGCCGAGAAATGCTCAATGGCTTCAGCGGCCAGGTCGCGGTAGCTGACCTCTACTTGTGGATCAGCAGCCTGCCATGCCTTGACCACTTCGCTGCTCAACTGACGGGATGCCGAGTTGTCGCCCAGAATGCTCGAATCGATATGCAACAGTTTCATGGTGATCTCCAGATGATGACCGCCTCTGGGCGATCTCGATGGAGGGGATACTACCAATGAAAGCAATCGACGATAAGTTGGCCATTATGCGATAGTTCGTCCCACCTGCAGGACAGTGAGCACGCCATGCAAGACCTTAACGACCTTTACTATTTCGCCAAGGTGGTCGAATCCGGTGGCTTCGCTGCTGCCGGACGATTGCTGGGCATCCCCAAGTCACGTCTGTCGCGGCGCGTGGCCGAACTTGAAGAGCGTCTGGGCGCCCGCTTGCTGCAGCGCACCACACGTCAGCTCAAGCTGACCGCTGTGGGCGAGCGTTATCTGCGCCATTGCCAGGCCATGTTGCTGGAAGCCGAAATGGCCGACGAAGCCGTTGCCAGCATGTCCAGCGAGCCACGCGGCCCCTTGCGTGTGTCGTGCCCCGTGGGGCTGGCCCATGAATTTATGCCCGGGGTGATCAGTTCCTTTCTGCAGGCCTATCCCCTGGTGCAGCTGGAGGTCAACCTGCTCAACCGTCGCGTCGATCTGGTCACCGACGGCATCGATGTGGCCTTACGGGTGCGCGAAGAAGGCGATGAAGACCCGTCGCTGGTCACGCGGCGCCTGCGTCAGGCCCGCACCGTGATGGTAGCCACCCCCGAGTTTGCCCGTAATTGGCCGGTTGATAGCCCTGAAGACCTGAAAAAAATCCCGCTGCTGGGAGCGCTCGAGGCCGATCGCATGGTTCACTTGCGCATGCTCGACGAGCACGGCAAGGGCTGCAACCTGGTGCTTGAAGCACGCCTGGGGGTTGACGATTTTATCGTGCGCAAAGCTTGCACCTTGGCCGGCCTGGGTTTCACCGTGTTGCCCATGATGTATTGCGAGCAGGAGCTGCAAGACGGCCAGCTTGTTCAACTATTGCCCAAATGGACCCTGCCCGGTGGCTGGCTGCACGCAGTGTATCCCCACAGACGCGGGGTGATACCAGCCGTGCGGGCCTGGATCGACCACCTGGTTGAGTCATTCGAAAGCTGTGGAGACAAACTGCTATGACCGCAATGACCAAACAGGATGTAGCCGAATTCTGCCGAAACCTGCCGGGCGCTCAGGAAGCAGTGAAATGGGGTGGGGTCGAGGTTTTTTTTATCGACGACAGCAAGATGTTTGCCCTGTTCAACCTCAACAGCAACGGGCTTTCGTTCAAGGTCGAGAAAGAACTGTTTCTGGGCTACATCGATCGGCCGGGTATACGCCCGTCGCCTTATCTGGCGCGAGCGTACTGGATCAATATGCAAGCACCTTATCCGATGGGCGCTGAAGAGCTGCAGGACCTGTTGCGCCGTTCCCACCAACTGGTGGTGGGAAAACTGGCGAAAAAACGTCAGATCGGTTTACTGCTGTAACCGCAACAGCGGGAGAAACGACCTGTTCAGGAACAGGACGTCGATCCATACCACCTGATGCACAGCCACAATCAACCAGAACAACAGCTGATAAGACAATTTGCGGGTTTTGTGGCGAAACATTTGTTGCGCCACCAGTGCCCCTGGCCAACCGCCCAGCAGCTCAACCCCGTGCAAGACTTTCTCCGGCGTGCGCCACTGACCAGCCGCGGCCTGTTGCTTGTCGTAGCGGTACAGGCCGAACGCCAGCAGGCTGGCCACTGCATAGGCCAGCAGCGGCAGCGGGCTGCCCCCGGTGAGCAACACGCTCACCGAGCCACCCATCGGCAAGGCGCACAGCACTAGCAATACCAGCAACTTGAGCTTCAAGCCACGCACCGGTGCGCCGTTATGCCCATTCCTCACGCTGCAGCTGCCGTCCAGTCAATCCAGCCGAACTGCCAGGTGGCCAGGATCAACAGGCCAAAACCAATACGATACCAGGCAAAAGCGGCATAGCTGTGATTGGAAATAAACTTCAGCAAGGCGCGTACTGCGATCATGGCGAAGATAAACGAGGTGACAAAACCTATCGCGAAGACCGGCAGGTCGTCAGGCTGGAACAGATGACGGTACTTGTAGCCGGAGTAAACCGCAGCACCGACCATGGTCGGCATGGCCAGGAAGAATGAGAACTCGGTGGCCGCCTTGCGCGACAGACCAAACAGCAGGCCGCCGATAATGGTCGAACCCGAGCGCGAAGTGCCGGGAATCATCGCCAGACACTGGGCAAAGCCGATTTTCACCGCGTCTTTCCAGGTCATGTCGTCCACGGTTTCAGCGCGAATCACATGCTGGCGGCGCTCGGCCCACAGCATGATCACACCGCCAATCACCAGGGCCGTGGCCACGGTAATCGGGTTGAACAGGTACTCGTGGATCACATCGGCAAAAATCACCCCCAGCACCACCGCCGGCATCACCGCGATAATCAGGTTGATGGTGAAACGACGTGCCTCGGGCTTGGTGGGCAAACCAACGACAACATCGATGATCTTGCGGCGAAACTCCCAGACCACAGCCAAAATCGCACCCAGCTGGATGATGATGTTGAATGCCATCGCCCGCTCGCCGCCAAAGTTGAGCAAGTCGGCCACAATAATCTGGTGGCCCGTACTCGAGATCGGCAAAAACTCCGTCAAGCCTTCAACGACGCCCAAAATCAACGCCTGAGCGGCAGTCCAAAGATCCATTATTCCCCCATAAAGCCCTGCCTCATGCAGAGCTGATTAGTCTTGATTAAGGTGTTGCAGCCACGGCTCCGGAGCAGGACAAAAGTGCGACATGCGCCCCGACGCGCTGTGAAAAAACTGTCAGAAATCAATAAAGATGAAGCTTTGCCAATTTCGGCCGAGATCCTATCAGACACGTTCCACTTTCGCTGCTATGACATGAGCTCGGTCTCGTCTGACAGGCAAGTCTGAAAAAAGTTGTTCTGTGAATCACCACAAGAAGAAAAACCAGGAGTGAGCCTTTATGAATACCCTGCGCGGGTTATCCATCAGCCGACGTTTATGGCTGATCTTGATTGTGGCCATGGCCATGCTGCTGGCGTTGGGATTGCTGATGCTAAAACAGATACATGACGATTTGTATGAAGGTAAAGCCCAGAAAACCCGGCACGTGGTACAAGCGGCCAGCGGGGTACTCAACTATTACCAGGGCCTGGAAGCTGCCGGCAGCTTGAGCCGTGAAGCCGCGCAACAGCAGGCGCTGACCGTGATCAGCCAGCTGCGCTATGACCACGATGACTATTTCTGGATCAATGACCTGCGCCCTTATATGGTCATGCACCCCACCAACCCCAAACTCGATGGCAAAGACCTGTCGGCCATCAAGGACCCGGACGGCTTTGCGATTTTCAACGAGATGGCCAGCCTGGCCAAAAGCAAAGGTTCGGGCATGGTGGACTACCGCTGGCCAAAACCGGGCGCCGAAGCGCCTGTGCAAAAAACCTCTTATGTACAACTGTTCGAGCCGTGGGGCTGGGTAATAGGCTCGGGCGTGTATATCGACGACATGCAGGCCGAGTTCCGCGCTCAAGCCTGGAAAGCCAGTTGGGCTGGCCTTGGCATCGCGTTGATCATGGCGCTGCTGGTGACCCTGATTGCTCGCAGCATCGTGCGACCGCTGCAAGAGGCCGTGCAGGCCATGGCCAATATCGCCAGTGGTGAAAGCGACCTGACCCGAAGCCTGGATACCCACGGCCGTGATGAGGTCACTTTACTGGCCCATCATTTCAATGCCTTTACCGCCAAGCTGCGCAATGTGATCAGCCATTTACAGGCCACTGCCACGGCACTCGACCAGTCCTCCACGGAACTGGGCAGTGACGCCAGCGCCGCGCAACAGCGCAGCCAGCAGCAAGCCCTGCAAATGGATCAGGTGGCCACGGCGATCAACGAAGTCACCTATGCCGTGCAAGATGTGGCGAAAAACGCCGAGCACGCAGCCAGCGAAATGCGCGGTGCGCAGTCACAAGCCGAGCTTGGACAGCAGAATATCGATACCAGCCTGGAACAGATCGGCCAGCTGTCCGCCACCATCCATCAGGCCGTCGAGGTGATCCGCACCCTGGCCACGCAAAGCAGCGAAATTGGCAGCGTGCTTGAAGTGATCCGCTCGATTGCCGAGCAAACCAACCTGCTGGCCCTCAACGCTGCGATCGAAGCAGCCCGCGCCGGTGAGCAGGGTCGGGGTTTTGCGGTGGTGGCGGACGAGGTTCGACTACTGGCCCAGCGCACGCAAAAATCCACGGCCGAAATCCAGACCATGATCGAAGGCCTGCAAAAACACTCGGAAGCCGCCGTCAACGTGATCGGCAGCAGCAGTCGCGCCTCCCAGCTGACCATCGAACAGGCCACCCAGGCCGGGCAGAGCCTGACCAGCATCGGCCAGGCCCTGAGCAACCTCAACGACCTCAATGCCTCGATAGCCAGCGCTACCCTGCAACAGGCCCATGTCGTGGAAGACATCAACCTGAATGTGACCCAGGCCGCCGAACTGTCCCAAGGCACCGCCCTGGCGGCAGAGCAATCAAGCGCTGCCAGTGCCCACCTCAAGGAGCTCAGCGTGCAGCTCAATGGGCTGTTACGTCAGTTTAAGGTTTAGAGGTATCTGCAAGCGGCAAGTGACAAGCAGCACGCTTGAAGCTTGCCCCTTGCAACTCGCCGTCAGGCGATGACAATGTCCGTGCTCGCCAGGGAGGCCAGCCCTACACCCACCAGGGTCACCGAGTCGCTGCCAAAGCTGAGCACGGTGTCATGCCCCGTCGCGCTGGCATGGGCCCGGTAGTCCGCGTTGTAGCCACCATCCACCCCCAGGAATACCAACTTGTCACTGGGCTGGTAGCCCAGCAGTGTGTCGTTGCCAAAATGACCGCTGAACACAAAGGTGTTATTACCGCCTGCCGACTCCAGCAGGTCATTGCCTGCGCCGCCAACAAACACCGTATTGCCGTGCAAACCGATCAAGTGATCGTTGCCGCCCTGCCCCAGCAGCCAGTCACCCTGCTCAACGGCCGTGAGGGTACTGTCCGCAGCCCCTGCCTTGACCGAGTGAGTGTAATCAGTGCGGTCTTTGCCGGCCCACAGCCCCTGATCATCAACTCGATGGCTGACTTCGCGGTGGGTCAGGCCCAGCCAGGCGGGCTCTTCGGTTATCAGGAAACTGATATCACGGGCAATAGTGATCCCGCCGTGGCTATCGCGCACATACAAGGCGCCCTGCCCGTCATTGACCACATCCACGCGGCTCAACGATTGTTGCAAGTCCAGCGTATTGACGCCTTTGCCACCCAGAATGATGTTGTAGCCGCCACTGTCACGGAAGGTGTCATTGCCGTCGCGACCTTCCAGGAAGTCATTGCCGCGCCCCCCCTGAATCAAGTCATTACCGTCGCTGCCTATGATAAAGGTGCTGCCCTTGTGCGGTTCGGCGTTGCGATTGAGGTCCTGGACCCAGGTGTTTTCCCGTGCCGGACTGGACAAGTTGGCGACCACAATGGTCGAGTCCTTTTCGGTCAGGTCATAAAACGCCGAGTCGAGAATCCGCGTCATGCCGCTTTCATAGCCACTGGGCAAGTGGGTGATCCAGGTCGAAATATTAGCAATCGAAAAGGGCATCAGATTCCACGCGGTGGACGCGTAGTGATCATTGAAACTGACAATATTGTTGGTGGCGGATGGCTGATGCGCGTCATGCACGCCCAGCGACGACAGATTGAAATCCGAACCATTGAGGGCACGGAACACCGGGTCGTTCTCGTAGCCGATATTGAGCACGTTGTCGGTGCTTTCGCTCTGGGTGGGTGAAGCAAAGGCTATGTACTTTGAGTCGCGATAAAACCCCGCCCAATGATCGCCACTCAGGTCTGCCAGGCTGTTGACGGCCAGGCCGCCAAGGCTGTGGCCACTGACCAGTACGTCGCTGCCGCTCAACCCTTGCGCGCTGGCAAAGGTCGCCACTTTGCCCAGGAGCATGTCAAACGCGTTGGCGCTGTAGTTTTTAGCGTAATCGGCAGGCCCGATCGCTGCCAGCAAATCGCTGATGGCATCGCCGATGGAATCGCTAATCAGCGACTCACGCGGTCCGCTGGTGCCGCGAAAACCGATACCGATGGAAGTCAGTTGGCCATCGGCTGCGTACTTGCCGAGGATCTCCACCTGGGCAGTGCCGTAGCCGGCTTTTTCACCAAAAAAAGTCCCGCGCTGATCGACTTTGCCTGTGTAGCCCAACTGTTCTGCACTGATAGGGGTCCACCCGGCTTTTTCGACCGCCTCGCGGGCAAGCTTTTCCGAATCGGGGTTCCAGGGAATCCCCGGCACTACCCCTTGGGCATCGGTACCGCCGAGCAAGGCCTTGACCAGTGTGGCAGGCAGCCCGGTGCCAAGACCATGTTGCTGGTAACCCACGGCAAAGCCGTTGTCCAGGTTGTGATAGCTGTACAGCATGATTGCCATCGCATCCTTGAACTGTGTTGCCGATACGCTGGAACCCACATCCTTGTAGTCAAACACTGCCATGGTTTTTCTCTCTTCGTTGATCAAATCAATATGCTTGCCCCGGCGCGATAAACGCTTCATCGACCCGTGCCAGGTCCTGTGCGCCCAGGGTGCCTGCGTAAAAATGCAGCTTGGTCCAGGCCAGCAGATAGTCGTAACGGGTTTGCGCAAGGTCACGCCGCGTGCTGTACAGCTGCTGCTCGGCGTTTAGCGCATCGAGATTGACCCGCTCCCCGCCCAGAATGCTCTGACGGGTCGATACGACCAGCGCCTCGGCTGAAATCAGCGCTTTTTGATAAGCCCGTAGTTTGCTCACGCCCGACTGGCAGGCATTGAACTGGCGTCGCAGTTCGATAAGGGTTTCACGGGTTTTGCCTTCCAGCTCGTACTCCACTTGGGCCAGATTGCTGCTGGCTTGACGCACCGAAGCCGACACCCCGCCCCCTGCATACAGCGGCACACTGATTTCAATGCCGATGGTGTTGGTGTCGTAGCGCTGGTTGTAGGTGTTGCCACTGTCGGATTCCATCTTTCGCACGCTGGCATAGGCATTGAGTTTGGGCAGATGCCCTGCCCGGTTGCGCTCAACTTCGTACCTTGCCACTTCCAGCGCCTCACGCTGCGACGCCAGTATCGGATTACTCTCCAGTGCCATTTCATGCCAGCTCGAGAAACTCCCCGGTTCCAGCGGCAATGAGCTGAAACTGCGGGTCAATGGCGTCAGCTCATCGATATCCAGGGTGGCCACGCCAATCAACGCGCCCAGCTCGCGCAAGGCCGCATCCTGTTCGTCATGGGCCTGGATTTCCTCGGCAGTGGCCAGCTCGTAACGCGACTCGGCTTCAAGAATGTCGGTGCGGGTGCCCTCGCCCTGGCGAAACATGTGCTCGTTTTGCCGAAACTGCTGCTCATAGGCTTTTTTCTTGGCCCGGGCATTGTCGATCTGGTCTTGCGCAAACAACGCCTGGGTGTAATGGGTCAGCACCCGCACCAGCAGTTCCTGACTTTTGCTGCGAAATGTCTCATCGGCAAACAGCGACTGGGCCACGCCTTTACGGTAATTGGCGTACGCCTCGTAATCGATCAATGGCTGCTGCAAGGTCAAGGTCGAGCCATAACTGTTGTAGTTGCGGTCGTCGTGGGTATTGCCACGCTCATTCAAATAGGTGGCCTGGGAGTTATTACGGCCTTTGTTGTAGTTGTACGAGAGTTTGGGCAGCAGCCCGGCACGACCAATATTGCGACTCTCCAAGCCCGCGTCCCGCGCCTTGATGGCGGAGAGGAACTCGGGATCATTGCGCAAGGCCTGTTCATATACCTGAAACGGCCCCAGTGCCTGTGCGCTGGCTGCGAGGCCCGCCCACAGCGCGAGGCCCAGGCCCAACATCGAAACTGTTTTCATAAATTGCAGCATCCTAGCGCTCAGTCAACGCAGACCCTGCGCGATCCAGCAGCGGTTTAAACAGGTAATTGAGCAGCGAGCGCTCGCCCGTGCGTACAAACATCTCGGCCGGCATGCCAGGTTTAATCACCAACCCGTTGAGTTTCTCCAGCGCCTGATCACTCACCGAACTGCGCAGCACGTAGTACGGCATGCCGGTTTTTTCATCGAGCAACTGGTCGGCGGAAACCAGGTTGACCTGCCCCGACACACGCGGTGTGCTGCTTTGATTGAATGCCGTAAACAGAATATCCACTGGCAACTGGCTGCCCACCCTGTCCACCAGATGCACCGGCAGGCGTCCCTCGACCTCAAGGCGGGTGCCCTGCGGCACGATCTCCAGCAGGGTTTCGCCCGCCCGCACCACCGCGCCTTCGGTATGCACGCTGAGGTTGACTGCGATGCCATCAGCTGGCGCAGAGATTTCACTGTGCTGCAGGTCAAACCCGGCCGAAGTCAGTTGCTGCTCCAGGGTCAGGGTTTTGAGCTGGGCATCGGCCAGTTGGCTACGCACTTCCTTCTGATATTCATCGATGTGCTGCGCCAGTTTGAGCCGCGACTCCACAATACCCTGCTCGATACGCCCGCTTTCACCGGCGTTCTGCGCCAGATCCTGCTGCACCTGTGACAGCTGCCGCTCGTATTCCATCAGGCGATTGCGCGGGATATAACCTTTTTCAGCCAGGGGGCGCAGGTTGCTCAACTGCTGGCGCAGGGAGTCGGCCTGCGCTATTTGATCGCTGCGCGCACGACGCATACCGTCCAGTTGCCGGGTTGCGCCTTCGACACTGGCCTTGAGCCCGGCCTGTTCACGGGCAAAGGCTTCGCGCCGGCTACTGAACAACTGCTGCTGCCCCTCCAGTACCAGGGCCAGCCGAGGGTCAGGGTCCAGACTCAATTCCGGCGGAAAACTCACCCGTGCCAGGTTGTCACGCTCGCTTTGCCAGCGCGCCTGGCTGGCCCAGGCCATGCGGTACTGCGCGCGCAAGGATTGCACGTCAGCTTCAACCTGGGTCTGGTCCAGTCGAAACAATACCTCGCCCTGACGTACTGTCTGGCCCTCGCGCACCAGAATCTGGCTCATCACTCCGGCACCCAACGACTGCACGGCCTTGCGCTTGCCCGAGACCACCACCGTACCCTGTACCGGTATGCCTTCGTCCAGCGGTGCAAGGCTGGCCCAGAGAAAAAAGCTGCCCGCTCCGACCAGGGTCAGCACCCAGCCTGCCCGCACGTAAAATCCCGCCCCGCGCTCGCGCACGGGCGGTTGATTGTGGTCATTCATCAATCCAGCGTCCTTGCTCATGCTTCAGCACTCTGACGGTTGATACTGGCCGCCTGCGGCGCGGCGTGTTGCTGCTGGGCCCCGGACAAGGCTTTGAGCACCTCGGCACTTGGCCCGAACACCTGGCAACGACCTTCATTGAGTACCAGCAGTTTGTCGGCCTGGGCCAGCGACGCCGAACGGTGCGTCACCAGCACCACGGTGCAGCCCTGCACCTTGAGGTGAGCAATGGCCCGGGTCAGGGCTGCGTCACCGACGGCATCGAGGTTGGAGTTGGGTTCATCCAGCACCACCAGCCGCGGATTGCCATACAAGGCACGCGCCAGAGCGACCCGCTGCTTTTGCCCGCCCGACAGGCCGCTGCCCTCGTCACCCAGAACCGTGTCGTAACCTTGCGCCAAACGCAAAATCATCTCGTGAACCCCGGCCTGCTGCGCCGCAGCGACCACCTGCCGGGGATCTGCCTCACGAAAGCGGGCGATATTCTCGGCAATGCTGCCGCTGAACAGCTCGATGTCCTGGGGCAGGTAGCCGATATGTGGGCCTAATTGATCGCGGTTCCACTGGTGAATGTCCGCGCCATCCAGGCGCACCGTGCCCGCCAGCGTCGGCCAGACGCCTACCAGTACCCGCGCCAGGGTCGACTTGCCCGAACCCGACGCACCCAGCACACCGAGCACCTCGCCGGCATTGAGGCTAAAGCTGACCTGATGCAAGGTGGGCAGGCGCTGTCCCGGCGGTGCCGCACTGACCTGTTCAAAGCTCACCTGACCCATGGGGGCTGGCAGCTGCATGTTGTCTTCACTGGGCGGATGCTCGCGCAACAGACTGTCCAGGCGTTGATAGGCCAACTTTGCCGAGCTCCATTGCTTCCAGACAGCGATCAACTGATCGATGGGGCTCAGCACACGGCCCATCAAAATCGAACCGGCAATCATCATGCCCGCGCTCATATCACCGTTGATCACCAGCAAGGCACCCAGGCCGAGCACCAGTGACTGCAGGCACAAGCGCAAGGTTTTACTCACCGAACCAATCACTGCGCCGGTGTCACTGGCCTTGTTTTGCTCGGCCAGAAATCGCGAATGCAGGTTAAACCAGCGTTGACGCAACACACCCAGCATGCCCATGGCCTGAATGGTCTCGGCATTGTGCAGGTGGCTGGTAGCCAATTGGCTGGATTGTTGGGAGTACAGGCTGGCCTGGCTCAGGGGCTTGCGCGTCATCACCTCATTGATGCACGCCAGGGCTATGAGCAGCAGTGCCCCAGACGTCGCCATAAGACCGAGCCAGGGACTGAACAGAAAGATCACGCACAAATAGACGGGAAACCACGGAGCATCAAAGAAGGCGAACAGCGCCGGACCGGTGACAAACTGGCGGATCAGGGTCAAATCCCCCAATGCCTGCCCGGCGTGGGCCTGGCCGCTGAACAGGTTGCGCTCGAACGCGGCGCGGTACACCTGTTGGTTGAACCTGCGCTCCAGCTGGCTGCCGATGCGGATCACAATAAAACTGCGGACCGTTTCAAGCATCCCGATAAAGATGAAAAAACCCACCACCATGAATGACAGCATGGCCAGCGTTGTTGTGTTCTGTGACGACAGTACCCGGTCATACACCTGGAGCATGTAAATCGATGGCACCAGCATCAATATATTGATCAGGGCAGTAAAGCAGCCCACGCTGACCAGAATGCTCTTATAGTCAGCCAGTGCATGTATCAACGGCGCAACGGTGCTGTTTTTCAATCGCCTCATGAATCGTCCTTGATCGATAAGTACGGCTTTCGCACATAAATAAAACTGACAGGCGCACTTGCGCCGCTCCTAACAGGGGGCGCCCAGCCTCGCGCGATTGAAGTTACAATTTCAGTACAACTTAATGATTGCCACGCACCATCACCAACACTGTTTCGGGTTTGATCTTTGCTTCATAGTGACCGGGCTCAATCCGGTTCATATGCACCAGTGCTGTTCCATCCTCGCCCATCAGAAACAGACCGTCCGGTGTTGGTGACCAACTTTTTGGCACTTCGCCCAACCATGTTTTCAAACACTTCACTTGCGCACTGAAGGTTTTATGTTCGGCAATCAACTGCACCTTGCAGGCCTCTTTTGCATCGCCCTGCAGGTAAAACGTCCAACTGCCCGCCAGTTGTGCGGGGCTCATCAACAGCAAGGAATTGGCCATGGCGCTCTCTGTGGTAAAAGTCAGCAGTGCGGCGATACACCCCACTGCCCTGAATAAACGGTATGCCAAATGACTCATGATTTCAGGCTTCCTGGCAGAGGGCAGCGCTTGCGCGCTGCCCGTGTACCGGCAGGCTTAGACAACGATGTCGTAAGTTGCCACTTGGCCCACAGTGTTCACCAGGAAGTCGGCAACGGCATGACCGCTGAAATCGACCGCAAAGTGGCCCAGGTTGCTGGCCGTGTCATAGCTGACAATCGCTTCACCGGCACGGCCGGTAAAGGCCTCGACAAAGTTAAGCCCGGCCAGCTTGGTGATGGCCGATACATCAATTTTGTCGATACCGGACTGGAAGTCCATGATGATATCGGATGCACCCGGCGCAGAGTCAGACACCGCGCCAAACACAAACACATCTGAACCCGTACCGCCCCACAAGGTATCAGCACCGCCGCCGCCATAGATAATGTCGTTGCCGGCGCCGCCCTTGAGCACATTGTCAGCGCTGTTGCCGATCAGCAGATCGTTGCCCGAACCGCCAATGGCGTTTTCCACGGTGACGCCCTGGGCAATCGACACGTTGCCGGTCATGCCGCCAACATCGGAGAACGAACCGGCGGTGAGGTTGATCTTCTGGTTCTGGCTAAAGCCGGAGAAGTCCAGGGTGTCGTTGCCGCCACCGTCCCACACCGAGAAAATCAGCTTGGAACTGGCAGACGTCGCGCTGTAGAAATCACGATCGGCGGTGGAGTTGAAGCCATAGACCGTATCGCCAGCGCGGGTTTCGAGGTTGGCGCCATAGAGTTTCTGCACCGCCGCAATATCATCCAGCAATGGCGCAGAGGCGTAAGCACCTTCGCCACTATTGGTGAAATGCTGGCCGGTGTTGCTTTCACTCCAGTAGCTCATAACACTGTAGGCACGGGTGTCTTCGCCATACACCGCATCCCGGTAGGTCGGGTTGCCATTGCCGGCGTTGTAGTCACCCGGGTGCGACAGGCCCAGTGTATGGCCGATTTCATGGGTCAGGGTCTGGCGACCATAATTGCCTTCACCCGGGGTCTTGTTGACCGCATAATCCTTGTTGATCAAGTACCACGACTCACCCTTGCGCGAACTGCTGGGTAGATAGGCAAACGCCGCACCGCCGTTACTTGCACTGAAATTGGCAAAGGTCATGTGGCCATCACCGCCACGGACTGCAGCGCCTTCAGTGAAGGTCACCTTGGCCACATCGGCCCAGGATTCCAGCGACAGCTTGGCCTGCTCTTTCTGCAGCGAGGAGAACTGGCTGAAAGTGCCCAGGCCACGGGTCGCGTAACCCACCGGCGGTGCCGTGAGAAACGTGTAGGTAAGGTTGATCACACCGTCGCCGTTGAGGTCGTGCCAACTGGCGCCGGAGCGCGTGAGCTGATCGGCGGCCTGGTCGGTAGTGAGCGAAGGTTTGCCATTGACCAGATGATCACCACGATCATAGAAATGGCTAAAGTTATCAATCTGAGTGAAGGCAGAACTGCTGGCGCTTGCCGCTTGTACCTGGCCAACGGACAGTGCCGCTTTCTCTTTAAGTTTCGACATGTAAACATTTCCTTGTTTAGCAGTAGAAAGTTTATTGACAGACCACGACGACCCCTTGGCGAGATCGTCCTATCACTCGCCGTTTATGGCGGAGCAAAACTGACACAACCTGAAATATTTAGTCCAGTACTTTTTTACGGCTTATTTGCGCAAACGGCGCAAGTTCCCGGAAACATTGAATACTTGACCGGCAGTATTTTTTTATCCGTTATCGACCACTAACTGACTGCCTGGTCTAATTATAAAAAGTTAAATTAAACGGCTTCCCGTTCGTCTCTAACCTGGGCCGAAAGCAGATTGATATAACACTCGTCATATAACTTTCTCACCACGGCAACTTCTCGATTTTTATATGTGCAACGTCGCTAACTGACAAGTTTGCGTCGCAACTAGCAAGTTGCCTGATCGTTGTAGCCGCTGAGGCGCGAAGCGCTCGTAAAACCGGCAATTTCGGTATGTCTGAGAGGTCGAGCGGCCTGGTTCTACGACTGCTGCGCAGCCGATCGCAGCCTCGCTTCGCTCCTCAGCGGCTACAGGTCCGGGTATCCCTTAAAACCATTGTCACTTGACGTCATCAGGGTATTTGGGTTTCCATGAAACCGGTTTCAGCGCCCACCCGCGAAATCGCCTGCGATAACACCAATAAAAGGTTTCAGGCCGTGAACAGTTTTTCCGCAGCTCAACGCTCCCGCGTAACCATGCTCGATGTTGCCCAGCGCGCCGGCGTCTCCAAGGCCAGCGTGTCACGCTTTATCGGCGAAGACCGCGCCTTGCTCTCCGTAGCCATCGCCGAACGGATCGAGCGCGCCATCAATGACCTGGGCTATCGCCCAAATCAAATGGCCCGTGGCCTGAAACGCGGACGCACACGGCTGATCGGCATGCTGGTGGCCGATATCCGCAACCCCTACTCCATTGCCGTCATGCACGGCGTCGAAACCGCCTGCCGTCTGCACGGTTACAACCTGGTGGTGTGCAATACCGACCGTAATGACGAGCAAGAGCGTCAGCATCTGGCAGCGCTACGCTCCTACAATATCGAAGGATTGATCCTTAACACCCTTGGCCATGACCCTGACGCACTACAAGAACTGCATCAGGAAATGCCCATCGTGCTGATCGACCGCAAAGTCGAGCAACTGCATACCGATCTGGTCGGCCTCGATAACGCTGACGCGGTGCGCATGGCTGTGGAGCATCTTGAGCAGCAGGGCTATCGCGATGTGCTGATGGTCAGTGAGCCGGTCGATGGCACCAGTTCGCGAATCGAGCGCATCGACAGTTTTACCCGCCAGTTGGCTGCGCGCCCTGCCCTGCACGGCGCCGTAGTAAAAACCGGTACAGGCCTTCGCGCTGCCATCCAGACCTTTATGCAAGCACCCGGCCACGGCCCCAAGGCCATATTTTGTGCCAACGGCCTGGCTGCGCTGGCTTGTACCCAGGTGCTGCGCGACTTGAATTGCCGCTTGTTTGAAGACGTGGGCCTGATTGCCCTGGATGACCTGGAATGGTTCCCGCTGGTGGGTAACGGCATCACTGCCCTGGCCCAGCCTACGCAACAGATCGGTGCCAGCGCTTTTGACTGCCTGCTTAAACGCCTGGGCGGTGACAAATCTGCACCCCTGGCACTGGATTTTGCCCCTCAATTGATTGTTCGCGGCTCAACCCGATCACCCATGACTGCCTGACACTTTACCGGCTGACAACCTTGACCCGGTTACCGGCCGTTTGATGCACAACAAAATGAAACCGGTTTCAGAGAATAATGACAATGACTACATTTCCCGTTTCCATCAGTTTGTCGAGCTACGGTGCCGATCTGGTTCGCCAGCGCGGCCAGGCCAGCTTTATTGAAGTGTTGGCCAACGCCGGTGTGTCACGCATCGAACTGCGCGAAGAACTGCTGACCACAGAAGATCCGACCACATTCAGCCAGGCCATGCAGGATAACGGGCTTGAATGCGTGTTCTCATCGCCACTGGAACTGTGGGAAGCCGGGCAATCGCGGCCCAATACCCAACTGCTGGCCACCTTGCAGCGCGCCCACGCTTTCGGCGCCCAATGGCTGAAAGTGTCACTGGGCTATTTCACCGAACACTGTGACCTGCAAAACCTCGCTGCCCTGCTCAACCAGCAACCTGTACGCCTGCTGGTAGAAAACGACCAGACGTCCTACGGTGGGCGCATTGAGCCCATGCAGCGTTTTTTCGATCAGGTTGAACAACAGCAAGCGCCAATCAGCATGACCTTCGATATCGGCAACTGGCACTGGCAGGATCAGTCAGCCAGTACCGCAGCCCGCTTGCTGGGCCGCTACGTCACCTATCTGCACTGCAAAGGCGTGAGCCGTCGCCCGGACGGCAAACTGGTCGCCACACCGCCAACCGACACCGACCTGCAGCACTGGCAGCACCTGATGACCCATATGCCCCACGGTCTGACCCGGGCCATCGAATATCCGCTGCAGGGCTCGGATCTGGACGGCTTGACCCAGGAACACGTCGCCGTACTGGCGCGCTTGAGCCAAAAACAACAGGAGTTGAGCCATGTCTAAGGTCGATGTGCTGTCGTTTGGCGAAACCATGGCCATGCTGGTGGCTGAAGAAACTGGCGATCTGGCCCTGGTCGAACGGTTCCACAAACGCATCGCCGGGGCGGACAGCAACGTGGCCATTGGCCTTGCGCGACTGGGCTTCAATGTCGCCTGGTTGAGCCGAGTGGGCGCGGACTCCCTAGGGCGCTTTGTACGCCATGCACTGCAAGCCGAAGGGCTGAACTGCCAGTACGTGACCACTGATACGCAACATCCCACGGGCTTTCAGTTCAAATCCCGCGTTGACGACGGCAGCGACCCACAGGTGGAGTACTTCCGCCGGGGCTCGGCCGCCAGCCATATGGACCGCTCCGTGCTCAACCCGCAGTTGCTCGGCGCCCGCCACCTGCACGCCACCGGCATACCGCCTGCGCTGTCGGCCAGCTGCAATGAACTGTCCTTTGAGCTGATGAAGTCGATGCGCGCAGCAGGTAACAGCGTGTCGTTCGATCCGAATCTGCGCCCATCGTTGTGGGCCAGCGAACAACAGATGATTCGCGACATCAATGCGCTTGCTGCCCACGCCGACTGGGTACTGCCGGGCTTGAGTGAGGGCCGGCTACTGACAGGTTTTGAAGACCCGTCCGATATCGCCGCCTTCTATCTCGATCAGGGTGCTGAAGCCGTGATTATCAAACTGGGGGCCAAAGGCGCGTTTTATCGCACCGCCCAGGTTGAGCAGTTTGTCCCGGCTGTGCCGGTGGCCAACGTTATCGACACCGTGGGTGCCGGTGATGGCTTTGCCGTCGGGGTAGTCAGTGCCTTGCTGGAAAATCTCGGTTTTGCCGAGGCCGTACAGCGCGGCAACTGGATTGGCAGTCGCGCCGTACAGAGCCGCGGCGATATGGAAGGCCTGCCCACCCGCGACGAATTGAACCACTACAACGCGCTGCACGCGCCTCTTGAAACACCGCTATCTGCTTGACCTGTCACCTGCTGCGAAAAAACAAAAACAAGCTCAGGAGCACCCTCTATGCAATCCCTAAAACTCGCCGCCCGTCGTTGGTGGTACATCATGCCGATCGTGTTTATCACCTACAGCCTGGCGTACCTTGACCGTGCCAACTACGGTTTCGCAGCTGCCTCAGGAATGGCCGAAGACCTGAACATCACTCCCGGGCTGTCGTCGTTGCTGGGCGCGCTGTTCTTTCTTGGCTATTTCTTCTTCCAGGTACCCGGGGCGATCTACGCCCAGAGAAACAGTGTGAAAAAGCTGATTTTTGTCAGCCTGATCCTCTGGGGCAGCCTGGCCACATTGACCGGCGTGGTGTCCAACGCCTACTGGCTGATTGTTATCCGTTTTACCCTCGGAGTGGTTGAAGCCGCCGTAATGCCGGCCATGCTGGTGTACCTGTGCCACTGGTTCACCCGTGCCGAACGTTCGCGGGCCAACACCTTCCTGATCCTGGGCAACCCGGTGACCATGTTGTGGATGTCAGTGGTATCGGGTTATCTGGTGCAGCATTACAGCTGGCGCTGGATGTTTATCGTCGAAGGTCTGCCTGCAGTGCTTTGGGCCTTTATCTGGTGGCGCCTGGCCGATGACCGTCCAAGCGAAGCCAAATGGCTGAGCAATCAGGAGAAACAAGACCTGCAAAGCGCACTGGATGCCGAGCAAGTGGGCCTCAAGCCGGTGAAAAACTACGCTGCAGCGTTCCGTACGCCCGCCGTTATCCTGCTGGCCTTGCAGTTTTTCTGCTGGAGCATCGGCGTCTACGGCTTTGTCCTGTGGCTGCCTTCGATTCTCAAGCAAGGCGCGCAGATGGACATGATCGAAGCTGGCTGGCTCTCGGCCCTGCCCTATTTGGCAGCCGTGATTGCGATGCTGGTGGTGTCCTGGGGCTCGGACAAAATGCAAAAGCGCAAACGCTTCGTCTGGCCACCGCTGCTGATCGCGTCTGTGGCGTTCTACGCTTCCTACATGCTGGGCGCTGAACACTTTTGGTGGTCCTACGCGCTCCTGGTCATTGCCGGGGGCTGCATGTACGCCCCTTATGGTCCGTTTTTCGCCATCATTCCGGAAATCCTGCCCTCCAACGTGGCCGGTGGTGCCATGGCGCTGATCAACAGCATGGGCGCACTGGGTTCGTTTGCCGGTTCGTACCTGGTGGGTTACCTGAACAGCTCCACCGGCTCGACGGGCGCATCGTTTCTGTTGATGAGTGGCGCGCTGATGATTTCGGTACTGCTGACCCTCATGCTCAAACCCGCTGCCAAAGACCCTGCTGCGCCGCAACACAGCACCTCGCAACGTCTGGCCCACTCTTGAATTCAATGTCGGTGAATCCCTTGAAAAAGAATGTAGTGCTCTACAAAGAACTGTCCCCGGAACTGATGCAGCGCCTGCAAGCCCAGGCCGATGTCACGCTGATCAAGAAGCTTGACGCCGCAGGCATGGACCAACTGCGTGCCGCCCTGCCCCGGGCGCAAGGCATTCTGGGCGCAAGCCTGAAGCTGGATGCGCAACTGCTGGACCTGGCACCGAACCTTGAAGCAGTGGCCAGTGTGTCGGTGGGTGTCGACAACTACGACATCGACTATATGACCGAGCGCAAGATCCAGCTCACCAACACCCCTGATGTACTCACCGAAACCACCGCAGACACCGGCTTTGCCCTGGTTCTGGCCAGCGCCCGGCGGGTGGTTGAACTGGCCAACATGGTGCGCAACGGTCAATGGCAGAAAAACGTCGGCCCCGAGCATTTCGGCACCGACGTTCACGGCAAGACCCTGGGTATTATCGGCATGGGCCGCATCGGCGAAGCCCTGGCCCAGCGCGGCCATTTTGGCTTCGGCATGCCGGTGATTTACCACAGCAACTCGCCCAAACCCGCAGTAGAGGCGCGTTTCAATGCGCAGTACCGCAGCCTCGACGAGCTGCTGCAAGAAGCCGACTTTATCTGCCTGACCTTGCCCCTGACCGCACAAACCGAGGGTTTGATCGGCGCCGAGCAATTTGCCCTGATGCGCCGCGAGAGCATTTTTATCAATATCTCCCGAGGCAAAGTGGTGGACGAAGCGGCGCTGATCAACGCCCTGCAACAAGGTCAGATCCGCGCTGCCGGGCTGGATGTGTTCGAGCGCGAACCGCTGGAACTGACCTCGCCCTTGCTGAAGCTGGATAACGTGGTGGCCACGCCACATATCGGTTCGGCCACCTTCGAAACCCGCGAGGCCATGGCCCGTTGCGCGGTCGAAAACCTGCTGGCGGCATTGGCCGGTGAACGCCCGGCCAATCTGGTCAACCCGCAAGCATTGCGCTAGTTACTTGCCGCTTTTGATATTGGTCCAGACACGCGTGCGTACCCGGTCAATATTCAGCGGCATGGCCTCCAGGGCAAACAGCTTGTCCATCATGGCGGGGGTTGGATAGACCTTGGTGTCAGCCTTGATTTCAGGGCTGACCAAGGCATCGGCCTGCTCGTTGCCATTGGCGTAGTGCACGTAGTTGGTGATCCCGGCCATTACATCCGGGCGCAGCAGGTAGTTCATAAAGCTGTAAGCAGCTTTTTCGTCAGGTGCATCGGCGGGCATGGCAACCATGTCAAACCAGATGGCGGCACCTTCCCTAGGAATCGAATAACCGATTTCGACGCCATTTCCGGCCTCTTTAGCGCGGGTTTCGGCCTGCAAGATATCGCCAGAGAAGCCTACGGCCACGCAAATATTGCCGTTGGCCAGGTCGCTGGTGTACTTCGATGAGTGAAAGTAGCTGATATAAGGTCGGACCTTGAGCAGCATCTCTTCAGCTTTCTTGTAGTCAGCCGGGTTTTTGCTGTGATGAGGCAACCCCAGGTAGTTGAGTGCCGCTGGCAAGATCTCCGGGCCATTATCCAGAATCGCCACGCCGCAGGATTTGAGTTTCTCCATATTCTCGGGCTTGAAGATCAGATCCCAGGAATCCACCGGCGCGTCATCCCCCAGCACGGCTTTTACTTTGGCGATGTTATAGCCAATGCCGGTGCTGCCCCACAGGTAAGGAAAACCATGTTCGTTGCCCGGATCATTGACCTGCAGTGCCTTGAGCAGCACCGGGTTGAGATTCTTCCAGTTTGGCAACTGGCTCTTGTCGAGCTTCTTCAGCGCCTTGCCCTGGATCTGCCGCGCCATAAAGTGGTTGGACGGAAACACCACATCATAACCGGATGAGCCCGTCATCAACTTGCCGTCCAGCGTTTCGTTGCTGTCAAACAGGTCATAGCTGAAAGCAATGCCGGTATCGCGCTGAAAGTTCTTCATCGTGTCGGGGGCAATGTAATCCGACCAGTTATAGACTTTTACGGTTTCACCGGCCTGACACAAGGTAGTGGCCAGCATCAGGGGCAACAGGCTTATACGGATCATGATTCGATTCCTTGCATGTTTTAGGCAGCTGTTTTTATAGGCAGGTTTCGGCGATCAAAGGATCAATACATAGGTCTTGCGCACGGTTTCCTGGATATCCCAGATACCGGTGCTGTTGGCAGGCAACATCAGTGCATCGCCCGCTTCTATGGTCAGGGTTTCACCGTTGTCCGGAGTAAAGGTGCAGCGGCCTTGAATGAAGTGGCAGAACTCCTGCTCCATGATCTGCCGGCGCCATCGGCCCGGGGTGCATTCCCAGATACCGGTTTCGACGCCGTCGTTACGCTCCACGCAGGTCACCGAGGTCACCGCCACCGGTGTACCGAGGGGCGCGGCCACGGGGAAAGACTCCTGCAACGTCACCTGGGCGGTGTTTTTGAACTGGGTAATGCTCATGGCGTGCTTCCTGTTGAACGCAAATGTCGGATTACTTCATAAAGCCTTCCATCACCCCGGCCAGGCGGCGGGCAAATTGCCGACGCCAAGGCGGGCTGTTGGGGTTGGCCAGGGTTTTGTCTTCGTACACAAAGCTGCGAATGATTGCGTTGTAGCCCAGCCAGCGGCACGGCTCTGGCTCCCAGCTCTTCAGCGCACCCAACCCGCCTTCGGTCAAGACCCAGGGCTGGCGGACTTCGAGGGTGTCGCGCTGCAGGATCAGGTCGGCCAGGGTGCGCCCGCCCAGATGGCTGGCCCCCACGCCCTCGCCACCGTAGCCGCCGGCCAGGGCAATGCCCTGCTGCCGATCACACAGCATGTGCGGCTGAAAACGTCGCGACATCCCCAGGTTGCCACCCCATGCATGGCTGATTTCGGCGTTTTTCAGTTGCGGGAACAGTTCGCTGAATAAATAGCGACGCAGTTCGATTTCATCGCGGCTGAGGTCAAAGTTCTCACGCAGGCGCCCGCCAAACTGATATCCGCCCCGGGCACCAAATACCAGGCGGTTGTCGGCCGTGCGCTGGCCGTAAGTGACCTGACGGCTGCTCTCACTGAAGGCCTGGCCCTTGCACAGGCCAATCTCGTCCCACGTGGCTTGAGGCAATGGCTCTGTTGCCACGATCAGACTCTGTACCGGCAGTTGATAGCGGCCCAAAGGCGCCAGGGTGTTGGCATAACCTTCCACGGCAGGCACCACCCAGCGGCTGCGCACCTGCGCCCTGGCCGTGCGTAGGAACCCTGCCTGCCACTCGGATACCGGGCTTTGTTCGTAGATCTGTACACCCATGCGCTCAACGGCGCGGGCCAAACCACGCACCAGTTTGGCCGGGTGAAGGGTGGCGATGTGCGGTGTGAAAATCCCGCCATAAGGCCGGTTGATGCGGATCTGTTGCGCCAGTTCGGTCGGGGTGAGCCAGCGGTAGTCGGATTCGTTCAGGCCTTCGGCATGCAGGCTGGCCAGATAACTGCGCAAGCTGGTCTCCTGCTCCGGGTAGCGCGCCGCGCAATACAAGGCGCCCCCTTTACGGTAATCGCAGTCGATACCCTCACGATCGATAACATTCTTCACTTCATCAGGAATACCGTGCAACAAGTCGAAGGATTCCCGGCGTTGTTCCCCAGGCAACCCTGCAAGCAAGCGGTCTTCGCCCAGCAGGTTGCCCATCAGCCAGCCGCCGTTGCGTCCGGAGGCACCAAAGCCCGCTGTTTGTGCCTCGACGATGGCAATGCTCAGTTCAGGCGCATGGCGCTTGAGGTAGTACGCGGTCCACAGCCCGGTATATCCGGCGCCGATGATAGCCACATCGACATCCAGATCGTGCTCAAGGGACGGTCGGGGTGCGAGTTCCTCCCCAAGCTGGTCCATCCACAAACTGATTGAGCACCATGCTGGCATTGCCGACTCCACACCGATCCAGGAATGGCTCGATCCTAGTCGCAGGCATCAGGGCGCGTCTTGCGTGCGTGCCCGCAAAGAAATTTGTTTGGCATAAGCCTTGGGCGATTGCCCGGTGTGCTGGCGAAAACAGCTGTAAAACGCCGAAATCGAGTTGAAGCCTGCCGAAAAGGCCAACTCATCAACCTTGACCGACGTCTCGGCGGCATCCATCGCAGCCAGTACATGGCGTAATCGTGCGTGATTGAGATAGCGGTAAAAGCTTTGCCCCAGCACCTGATTGAACAGATACGACAGCTGATTGCGTGTATAGCCACAGGCTTTGGCCACTTGTTGCAAGTCCAGCTCGGGGTCGAGCCAGGGTTGCTGTCGTTCGAAGTAGGTTTGCAGGTCACGGGCCATAAAGCCCAGCTGCCGCGCCGAAAGCCCCAGGCGGCTGACCGCGGGGCGTGTTGAGCCCTGCCGTGCCGGATTGACGGCTGACTCATGAACCAGCGAGGCGTACTCGTTGACGCGCCAGATCAAACCATCGCGCACGGTAATGGCTTCACTGGCACGAAATGACACCAACCCCTGGCTGCCGCGCAAGGTCATGCGGTATTGAATAAAGGCGGTATTGCCATCCAGACGGATGCGATCACTGTGCTCAAGGGCTTCATCCGGTTCTCTGGGCATGGACGACTGCACATACTCGCGCAGTTCATTGAACACCATGACCCGATTCTGGAAGAAGTCGTTGTAGGTCACATCGGGGTGATACAACGCCATTACCCCGTCCAGATCCCGATGCTTCCAGCACAGGTGGTAACGCAGCACGATTTCGCCGGTGGCGCGGGTATTTTCGGGACCGTCGTCTGGAGCTGGCATGGGGGGCTCGAAGGTAAAAAAACACAGAGTGCCGAGTTTGCCCATGGGCTTCAATGGGTACTGGCTGCGGATAAATAACCTAAGTGCATGATTCACATCAAAGTACGGGCAAACAACCGGGTTGCGGGAAAAATAAGGCTTAGCAGCAACTCTCCCGAGTGTTAGGTTTGATCACGAAATACTTGAAAACCTATGCGGTCAGAAACAACCGCCCCTTATCTTGAGCTAAAGGAATTGCTCTATGTACCCCATGGACAACATCAACAAAGTCACCTTCCCCAATGCCTGCCAACTGATGCGCTGGCACTTCCACCCGATGGGCTTCGAGGCAACCATGGACGCACCAGGCAGCATGGTCGCCCGTTTGTTTGACCGTGCCAGTGGTGAAACCGTGATTACCGTCGCCGGTATCCCCTGCTCGGCGGTGATGACCCCCGGTCAAGTGGGGCGCCTCATTCAATGCGTAGAAGACGAACTCGAGAGTTTTGTGCCGCCGCTGGCATGGCAGGCACAGGCCTGATTTTGCAGCGCCTGTAGATGCTCTGTGGCAGATCAGTACCCTCTCCGTGCGGGAGAGGGTTGGGCTAAGGGGCTTTTGACTGCGTATCAATCCCCTGAAGCTGTACCTTCACGTCGCGGATCGGCACCACCCACCCAGCCGTTGTTGTCACGCACAATAATCTGCGTGCCACTGGTCATTTCTATCAGCGCCACCTTGTGCCCGCGGTCTTGCAACTGTTGCACCAGCGCCGGGCTGAACCGGCCAGCCTCAAGCTCAGTGTCCACATTGCGGCTGCCAAAGTTGGGCAGGCTGATTGCGTCCTGGGGGTTCAGCTTCCAGTCCAGCAGGCCAACTACCGACTTGTTGACGTACTCGATGATTTGCGAGCCACCCGGTGAACCAATAGTTGCGACCAATTCGCCACTTTTGCGTTCGAACACCAGGGTCGGGGCCATTGAAGAGCGCGGGCGCTTGCCCGGCTCGATGCGGTTGGCCACCGGCTTGCCGTTTTCTTCGGGAATAAACGAGAAGTCGGTGAGCTGATTGTTAAGGATAAAACCCTGGGTCATTACGTGTGAACCAAACGCAGCCTCAACCGAAGTGGTCATGGCGATCGCCCCGCCCTGGTCATCGACAGCGGATATGTGGGAGGTCGAAATGCGCAGTGGCGAGCGATCAGGAGCCAGGGCAAGGTTAATGCCTGCCGGAACACCGGCCTCGGCACGGCCCATGCTCTTGTCACCGATCAGAGCGGCCCGCGTCCTGAAATAGGCTTTATCCGTCAGCCCTTTCACATTGACTGGTACGAAGTCGCTGTCCGCCAGGTACTGTGCCCTGTCAGCGTAAGCCAGGCGCTCGGCTTCTGCGATCAGGTGTACCGCTGAAGGCGAAGGCTCAAGACCTGCACCGGAGCTGCTCGGTACGGGGGGCATGCTGGCGAGATCGAGGGCCGGGGATTTATCTTGCAGGGCCTCAAGAATCCCCAGGGTCTGCAACACGGCGACACCGCCCGAAGACGGTGGTGGCATACCGCAGACTTGCCACTGCTTGTAGTCCGCACACACCGGTGTGCGCTCCCTGGCCTGGTAACCACTGATATCCGCCAGGGACAGGGTCCCGGCACGAGGGTGGGATCGAACGTTGTCGACCATCGCCTGCGCGACGGCCCCCTGGTAAAACCCATCGGCGCCACGGCTGGCAATTTTTTGCAAGGTGCGTGCAAGTTCCGGGTTTTTCAGCAAGGTGCCAACCGGCAACGCTTGCCCTTGAGGTGTAAGGAAATACCGGGCCATTTCCGCCGAGCCGGCGATAAACCTGTCGGCGGCGATTTGCGTATGCAAGCGCTGGGAAACAGGAAAACCTTCGCTGGCCAGTTTGATTGCCGGTAGGAACAGATCACTCCAGGGCAGTTTGCCATGCTGCTGATGGGCCATTTCCAGCGCCCTGAGCACCCCGGGCACGCCGACTGAACGTCCGCCTATCTGGGCCTCGGAGAAAGGCATCGGTTGACCTTCTGCCCCCATGAACATCCCCGGGGTGGCACCTGCCGGAGCAGTTTCGCGGCCATCATAGGCCTGCACCCGCTTGCCGTCCCAGTACAGAATAAACGCACCGCCGCCGAGGCCACTGGACTGGGGTTCAACCAGTGCAAGTACGGCTTGCATGGCGATTGCTGCATCGATTGCCGAGCCGCCCTTGCGCAGTATTTGCTGCCCCGCCTCAGTGGCCAGCGGGTTGGCTGCAGCAGCCATATGCCGGGTGGCGTGTACCGGGGCCATATCGGTACGCAAACCCGAGGCTATTTCGGGCGCAGGCGGCAACTCGGAGGGCTTGTGCAGCTCGGGCTCCCCGGTACTGCATCCGGCCGTCCACAGGGCCAGGGCTGACAAGGCGAATACGCGCAGACTGTTGTTTTTGGCAAGCAGAAGATCAATCAAAAGGTATTCCTTCAATTATTGTCAGTGAGTCGCAAGTCCTGAAAGAACGCCTTGCCCTGGGGCACACGGTCCGAGGCCCTGGGGATATTCGGACCCTGGGCATCCTGGTTTTCCACATACCAGTAACAATGCTTCACTGCCCGGGTAATACCGACGTAGGCCAGACGCAGGATTTCATCTTTCTGGGCATTGTCATACGGCTCGGGGTCACCCTCCTTACCCAGACCGGCCATGCGGTAAACCTGGTTCTTATAAGGTGAGGTTGTCAGATGCTGACAATCCCCCAGCAGGAAAACAGCATCCGCCTGCAAGCCCTTGGAGCTATGATAGGTCAGCTGCTTGAGCCTGCGATCTTCCGGCGCCAACCTCGAATCAACATTAACTACTGATTGAATATCCTTTTCTATCAGTAACTTATCGCTACTTTTTCGAAACAACATCAAGATACTGTCCCCGGCGTTGTAATGCTCGATCAACTGCGCGGCCAACCCCTGGTCATCGCGATGCAACACATTGACCGGGACTGCCACCTTGGGCTCACCGCTGGCCTTGGCCCGCTTGCCGGCAATGGACGGCGCGGCACGCACGATATGTTCGGCGGCATCGATGATGTGTTGATGGCTGCGAAAGTTGTCACTGAGCATCACCCGGGTGGTGGCAGGTGACGGAAATTCCTTGTTGAACTCCATGAAGTATTTGGGCGAACTGCCCCGCCAGCCGTAGATCGATTGCCAGTCATCGCCCACACACAACAACGATGAACGCTGGGCTCCACGGCCTACATGCATGGCCGGGCCACGGCTGCGGATCTCGCGCAAGCTGGCGCGTAGCCAGGACACGATCTGTGGTGAGACATCCTGAAACTCATCAATCATCAAATGCGACAACGGCCGCAGTTGCTCATGGCTGAGCAGCTTGAAGTTCTGCGGGGTGTTCTCGCCAAACAGGGAGAACATGCGGTTATAGGTCATCACCGGCGGGGTCTGTGCCAGCAGGTGGTCTTCCAGCGCCCGCCAGAAAAGGCTCAAGGCCTCAAAAAAGAAACGGTCCGGATCATCCTTGGCAAAGCGCATATCGCCCACTGCGGCGGCCACGTCCAGCCCCAGGTTTTCAATAAAACTGGCGGCGGCGACAAAACTGTCGAGCAAAGGCGCCGAGCCCAACTCACCTTTGAGCTTGTAATCAAAGCCGGGGCCTGCGCTGGCATCCCCGGCGAGGGCACTGACTACACGCTTCGCAGACTCGTAGTTTTCCAGCCATATCAATGGTTTGCTGCAAAAAGCTTGAAACAGGGTGCGCTTGACTGCCCACTCGGCGCGCACGCTGAGCTTGGCCCCGGGGCGGCAGATCTGCGGGTTTTCACGGGGATCGAAGCCCAGTACCACCCAGGCATCCAGCTCGGCAATATAGCCGTGGCAATGGAACTGCGCGCCATTGATCTCGATGGTTTCGCGGTTGGGCTCAATGCCTTTGATCGGCCAGGCGCCGGCGGCAAACCAGAGGTCTTCCAGGGTGTCGCAGAGTTCTTCGTCGCGCCTGGCGGCCAGTTCGGTCACCGCCATGCGCTTTTGCACATCTGGATGGTCGCGCTCCAGCTCCTTGAGCTGCAAGGCATGCAGTCGCAGTGGTGCCAGGGTCTGACGGAAGCGCTCATCGCGGTTATATAGCCCGTGATAACAGGCATTCAGTTGCTGACGCTGGGCATCGTTGATCCGCAGGTCAAACGGGTTGCTGTCGGTCTCGTCGTCGTTGAGCAGGCTGCGGCTATTCAGGGTCTCGAAGGCCTGTAACTGGCTATAGCCGGGCAAGCTGCGCACCATGGGCAAAATCCGCGAGTGAAAGGTACGCACCACATCCCGGGCTTCCTTGAGCGACAGATTGCGCCCCCACAAGGCGAAGATTTCCTGCAGCTTCTTGATAAAGTCCTTGCGCGACTCCCGGGTAAAGGTCACCACGGTCATCGAATCGAGTTCAAAGCCCAGGTAATGGGTCAGTAGCAGAATGCGCAACACCAGCGAGGTCGACTTGCCGGCTCCGGCGCCTGCAACCACCGAGGTCGACGGGGTATCACTGAAAATCATCTTCCACTGTGCGGCACTGGGCTGGGCATGCTCGGGCAGGTTGGCAGCCACGTCGGCCTTGATCAGCTTTTTCAGTTCCGGGCCCAGCGGCAGGCGCCAGTCATCGAACAGATTCTCGTCGATCCCGGGAGCACGCAGCTCCTGCGGGCGCATATCGCTGATAAACAGCACCTGGCGACCCTCTTCGAGCCCTTCGGCATGCCCCTCCTTGAAACCGTAATCCACCCCGGCACTGTGCCCGCTGCGGAACCCGTCTGCCTGGCCCTGCAGCCAGGACGGCGCATGTTGCGCGCGCAAACGGCTCAAGCCACTGCCAAACACACGCGCGGCAAGGCGCTTGAGCAAGGGCAATTGGGTAATGGGGGCAAGGTCTTCAGGCAGTTCGGGATTGTGTTGCGGCACGCTGACTCCAGGGTGTGAGGCTGTCCGGGTGGAGGGGCTATGGTCACCCCATTGCGCGCCGATTTCTAGCTAATTGCTTGGGCATCAGCCGTTTAGAGCCTGTACTAAAGGTAAATAGCGATTGACTGGCTTGCTAATGCATCTAGTAAACCGATTGGTTTAACGCATTTTTTCAGCTTTTTATCGATATGTTGCTGATGGAGAATCACCTCATCGCCAACCGGTCAACCCTTGGCACCCTTCTCAGGAGAAGCATCATGCTTGAACTCAGACCTTTCAATACGCTGGGCGGAGCAAACCACGGCTGGCTGGACGCCCATCATCACTTTTCGTTTGCCGAATACTACGACCCGCAGCGGATGAACTGGGGCAACCTGCGGGTCTGGAATGACGACGTGATCGCCCCCGGCACCGGCTTCCCTAAACACCCGCACCGCGATATGGAAATCATCACTTATGTCCGCGAAGGTGCTATCAGCCACGAAGACAATCTGGGCAACAAGGGTCGTACCGAAGCCGGTGATGTACAGGTGATGAGCGCCGGTACCGGGATTGCGCATAGCGAATACAACCTGGAGTCCACACCGACCCGGATCTTCCAGATCTGGATCGTACCCAACCAGCAGGGTGATGCTCCGGCGTGGGGCGCCAAGCCTTTTCCCAAGGGCGGCCGTGAGGGTTTTGTGACCCTGGCCAGCGGCAAGGATGGCGACCCTGAAAGCCTGCGCATTCGTGCCGATGCGCGACTGGTAGCGGCGAACCTGAAGGCCGGGGAAACCGCCGAGTACCGTCTGGACAACGGCCGGCGAGCCTACCTGGTGCCTGCCACCGGGGTGATTGAAGTCAATGGCCTGCAGGCCAGCGCACGGGACGGTGTGGCCATTGTCGATGAGACCCTGCTACGGGTCACCGCGATTGAAGACAGCGAGATTGTGCTGGTGGATGTGGCCTGATTCGCCTGTTACGGCGGTCGACCAGCCTGTTAGAAGCAAGTGTGCGCTGCGTAATCTCCTGTCGCCGCTGCCGAGGAACGCAGCCTTCGTTGCCGGCAGCGGCGACAGGATCGTGGCAGGCTTTGGGCCTTTAACATCAGCCGTTTCGTACGACGTTTCGCTTTCATTCCAATGAAACATCCTAGAAAATCTTGCTCGCTTGCGCCGCCTAAAATCGGGGAATAGTCTCGTCCCATCGCTGCAAAATCAGCGGTCGGGTTTAGTAGCCCGGTTTTAGTGTTTGGCGCAAGGCGCCACCTCCGTGAGGCGCTTTTTACGGCCTGCGTTTTATGGTGGCCGTGCGCAGGGTGCCCTCGGGCACACCGGTTCCCAAACACGCCGGTCTACTAACCTGTGCACGGCTGCCACCCATTCGTTTAGTAGCTAAAAGTGGCAGCTTCCTTAACGTGTTTGGAGTTAAGCCATGAAAAAGATCACCCCCGACCCACCCGTTTTACCCCTCGATGCTGCTGACGGTAACGACCCGTTGCTGGACCGTGCCGCCACCGACCGTGCGCTCAATTTCTACCTGCAAGGCCATAGGCCCGTTCGCGCTTCGGGCACGGCCCTGTTTGCCATCCCGTCCAGTGTCAATTCAGAAGCGGCCCTGGCCCAGGCGTCAGACTTGTTGCGCTGTGCGGGTGCCTGCGCGAATGAGGCGGGGAATGGTCTGAGCGGCCCTGCGCGCGACCTGGTGTTGTCGACCCTGCACCTGGTGGAGCTGGCCAAGGGGTATGTCGACAAGTCGCTGGACACGCTGGTAACGCACTAAAGCAGCACGCGCCTGATTGGCGACAGGCGCGTTATTTCTTTCATGTGTTTGCTCCTCCGGGATCTATGGCCACGGGTTTACAGCCCTCAAACCTGCAATAGCGGTAAGCAGCCACAACGGCTCAAGGTCAAAAAAGACCCCGGCGGGCATGGGGCAGCAAAACTTGATTCGGAGCGGGTTTTAGCTTCTTATCGATTCGCTCTGAACTTATCAGAGTCGTTATATCTAAATAGCCGTAAACATTTTTATCTACGTCATGGAGACATTCACGAATGCTTACCGCAAAACTGCTGCGTCACACCTGTGCCCTGGCGCTGTTCGGCGCACCATTGGCAGTGATGGCAGCCCCAAGCACTGACCCGCTCTTCACCGTCGGTTTACTGGGCTCCTACACCAAGTTCAAATTCGAAGGTGGTAGCAAATCCGACAAGGAGGATATGGGTCAGGCCGGTGTGTTCGCCAACTTTGGCAACAAGATGACCGCCGAATCCGGTTTCATCTACCAGATCGGTGGTGAAGCCAAATACAGCAAGAAAAACGACAACAAGCTCAAGGAAGCCCAGGCCGACCTCGACCTTGGCTGGCGCGCAGCGCTGGATGCCCGCAACTTCGTCGACGTTATCGTCGGTGGCGGTTACAGCTGGACCCGTTTCGAACCTGAAATCAACGACCTGGACACAACGTTGACCTTCAAATCGCCGTTTGCCAAGGCCGCACTGGGTTACAACCACCAGTTCGACACCTCGACCCTGCGTGTAGAAGTAGGCGCCCGTCACGCTATGGATGGTCGCGCACGGCTGAAAGTCGACGGCTTCGGCAGCGGCAACGTCGACATGAAAGACCGCACCAACCCCTACGCTGAAGTTTCGCTGCTGATGAACCAGAACGGTGATATGCCGATCAATGCAGGCGTGTACTACACCCGTACGGAGTACAAAATCGACGAAGATTCGCCAATTGCCGACAACACCAAACTCAAGCGTGACGAGTTCGGCGTGAAGGTCGGCCTGGCATTCTGATCGCTTCTGGCAGGTCCCTTCAGCTGTCGGGGCCTGCATCGGCCGCATCGCCGCGGCTGCCCTTGCCTGATTCAGGCATCACTCAATGAGCATCTTGCTGCGGAAAATCTATTTAGCTTCCTGCAAATAGAAGACGCTATGCCGTTATCGAACTTTATGCCTGGTAAGCCGTCAAATTCTGCACAGGCAGGACTCTTACTCTCCTGCATACATCTCTTGATCACTTTCGATTCAGGTGAATGACATGCGTATTACATTACCCGCCCTGGTGCTGGGCATCGTGATTTCGCAGGGAGCAATGGCTGCCGGGGATGGATCTGCCGCGGTCGGAGGCGGTGTTGGCGGCGCACTGGGCAATATTGTCGGTCAACAGCTGGGCGGCTCTTCAGGAGCGGCCATCGGTGCAGGTGTGGGCGCCGCTGCCGGTAGTGCAGTGGGTGCACCCAGAGGCAGTAAAACCGAAGCCGCCATCGGTGGCGGCGTCGGTGGCGCTGGCGGCTCGCTTATCGGCGGTCAACTGGGCGGTTCCACCGGCTCTACCATTGGTGCCGGGCTGGGTGGCGCAGTAGGTGGTGCAGTGGGCAATAACCTTGGCGACGACGGCGACAGACACAGCTCCGGCGGCAAGGGTAAGCACAAGCACAAACATAAGCACCGTTGACTTTCCAGTGTCCAATGGCCAAGAGCCCGACTTCGTGTCGGGCTTTTTTATTCGATATCTGGCGGCCCGCCTTTAGAAGTCAATGGTCGCGGACAACTCAAAGGTACGCGGCGCACCCAGGCCCAGGCTGGACAACAGCGGCGTCCCCCAATAGGCCTTGTTGGTCACGTTGTTCACACTCCCACGCAACGTCACCGGTTGGCTGGCCACCCGGGTGCTGTAGCGTGTGCCCAGGTCGTAGACCGTGTAGCCCGGTATCGACTGGGTATTATCGGCGCTGATGTATTGCTTGGACACCGAGGTGGCGTTGGCCGTCAGTGTCAGGCCTTCGATGACCGGGGTGTCCCATTCCACACCCAGCTTGCCCTGCAGCCGGGGCTGGCCAATGGCGGTCTTGCCCTCGTTGGTGCCGCCCTGGGCCTTGGTGATTTTCGGGTCGACATGGGCCACACCGCCCATCAGGCGTACGTCGTGCAGCGGCGAGCCGAAAAAGCCCCACTCGACCCCTCGGTTACGCTGCTCGCCGCCAAAGGAAAAGATATTGGTATCCGGGTCCAGGTAGCTGCTGGGGCGGGTAATTTCATACAGGCTCAGGGTGTGGGTGAAGTCACCGAGGTCTACCTTGAGGCCTACTTCCTTCTGCTTGGACTTGTAGGGGGCGAACACGTCACCGAAGTTTTTCGCCGTCATCGGTGCCGCCGCGCCCTCGCTCAGGCCTTCGATGTAGTTGGCATACACCGACACCTGGTCGGTGATCTTGACCAGCAGTGCCGCTGCCGGGGTGGTGGCGCCTTCGTCATAGCGGTTGGTGCGTGCGCCGGTGGATGTGCTGAAGCTGTCGGTCAGCACTTGCTGGCGACGTACACCCAGGGTCAGTTGCACCCGGTCTTCGAGAACCGACAGTGTATCGGCCAGGCCATAGCTGGTCAGGCGGCTCTTGGTATGGGCAATGTACGGGAAGCTCTTGGCCGCAGCTGGCCCCCACTGTGGGTGGTAGATGTTGGTGACCCAGTCCGCGCCCGGCACCGAGCGGCGCCCGTAGTCCTTTTGAGTGTCGCCGTAGTGTGTGGCATTGAGGGTCCATTGATGCTTGATCGCGCCAGTGTGCAGGTTGCCCTTGAGGCCGACCTCGCCGGAGGTTTTCTCCAGGTCCATTTTCAACTGGCCCATGGAGGTCTTGAAGTCACCCGCGTCGTTGAACACCGTCGCCATCATGGTGCCGCTGTACTCGTAATGGGTTGTGCTCATGCCATACGCCGCATAAGCCATCAGGTTGTCGCTCAGGTCGAACTCACCGCGCACGATGGCCCCCCGGTCCGTGGTTTGCACATAGGCCCAGTCAGGGTTGAGCAGGGTGTCGGCCTTGGGCGGTTTGGGCACGGCCACGCCGGAAGCCAGGTTGATACCGCGGTTCTGCCCGCGCACACGGTCTTCACTTTGATACAGGTCGGCAGACAGCCGCACGCGTTCACCGCGCCAGTCCAGGCCCAGGGACGTGAGCTCGGCTTTCTGCCGCTGGTGGTTGATTGCGCCGTCACCGTCACGGTACACACCGTTGAAGCGTACGCCGAATTGCTGGTCTTCACCGAAGCGCCGGCCCACATCGAGATGGCCACCGAACTGCGCATCGGACATATAGGTGCCCGTCAGCCGTGTCAGCGGTTCGTCGCCCGCCCGTTTGGGTACCAGGTTGACCGCCCCTCCGACCGAGCCTCCCGGCGGCATGCCATTGAGCAAGGCCGACGGGCCCTTGAGCACTTCGATACGCTCATACATTTCCGGTGAAATCCGGTAATACGGGGCCACCCCAAACAGCCCGCCCATCATCACGTCGCTGATATTGCTGGCGAAGCCACGGATGGAGTAGTTCTCACTGAAGGTCCCGGTCAGGCCGTTGCTGAACACCGAGGGATCGGTCGCGGCAATCACCTGGGTGATGTTCTGCGCCTGACGGTCGGCAATGTACTGCTCCGTATAGCTGATGGTACTGAACGGGGTTTCCATAAAGTCCTTGTTGCCCAGCAGCCCAACCCGGCTGCCATAGGCCACCTGCCCGCCTGCGTAACCGGGCGGCAAGTCGGCCGGGGTGGCCATATGGCCCTCAACCATCGTGGCAGGCAGCGTTGATGCGCCGGGTTCTTTCTCGCCGGGGATGGTCTCGGCATGGGCTGCCAGGCTTGTCATGGCCAGCGTCAGCAACACGGCATGTACCGCCGTGGCGGTACGGTTCAGGGCAAAAACTGCGCGCGGGGGCGCAATGCGGGTAGGAAAATGACAGTGACTCACGTGAAGACTCCGTTGGACTGGCAGGGAATGGTTTTTGTTAATCTGAATCTAAGGAATGGTTCTAATGAGAATCGTTATATGCCAGAAAAATGCCTGGCAGCGCCTTCAGGCGTTAGCCCTGATAGCCCTTGATCACATCGTCGATTACCAGTTTCAGGGCGGTCGGACTGGCACCTGTGACGTACCAGGCCTGGGGATCGACAACGATCACCCGGCCGTTTTTCCAGGCGTTGGTCTGACGCAGCAACGGGTTGCCCAGGCTCTCGATAGCCATTGCCGGGCGGTGTTCCATTACCGCCGTACGGTCCACGATGTAGATGATGTCGGGGTTGGCCTGCTGGATAAATTCGCTGGATACCGGTTGCCCATGCAGCCCCGCCTCTGCCGTAGGGCTGGCGGGTTTGACACCCAGGCCGGTGAAAATAAAGCCGTAGCGCGACTGCACGCCGAAGGAGCTGAACGCGCCGTTGTTATGCAGCACCACCAGCGCTTTTTCAGGGCGCCCGCGGGTGATGCCTCTCGCCTCCTCGACTTTCGCGTCCAGTGCCCGGGCTTTTTCCTCCGCGAGCCCCTGTTTGGCGAACATCTGCCCCAGGGTCAGCAGGTGCTGCCTGATCACCTCGATATGGCGGGACTCGCTGTCACGATAATCGACATCGAAATGAACGGTCGCGGCCATCTCGCTCAAGGCTTGATAGTGGTTGGCCTGCAGTGAGGTGATCAGGATCAGGTCCGGCCTGGCGGCATGTACCCGTTCCAGGTTGGGCTGCACAATCGACCCCAGATCCTCGACACCCGGTGCATCCCGATAGCGGGCGAGAAAGTGCGGGATGAAATCCTTGGGCATGCCCGCCACGGGGACACCCAGTTGATCGAGGAAGTCGACTTCATTCATGTCCAGTGCAACCACCCGCTGCGGTACACGTTCAATGACCGTGGTGCCCAACTGGTGTTGCACCGTAAGCGGCGCAAAAGGCGTCTGCACGGCTTGCACAGCGGTGGCGGCCCGTGGGGGCTCTGCCGGTTTGTCATTGCAGCCCTGCACTGCCACGGCCGCGCCGAGCAGCAGGGCCAACGGCCATAACCGATCTTTGTTGTGGATCATCATTTCGCGTCTCTTTCCAGGGGGTTGAAGTAGTTGCACAGGCGACCGCGCGGGCTGTGGGTGATCTCGAAGTCCAGCCCGTAGAGTTCGCCCAGCCGCGCTTCAGTGATCACCTCGTCAACGCTGCCGGCGCAATGCACCGCGCCCACCTTCATCGCAACGAAGTGATCGCAGTAGCTGGCGGCAAAGTTGATGTCATGCACCACCAGAATCACCGTGCGCCCCTGTTCGTCGCACAAGCGGCGCAGCGCCCGCATAATCTGTACGGCGTGCTTGATATCGAGGTTGTTCAGCGGCTCATCGAGCAGCAGGCAATCGGTTTGCTGGGCGATGGTCATGGCCAGAAAGGCCATCTGCCGCTGCCCGCCGCTGAGTTCGTCGAGGTAGGCATGGCGCAGCGCTTGCAGCGACAGAAAGGCGATGGCCTCGTCGATGATCCGTTGATCTTCGCCGGTCAACACACCACGGCTGTATGGGAAGCGCCCGAAGGCAACCAGTTCCTCCACCCGAAGGCGCAGGTTGAAGTCCGGTGACTGGCGCAAAGTGGCCACGCGCCTGGCGTAATCGCCAATCGCGATACCCGCGACCCCACGCCCCTCGATGCGTACTTCACCGGCCGTGGGCTCCATCAGCCGCGCTATCATCATCAACAGCGTGGTTTTGCCCGCGCCGTTGGGGCCGATCAGCGCCGTCAGTTGCCGGGGCGGGAAACTCGCGTCGACACCGCGTAGTACGGTCTTGCTGCCATAGGTTTTATGGATGCCGTGAACAGTGATCATGGAGCTCCTCGGGTACGCACCATCAACACCAGGAAATACCCGCCGCAGACCAGGTTGACGAGAATGCCGACGGTGGTTTTGTAGTTGAAGACATGCTCGACCAGCAGTTGCGCAACGATGAAAATGCCGATGGCAATCACGCTGCCCAGCGCCAGCGTGACCCGGTGCCTGAAGGTGCGGGCCAGCGCATAGGTGATGTTCGCCACGAAGATCCCCATAAACGCCGTGGGCCCCAGCAGGCTGGTTGAGACCGCCACCAGTGCCGCAATCAGCGCCAGGTGCAGGCGCACGCTGCGCCGGTAATCGACCCCCAGGGACATGGCCTGGTCGCGCCCCAGCGCCAGCACATCGAGGGTTGCCAAGGTTCTGCTGCCCACCAGGCACACAGCGCCCACCAGCAGCCCCGCAATCAGCAACTGCTGCGGCTGGACGCGGTTGAACGAAGCCAGGCTGAAACCCTGCAAAACCGAAAACTCGCCGGGGCTGACCTTGAGCTGGACAAACTGGGTGAACGTGCCTATCACCATCGTCAGCACCAGCCCGACCAACAGCAGGAAATACACGTTGCTCTTGCCGTTGCGCAGCAGGTAACGATGGATAAGCCACGAGTAGCCAAGCAACAGCAGCACAGACACCATAAAGTTGCCGTTACTGCCCAGTAACACCGCACTGCCGGTGCCCAGCAACAGCACCAGCAAGGCTTGCAACAGCAGGTAAATGGCCTCGTAGCCCATGATTGCCGGGGTCAATATCCGGTTGCCGGTGAGGGTCTGGAACGTGATCGACGACCAGGCGATGCACACACCGCCAATCACCATGGCCATAAGCCGGGCGATCCGCTTGGGGATTACATAATCAAAATCCATGCCCGACCCCAACAACACGAAGGTCAGCGCCAGGGCCGCCACCAGAACCCATACCCCATGCCGGGGTTGCAGACGCCTCATCGGTGCCTCCAGATGATCAGCGCCAGGAACAGCACACCGCCCACGCTGCCTGCCATCAAGCCAATGGGCACTTCAAACGGGTAAATCAGCAGCCGTCCGAGGATGTCGCACACCAGCAGCATTGACGCGCCGCCCAGGGCAACGATGGGCAGCGTACGGCCCAGGTGGTCGCCATAACGCAGCGCCACCAGGTTGGGAATGACCAGCCCGACAAAAGGAATCGCCCCTACCGTGATGACTGTGGCTGATACCGTGACCGCCACCAGCAGCAAGCCCAGGGCAACGTTTGCCGAGTAGTTCAGGCCCAGGCTTGTAGCCATGCCCTCACCCATGCCCAGCACGGTGAAACGGTGGGCATACAGATAGGCCAGGGCAACAATCGGCAAGATCAGGTAGATGATCTCGTAGCTGCCCTGCACCACCCTGGAAAAGTCGCCCAGCAGCCAGCCCTGCATGCTTTGCATGATGTTGTGGTGGTAGGCGTAGAACTCGGCAATGGCGCTCAGCACGCCGCCATACATCAGGCCGATGACCGGCACCAGCACCGTGTTTTTGAATCGGATCCGGCGGATGATCACGACAAATATCAGCCCCGAGGCGAAACAAAACACCAGCGCAAACAGCATGCGCCCTGTCATGCCGGCGCCGGGCACCGCAGCCAGCGATACCAGGATGCCGAGCCTGGCCGCATCCAGCCCGCCCGAAGTGCCTGGCTCAACGAACTTGTTGTGCACGATGTGTTGCAGGATCACCCCGCACACTGCCAGGCCAGCCCCGGTCAGCACCAGCGCCGCCAGGCGCGGCAAGCGGCTGGCCGTGAGCGTCAGCCAGGCATCGCCCGACAAGGACCACAGCTGCGACCACTCCAGTTGCCGGGCCCCCACCAGCAGTGATGTGACGCAGAGCATGGCAAATACCCCTAGCCATCGTGCCCGCATCATTGCAGCTCACTGCCGCTTGCCACCCGCCAACCCTTGGCAGCCCGACGCTGTTCAAGAAACTTCGCGTAACGCCCCTTGGTGGCAAGCAATGCCGCGGGCGTGCCCTGCTCGGCCACCCGGCCGTGATCGAGCACCACGATCCGGTCGGCCATCGACACCGTAGACAGTTGATGCGCAATGACCACCAGCGTGCGCTGCCCGCGCAACCTGGCCAGTGTCCGGGCGATCACGTGCTGATTCTCGGCATCCAGCGCCGCAGTGGCTTCATCCACCAGCAAGATGGCCGCCTCCTTGATCAGTGCGCGTGCAATTGCAATACGCTGGCGCTCACCGCCCGACAGCCGTGCACCACCCTCGCCCACCGGTGTGTCGAGGCCTTGCGGCAAGCGCCCGACAAGTTCGCCAAGCCCGGCCTGCTGCGCCGCCTCGAGGATTTCGTCAGCATTGGCGGTGGGTTTGCCGATGCGGATGTTGTCGGCAATGCTGCCCTGAAACAGGTAACAGTCCTGGAATATCTGACTGATCTGACCCGCCAACTGGCTGTCGGACATGTGCCGCACATCCACACCACCCACGAGCACGCACCCTTCGCGCGCATCGAAAAACCGTGCGATCAGCCGTACCAGCGTGGTCTTGCCCGAGCCCGAAGCACCGATCAACGCTGTCATGCTGCCCGGCTCAATACGCAGGCTGACATCATGCAGCACATCGGGTTGATCGGGCGCGTAAGCCATGCTCACTGCGCGCAACTCTATAGAGCCATCCCGTGGCGGTTGTGGCTGATCCGGCTCCGGCAAGGGCCGGGCGGCAAAGATGGCCTGCACCGCGTCAAGTTGACCGCTGGCACTGCGCAGGATCTCGGCATAACCGGCCACGTCCAGCAACGGCTCGATATAGCGGCTGCTCAACAACAGCGCAACGACTACCGCAATCACCGAAGCGTTATCCCGCGTGTCGCCCATCAGGCCGTTAAGCCACAAGGCGGCTGCGATCAACAGGGCCGCAAAGATCACCTGCACGACCCAGGTATTGAGTACCACCGAAAGCGATGACTGATAGATCAGGCGCAGCCCGGACTGGCGCTGGCGCTCGAGCGCCTGTTCCAGCAACTGCGTCCCGCCCCCTTCGCCATTGAACGCGCGCAGTACCGATTGCGCCTGGGCAAACTCGACCATGCGCTGGCTGGCATCCGCGAAGTGCCGCTGGAAAGCCCGGTCAGTACGCTGCCCCAGGCGCGCGCTCAACAACAGCGCCCCTGCCAGTACCGCAAGTCCCAGCAGCGCAATCAGCCCCAGTGGCCAATGCACGGCAAACAGTGCGGCGACGATCACCAAAGGCGTCACCGCGCCACTGATCACAGGGGTGAAAACGTGCGCCGGCAACTGCGCCACCGCCATCATGCCCTGGGTAATTACATGCCCCAGATGGCCGGTGTTCTGCGTCGTAAACCAGCCCAGGGGCAATCGCGCCACATGGTCGCCGATGCGCTGGCGCGCCCCCTGCAAAAGGGCCACGCCCACCGCGACACCGGCGCGCTCCACCCGGCGCCGGCAGGCCCAGCACACAGCCATGCCGGCAAGCGTCAACAGCAGCCACAATGCTGCACCTCGTAGATCGTTAGCGAGCAAATGCCCCAGCACCGGTACCAGGGTGGTGAGTGTCAGCCCGCTGAGCAAACCATAAAACACTGCCATCCAGACATAACGATGCAGCACGGGCGCGTCGTCGCCCAACAGTTCTAACAAGGGTTTCAGCATGACGGCACCGCCAGTTCTGCAGAGAATGAGTAGTCGCCCTGCGCCCACAGGCGGGCATAAAGGCCCTTGCGGGCAAGCAGTTCGCCGTGGCTGCCCTGCTCGTGAATCGTGCCGTTGTCGAGCACGATGATCTGGTCGGCGTGCATCACGGTGTCGAGTCGGTGCGCGATGACCAGCAAGGTGCGGCCGCCGGCAAAACGTGAGAGTGCATCCTGGATGGCCACTTCACTTTCGGCATCCGCCGCCGCCGTGGCCTCGTCGAGCACCAGCACGGGCGGATCGAGCAACACGGCACGGGCGATGCTCACCCGCTGCAACTCACCGCCGGAAAACTGCGCATCCTCACCCACCACCGAGTCATAGCCACGCGGCAGGGCAACAATGCGCGCATGGATATTGGCCGTGCGCGCAGCATCCTCAATCTGCTGGCGGGTGGCCGTTGGTCTGCCCAGGGCAATGTTGTCGTGCACACTGGCGTGGATCAGCCGCACCTCCTGCAATACAAAACCGATATGCCGGTACAGGGTTGCCGTCTCAATCTGACGCAGATCCACACCCCCCAGGGTGATGCGCCCTTGCGTCGGGTCAAAAAAACGCAGCAGCAGGCGCGCCAGGGTTGACTTGCCGGCGCCGGAGCACCCCACCACAGCGGTGGTCGTGCCGGGTTTGAGAACCAGGTTGATGTCCGCCAGCCCCCGGCCCGCGCTTTCATAGCAGTAGCCAACGTGCTCAAAACCAATTTCGCTGCCCCGGGGCATCTGCTGCATGCCCGGTGCCGGTTGCTCCAGCACCGGTGTATCGAGCAGGGCCTGCACACGCCGGGCCGCACCCACTGCATTGTTGAGGTCATGGGTGATGTAGTGCAGCAACAGCAAGGGGCCACACAGGCCCGGAGTCACCAGGGCGAACGGCAGCACATCCAGCGCAGCGATCCAGCCCAGTGCCACGAACAGGGTGCCGAACGCCAGCACGCCGCCCAGCACCGCGACCGGCGCGATCATTGCGTTGGCATTGGCCATCGAACCCACCAGCGGGCGAGTGAAACCGACAAAAGCCCGGGCGAAGGCATCGACGGCCTCACGGTAACTGCCGTGTGCCTTGCCGACAGCCCCGAACGACTTCACTACCGGGATGCCATTGACGAACTCGACCACGGCATTGTCGATACGCCTCATGCCCTCGACAAACGCCTGCATGTTGCTCTCGCTGGCTTTCAGGGCGCGGGTAAAAAACAGGAAGAACCCCGGGAACGGCAGGATCGAGACAATTGCCATGCGCCAGTCCATTACAAACAGGTAGACCAGCGAGAACACAATGGCGCCGACCGCTCGCCCCACGGTGGTGTAGAAATGCGCCGTCAGACTGTGCAGGGTATTGATGTCATCCTGCATCGCCTGCTTGACCTCACCCGAGCCCCGGCTGGTGAACCAGCCCAAGGGCACGCGGCTCAGGCGCTGCACAATGGCCAGGCGCAGGTGGTGGGTAATACGGTTATCCGCCAGATGGGCCAGCAGCTCCCCGGTGGATATCAACAACATGCCCGCGCACAGACTCGCCACGCCGACACCTACTGCCCGCCACACCTCATGAGCAGTGATTGCGTTGTCACCCAGAACCAGCCCGGCGACATGCGCAATACCTGCCAGCGGTACCAGCGTCAGCATGGCGCCAACGCCCGCAAGCAGGGCGGCAATCAGCAGCCGCCCACGAATCGGGTGAAGCACTTGGCTGACAGGGCCACGCATCTTGGGTGTGGCCGCAGCCGTGTGAGGAGTTTCCATGCCAGTCAAACATCCGCAATGTCATAAGAATGGAAGGCCACTGGCATTCCGGTTAAGCGCAAACAAGGGGGGTGTATGCGCAACTGATAGTGGCTCGCAAATGAGAACCTTAATTAGTTGCATGACTATAAACTAATTTGCGAAATGCTGACAAGACAGCTACAAGACACTCCTCACCGATCAAGGAACGGCCATGAACGCCTCACAACCACCCGCGACCCGCGGGCGCCCTCGCACCATCACCCGCGAGCGCATCGTCGAAGCAGGCATCGAGATCGGCCTGCCGGGTATCACTTTTGTCGGCGTTGCTGCCGCTTTGGGGGTCAGTCATATGGCGCTGTACAAGCATGTTGCCAATCTGGAGGCGCTGAAGAATCTGATCGCCGAAGAGATCTTCACCCGCTGGCAGATACCGCGGGTCGACGCCGATCAGCGTGGTGAACTCAAGGACTACCTGACGGTGTTTGCCACCTCGGTGCGCCTGTTTGTAAAGGCCCACCCCGGCTTGACGCCCTACGTGATTCGCCGCTTGGCGGCGACCCAACCGATGCTCGCCAAGATCGACGAGCATCAGAGCCATATCGCCCAGGTCTACGGCATTACCAAGGCGCAGGCCCGCTGGCTGCTGGCAACCGTGGCCTTCCACGGAATTGCCGTAGCCGACACGGTGTATTCAGTCACCGGCCAGCCCGTTGAAGAAGCCCAGCGCCTGGCCGAAGAAATCGAGATGGAGGCCGAGCTGGACCGCGGCATGCGTGCACTGATCGTTGGCGCACTGGTGCTCATGGATGAAGAGGAATTCCAGGCAAAGCCATAGGTTTGACATCATGTAAATCAATAACTTGCATATGACTGTTCATGTAAATCATTTTGTTTGCGCCGTCATTGCCAGGGAACTACTGAGCGAAATCGAGTCAAATCAGGTTCATGTCGTTCAGGATCTAGATGATGAAAACGCAGGCACACCGATGAGCAGTAAAACCAACCACGGCTGGGCCTGGGCGTACCACAAGATTCGCGGCCTGCAATGCACACGGGTGACATCGGCCTACAGGGCCACCCTTTATGTGCTGCGTGGCGATACAGGCACCTTCCACAGCGATGCCAGTTGGCAAAAAAACCGCATCCGGCGCTAGTATGCAGCCATTACTTATGGCGCAATTTTTGACATGTCCAAGAAGCAAACCGCAGAAAACCCGGCAGCTACGGCAGCTGGCATAGAACAATCGATCCAGGCCCTCAACAAAATGGCCGAACGCCTGTGGGGTGATGGCCGCGAAGCCGAGGCCAAGGCCCTGATCGACGCGCTTGATGCTCTAAATCGGGCGCTGGACCGGATCCGGATTGGCGAAATCGGTCGGGCGGCGACGCTTCACTGATGCCGATACTGGCCAAGAGCCATTAAAGCCGGTGAAAAATCTGAGGCGTTGCGGTATAGATAGCGTTCATCCCCAGAATATGGACATTCAATGAACGCTTCCAAACTCTCGTCTGCGCTGTACTGTGCCGTGGCCATTTCACTGTTGAGCGGCTGCGCGGCCTCGGTTAAAAGCGGTGGCAGCCCCATGCTGCCGATCCAGGCAACAGCCAAGCAAAACCTGCGCGTCAACTTTGAAGGCAACAGCAAGGTTCAACAGAACGAGGACTGGCCCCTGCTGAAGCAAGAATGGAAGGAGGCCTTGCATGCCGAAGCCTCTGCAGAGGGCTACCGCCTTGCTGAGTCCCAACTGCTCAGCCTTGATGGAAAAGACGGTGTGGGCATCAAGATCAATGTAAGCAACTTCCGCTACATCACGCCGGGTGCACGGTATGGCGCAGGCATCATGGTGGGGAATGCCTGGGTCAACTCAAGTGCAGACTTCACCGACCTGAAGACCGGCCAGTTGCTGGGGACCCGGACCTACGATACGTCATCATCGGCCTGGGAAGGCGTCATGTCGGCCATGACCCAGGAGCAGGTCGAAGCCATCGCCCGGCAAATCATTGCCGATATCAAAAGCGCCAAGGCCTATTGACCTTTTGCCCCGCAAGCGGGCCCTTGTACCTCAAGGGCCAGTAGCACAGCGCTTTTTATCACCCCCGGTTTCAACACCGACGCCACCGATATCACCCTGCAAGTGATACAGGGCGCACTTTGCGACTAGGCTGCATACGGAACAGACCTCCAATAAGAACAATCGAGTGTCGTGAGCCGCCATGAACATTCTCTACGATGAACGCGTCGACGGCGTCCTGCCGGACGTCGATAAAGCCGTATTACTGCGCACCCTGCGCACACGCTTGCCAAACCTTGAAGTCCTGCATCAGCGTGAAGAACTCAAGCCCTACGAATGCGACGGGCTTAGCGCCTATCGCACCACGCCCCTGCTGGTAGTGCTGCCACGCCAACTTGACGAGGTACAGGGCGTGTTGCGCATCTGCCATGAGTTGCGCGTGCCGGTGGTCGCACGCGGGGCCGGTACCGGTTTGTCCGCAGGGGCATTGCCCCTGGAAAAAGGCGTGCTGCTGGTAATGGCGCGCTTCAACTCTATCCTTCATATCGACCCCGACGCCCGCACTGCACGGGTTCAGCCCGGTGTGCGCAACCTGGCCATTTCCCAGGCAGCGGCGCCGTATGACCTGTACTACGCGCCGGATCCGTCCTCGCAGATTGCCTGCTCGATCGGTGGCAACGTCGCTGAAAACGCCGGTGGCGTGCATTGCCTCAAGTACGGTTTGACCGTGCACAACCTGCTAAAGATCGAAATACTGACCGTTGACGGCGAGCACCTGACCCTGGGGGCGGATGCCCTCGACTCCCCCGGTTTCGATCTGTTGGCACTGTTTACCGGTTCCGAAGGCATGCTCGGGGTCATTACCGAGGTCACGGTCAAACTGTTGCCCAAACCGCAAACCGCCAAAGTGCTGCTGGCAGCCTTCGACTCGGTTGAAAAAGCCGGTCGCGCCGTGGCTGACATCATCGCCGCCGGCATCATACCCGCAGGGCTGGAGATGATGGACAACCTGGCCATCCGCGCCGCCGAAGATTTTATTCATGCCGGTTACCCGGTCGAGGCCCACGCCATCTTGTTGTGCGAACTCGACGGCGTCGAAGCCGATGTACATGACGATTGCGCGCGCGTGCGCCAGGTGCTTGAACGGGCTGGCGCCAGCTCCGTGCGCCAGGCCAGGGACGAAGCTGAGCGGGTGCGCTTCTGGGCCGGGCGCAAGAACGCCTTTCCCGCTGTAGGTCGCCTTGCGCCGGATTACTACTGCATGGACGGCACCATTCCGCGCCGTGAGTTGCCCGGCGTACTGCAGGCCATTGCCGGATTATCGACCCACTACAACCTGAGAGTGGCCAATGTGTTTCATGCCGGTGACGGCAATATGCACCCGCTTATTCTGTTCGATGCCAATCAGCCCGGGGAACTTGAGCGCGCCGAAGCCCTGGGCGGCCAGATCCTTGAGCTCTGCGTCAAGGTCGGTGGCAGCATTACCGGCGAACACGGCGTAGGCCGCGAGAAGATCAATCAGATGTGCGCGCAGTTCAACAGCGATGAACTGACCCTGTTTCATGCCGTCAAGGCCGCCTTCGACCCCGGCGGCTTGCTCAACCCCGGCAAGAACATCCCCACCCTGCATCGCTGCGCCGAGTTGGGCGCCATGCACGTGCATATGGGGCAACTGCCCTTCCCCGAACTGGAGCGGTTCTGATGCGCAGTGCAGACAATGTCGATACCAGCGCCCTGTTGCTGGAGCAGGTCAATCAGGCGCTGCAATACGCCACCCCGCTACGTATCCAGGGCGCCAACAGCAAAGCCTTCCTTGGCCGCAGTGTGCCCGGTGAAGTGCTCGACACCCGCGGCCATCGGGGCATTGTCAGCTATGACCCCACCGAGCTGGTGATCACCGCACGCTGCGGTACGCCTCTGATGGAGCTGGCGCAGGTGCTGGATAAAGCCGGGCAAATGCTGGCCTGCGAACCGCCCTCTTTCGGTGCCGCCACGGTCGGTGGCATGGTTGCCAGCGGCCTGTCGGGGCCGCGCCGGCCCTGGTCAGGTTCGCTCAGGGACTTTGTCCTCGGCACCCGGGTGATCACCGGGCACGGCAAGCATTTGCGTTTTGGCGGCGAAGTCATGAAAAACGTCGCTGGCTATGACCTGTCCCGATTGATGGCCGGCAGCTACGGCGCACTGGGAGTCATCACCGAAGTGTCACTCAAGGTGCTGCCCAAGCCGCGGCAATCCCTGAGTATCAGCCTGGAACTGGACACGGCGCGAGCCCTGCTGCGCCTCGCCGAATGGGGCCGGCAACCGCTGCCGATCAGCGCTGCCTGCCACGATGGCCAGCGCCTGCACCTGCGCCTGGAGGGTGGCGAAGGCTCGGTGATGGCGGCTCACGAACGCCTGGGCGGCGAGCGCCTGGACGCTTCGTTCTGGACACGGCTCAACGAACACCAATTGAGCTTCTTCGATGAGGGCCAGCCCCTCTGGCGCCTGTCCTTGCCCAACAACACCCCGGAACTTGAGCTGCCCGGTGAGCAGTTGATCGATTGGGGCGGTGCCCAGCGCTGGCTCAAGTCGGATGCTGAGGCGAGCTTTATCCGCACGGTTGTAACCGAGGTCGGCGGCCATGCCACCTGCTACAGCCACGGTCTTGTCGACAGCCCGTTCCAGCCGTTACCGGAGGCTCTGATGCGCTACCAGCGTAGCCTCAAACAACAACTCGACCCGCGGGGTATTTTCAACCCCGGGCGCCTGTACGCGGAGCTTTGAACCATGCAGACCACGTTGAGCGAACAGGCCCGCCAATTGTCCCGCGCCGGGGAAGCTGAGCGCATCCTGCGCAGTTGCGTGCACTGTGGTTTCTGTAACGCCACCTGTCCGACCTATCAGTTGCTCGGTGATGAACTGGACGGCCCGAGGGGGCGTATTTACCTGATCAAACAGGTACTGGAAGGCAATCAGGTGACGCAGAAAACCCGACAGCATCTGGACCGTTGCCTGTCTTGCCGCAATTGCGAAACCACCTGCCCCTCGGGCGTCGACTACCACAACCTGCTGGACATTGGCCGGGCAATGGTTGACGCCCAGGTACCCAGATCGCTCGGGCAACGCTTGCTGCGTCAAGGGCTGCGCAGCGTCATACCGAATGCGGGCCGGTTCAGGTGGCTACTGCGCAGTGGTCAGATCTTGCGCCCCTGGCTGCCCGCACGCCTGCAAGACAAACTGCCAGGCCAGGTCCCTGCGCCCGGGCTGCGACCTACCCCCCGCCATGCCCGGCAAGTCCTGCTGCTCGAAGGCTGCGTGCAACCGAGCTTGTCACCCAACACCAACGCAGCAGCTACCCGAGTGCTGGACCGATTGGGCATCAGCGTGATTCCTGCCCGAGAAGCCGCTTGCTGCGGTGCAGTGGACTACCATCTGGACGCCCAGGCCGCAGGACTTGATCGCGCCCGGCGCAATATCGATGCCTGGTGGCCGGGGATTGAACAAGGGGCCGAAGCAATCGTGCAAACCGCCAGCGGCTGCGGTGCCTTTATCAAGGAGTACGGCCACCTGCTCGGCAACGACCCGGCCTATGCCGAAAAAGCTGCCAAGGTCAGTGCGCTGGCCAGGGATCTGGTTGAAGTGCTGCGCGACGAGCCACTGCACACCCTCGGTGTGCACAGCAATCAACGGCTGGCGTTCCACTGCCCCTGCACCTTGCAGCACGGGCAAAAACTCGGCGGCGCGGTTGAAGGCATTCTCACCCGGTTGGGGTTCAACCTGACCGCGGTGCCCGACAGCCACTTGTGCTGCGGCTCGGCAGGCACTTATTCGCTGACCCAGCCCGAACTGTCCCGGCAACTGCGCGACAACAAACTCAACGCACTGGAAAGCGCGCACCCCGAGGTTATTGTCACGGCCAATATCGGCTGCCAGGCACACCTCGACAGTGCAGGCAGAACCCCGGTGCGGCACTGGATCGAGCTGGTGGAGGCGGCGTTGCCCTAGCCTGAAATTGCCCCATAAAAATCGGCCATGTGCTGCCACATCGCAATCGGGTTGGAATACATCGGGAAGTGGCCGCAAGCCGGGATCTGCCCCAGGCGTACGCCGTGAGCCGCGATATGCGGCAGGTAGGACAGTGACGCGTTCTGGTCGCCAAACATAAACATCTTCGGGCACGGCAAGCCGAGAAACTTGCCCATCAGGTTGGCGTTATCGGACAGCTCGACCATCGACTCGAAAATCCCCCGCACCGCTTGCACACGCACCTTGTGCCTCAGGTTCGCGGCATACAGGGCACTGGCATAGGCCGGGGCATGGCGGGCACGCTCGATAAAGGCCGTAAAAAACAGCTCAGGATCATCACTCGGGCAGTCGATGATCTGACGGCTGAGAAAGCAGTCCTCGGGGGCAATATTGCCTTCGATATCGACAAAACTGAGTACCCGCTGCGGGAACTGATGGGCCAGCATCAGGGCGGTCAACCCGCCCATGGAATGGCCCACCAGATGGAAGCGTTCGATGCCAAAATGCTCGAGCACTTGCAGCGCCGTTTGCTGCAAAAAAGGGATGGAAACCCGGGCAAGATCACTGCACCCGCTGTCACCACACCCCGGCGCATCGTAGGCCAGAAAGGCATGCCCGGCGAACTCCGCACGCAGCGCGATATCGGCATAGTCTTCCTTGCTCGAACCGAAGCCATGCAGAAAGACAATCGGTGCCAGTTCCCCTTCTCGGTGAAGAGCGGCAATAGTCAAGTGCACACCCTCTACCTCCAGCGGCACTTGGGTATGGGCAAAGGTTGCGGGTACGGGCACGGGCATGACTCCTGAAGCGTTAAGGCGGCGGACCAATGTCAGGCACATCGGCCCTGGTGTAAATGCCTAAGACCAGAAGGTTTACATAGGCCAAACCTATCAAAAACATCATGCCTTGGCGCTTAAACGAGCAATGATCGCCTCTATCAGCGGGTTCGACCGATTGGCATTCCATGCCACGGCAGTGGTCACCACGTTGAGCTTTTCGCTCAGTGCACGGAATACCACATTGGCGGGAGCCAGCTTTTTCAAGGACGCAGGCACCAGCGCAATGCCCTGGCCATAGCTGACAAAGGCGATTTGCGAGGCCACGGAACGCACTTCGTGCAACACCCGCGGGGAAAAACCGCTTGCCCGGCAGGTGGCAATCAGATTGTCGAAATACACCGGGCTGACCTTGCGCGAAAACATCACCAGAGGCTCATTGGACAGGCTGGCCAGGCTGATGCGCGTGCGCGCTGCCAGCGGGTGATCACTGGGCAGGGCCAGCATCAGGCGGTCCTCCAGCAGCGGCAGTGACTGGATTGAGTCCCCCAGATCACCGTCCAGACGGGCAAACGCCAGATCAATATCCCCCGCCTCCAGCGCCGGCACCGCTTCGACGCTGTCAATTTCCCGCACCGAGACGGTCAAGTGCGGGTAATCCTCCTTCAACCGCTCGATCAGGCCCGGCAGTACATCAAACATGGCCGTGGAAATTGCGCCAATGGTCAGCATCCCCGACTGCCCCGCCAGCGCTTCATCCACGGCCAGCTCCAGACGCTCCAACTGCTCGGCGAACTTGCGTACGGCCGGCAGAATTGCCGTCCCCACCGGCGTCAGCTTGGCACCGCGCCGCGAGCGCTCGAACAGTTTGACCTTGAGCGCTTGCTCCAGCACCTGGATCTGCTCGCTCAGCGGCGGCTGGGACATGCCTAGGCGCTTGGCGGCGCGGCCGAAGTTCTGCTCTTCGGCGACGGCCAGAAAGAGCCAGAGGTGACGGATCAGACGGAAATTGATCATGGTTTTTCCATAGGTTTAACGTATCCAAAGCTTACGTGAACAGGAATATACCTATCAAACAGCCTCGCCGACACTGAGCACCTACACCACCACTGAGGCTGCGCGATGACGCTCAAAAGCACGACCGACAGGACTGTACTCCAGCGTCTGGCGGCACTGGACAGTAATACCGTGTCCGATGCGCTGGATTTTCTTGGTCTGGCAGGGGCCACTGTGGGGCTGCGGCCGCTGTGGAACTGCCCGCCGATCGTTGGCCGTGCCAGTACCGTACTGTTGGCCGCAAAGACCGACACGGTGCCCAGCGCCCACCTGATCACCCCGGTGGTCGAACACATCAACACGGATGATCGGGTGCTGGTGATCGCCGGCGGTATCGAGGGCATCTCTTGCTGGGGCGATATCCTTGCCAATGCGGCGCTCGCCAAACAGGTGCGAGGCACCATCATTGACGGTTGCAGCCGCGATATTGATGGCAGTGCGGCAATCGGTTATCCGGTTTACGGCCGTGGCGTCACCATGATCAGTGCGCGCAATCGCGTGATGCAGATAGCGGCCGCCGTGACAATCGAAGTCGCCGGGGTCAATGTCAGCGAAGACGACTATGTGATCGCCGACAACTGCGGCACGGTGTTTGTGCCCCAGGCCCATATCGCTCAGGTCGTCGATCTTGGCGAACGTATCGCCCGGCGTCAGCAAGTCATGCTCGACGCTGTGCGCAGCGGTCGCTCCGTAGCCGAAGTCATGCATGACAGCCAGTTTGAAGCCATCCGCACGGAGCACGCCTGATGAACCCTGAAGATCAAGCACTGGTCGCCCTGTTTGAGGGCCTGGACACCCCGGGGGTTTCCGATGCCCTGGACAAGCTCGGCCTGCCCGGCCAATGCCTGGGCGTGATGCCGCTGGGCAACTACAGCACGGTTATTGTCGGGCCGGCATTCACGGTGCAGTACGTCCCGGCCAGCGTGCCTGCCGGGACCGTGGGCGACTTTATCGAGCAAGTTCTGCCCGGTGACGTAGTGGTGATCGACAATGCCGGGCGCACCGACTGCACCGTATGGGGCGACATCATGACCCAGTACGCCGGCAGCCGAAACATCGCTGCCACGGTTATCGACGGTGTTTGCCGTGACGTGAACAAGGCGCTGGGAGACGGTTATCCGATCTTCAGCAAGGGCCGCTTTATGCGCACCGGCAAGGACCGTGTCCAGGTGCAGTCGATCAACCAGCCCGTTTCCATTGGCACCGCCCGCGTCTGTGCCCGTGACATCGTGGTGGCCGACGCCAATGGCGTAGTGATCGTACCCCGCGCCCATGCCGCACAAGTGGCCGCCTGTGCGCGGCAGATTGAAACCGTCGAAGCGCAAATCCGTACCTTGATCAGTCAAGGCCAGACCCTTGCAAGCGCCCGCGCTGCACTGGGCTACCACAGCCTGCAGAGGAAAGCCTGATGAGCACACTCGCCCTGCCCCTGAACTACCACGAACGAGCCAGAATCCTCGGCAGTTCGACCCTGTATGAGGCATCACACCTGGCCTGTGCCGTGGACAGCGGCATCCGCCCGATCTGGGATGGCGCCTTTATCGCCGCGCCGGCGTACCCGCTGCAATGCGCTCCTGGCGATAACCTGGCCCTGCACCTGGCACTGGAACAGGTGCCCCGCGGCAGTGTGCTGGTAGTGGGTACCGGTAATTTTATTGCCGGTTACTGGGGCGAAGTCCTTACCGTAGCGGCACAGGCAGCCGGTGTGGTCGGCCTGGTCATCGACGGCGGGGTACGTGATATCGCGGCCTTGAAGGCGCGCCGGTTTCCGGTATTTGCCCGCGGCATCTCGGTCAGAGGCACCGTCAAGGCCAGCGCCACCTCGGTAGGTCAGGCTTTCAATTTCAACGGCGCAGAGGTGGCGCCGGGGGATCTGCTGGTGGCTGACGATGATGGTGTGATCATCATCCCCAAGGCACATGCCGCACGTACCTTCGCCGAAGGCGAATCCCGTGCCGACAAGGAAGCTCATATGATGCAGGCTCTGACTGAAGGCCGCTCCACGCTCGAACTGATGAACCTGACTCACTGGAGACACCGCCCATGAGCAGCGATATCCAGCGGCTCAACCGGCACCTGGCAAGCGCCCTGCCCTCGGCCACCTATCGGATCATCGACCGTGTTGCAGAGCGCCGCGCCCAAGGCGCCACGATCATTTCACTGTGCGCTGGCGAACCGGACTTCGATACGCCCGAGCCTGTGCGCGACGCTGCAATCCGCGCCATAGGCCAGGGCCACACCCGCTACACCCAGGTCGCTGGCGCACGTTCACTGCGAGAAGCGGTAGCGGCCAAATTCCGTGGTGAAAACGGCCTGGATGTCGGCTGGCAGGACACCCTGGTCTGCAACGGTGGCAAACAGGTGATCTACAATGCCCTGGCCGCGACCCTCAATGAGGGAGATCAGGTCATCATCCCGGCGCCTTACTGGGTCAGTTATCCCGAGATGGTTCAGTTATGCGGCGCACAAAGCTGCTTCGTGACCTGCCACGCAGCGTCCGGTTTCAAGCTGACCGCAGCGGCACTGGCAGCGGCAATCACCCCGCAAACGCGCTGGCTGATCCTCAACTCGCCCTCCAACCCGACGGGGGCGGTGTACAGCCGCGACGAGCTGGCGGCACTGGCCGATGTGCTGCTGGCCCATCCTCATGTATTGATCCTGGCGGATGATATCTACGAACACCTGATCTTCGATGATCAGCTGTTCCATACCCTGGCCCAGGTTGAACCACGCCTGGCAGCGCGCACCCTGACCATGAACGGCGTGTCCAAGGCCTACGCCATGACCGGCTGGCGTATCGGTTTTGCCACAGGCCCGCGCTGGCTGTTGCAAGCCATGGAAACATTGCAAGGCCAGCAGACTTCGGGAGCCGGCTCAATCTCGCAGCAGGCCGCTCTCGCCGCTCTGGAAGGCCCCAAGGACTTTATCCACAGCAGCCGTATCGCGTTCCAGAAGCGCCGCGATCTGATGGTCGACCAGCTCAATAGCATACCGGGCCTTGAATGCACCAGCCCGGCAGGCGCCTTCTACGCGTTCGCCTGCTGCGCCGGACTGATCGGCCGCACCTCGCCCGCAGGCAGGGTGCTGTCCACCGATGAAGACGTGGCCCTGGCCCTGCTCGACGAAGCCGGTGTAGCCGTGGTGCATGGCAGCGCCTTTGGCCTGGGGCCCTATATCCGTATTGCCTATGCCCTGGATGACGCCTTGTTGCGCCGGGCCTGCGAGGCGATCAGGAGGTTTTGCATGGTTGTGCGTTGACGTGCAGCAGGATTGGCCGGCCCCGGAAAACATTACATTCCATTAAACGCATGGCTTGAGTTGAAACTCACACATCAACCAGGCCTGCGAGCACTTAACGCACACAGCCGGCAAATAAACCTGAAGCACCTGACCAGGTACCTTTCATCGCAAGGCATCAGCGCATCCATCACCGCAACCGCCACCGATAGACTGATGAAACTTGACCATGGCAATCAACCGATCAGTGCGACTCTTACCCAGTCGCAGTTCGATACTGCGCTTCGCATCCTGTTGATCCAGCCATTCTTTTATATTCGACTGCCCAAGGCGATAGCGTATTTCAGCAATGCGCTCTGCCCGGGATGAAGATTCATGGGCACGGGCCAGGTAGAGCCCCTCATCGGTGAGCTGTTTATAGGCCGACAGTGAGTTCTCAACATCCTGCAGTGCATCAAGCAACTGCTTTTTGTATAACTCGATACTCTCCTGGTACGTTGCTTCGGCGATTTCAACTTGCAACTTGCCTTTATTGAACTCAAAAAACGGAAGCCGTAAATCTGCCGTAAAAAAACCCACCGGATTTCGCAGAATATTTGACAGTTCGCGTGTCCCTCCTCCAGTGATACCTGCCGTAAGATTCACTGCCGGATAGAGGTTTCTTTGCTGGATCTCAATATTGCTGAAATGAGCGCGCAACCTGAGTTCAGCAGCCCTCATGTCGGGTCGCTGGCTCAGAATGTGGGCAGGTATCTCCGACCGTAGCGCTGTAGACGGTTGAGTCGGAACTGGACGAATCTTGATCGTGTCATCCCATCCCATAGGCGACGCCAATAAAACCAACAAGGCATTGCGGCTTTCTTCACGCTGTTGAAGCCGCCCTGTTTTATCGGCCAGCAGTACACTTAACTGTTGCTCTGCCTGAATCGACTGAAGACGCCCCTCCTGCCCAACGGATTCACCCAGGCGTGCCAGCTCAAGGATTGAACGGGCGCTGGCAATGCTGGTGTCGTTAATTTCAATGCTTTCATTCAAAAACGCTAATCGCCAGTACAGCTCCATTGTTGTACCGATCAGTTGCATCGCGATGTGCTCACGATCCTCCCGGGTCGCCATGGCTTCCCAGGCCGAGATATCGCGAGCCTTTGCAAGACGCCCCCATAAATCCAGCTCGTAGCTCAAGGAGAATGTGCTGGTAAAAGCCTTTTGTTCCGAACTTCCTCTGTTCAGTTCCTTGCTACTGCTCAGTTTGAATCCACTTGATACACCTGGTGTTAAATTCGTCCTGACAATACCCGCTTGTGCCTCTGCCTTTTTGACCCTGTATGCAGCCGCTGCCAGGTTATTATTATTGCGCAGTACACGTTCCACCAGAGCGTCCAGGTCAGGGTCCTGAAATGAGCGCCACCAATGCTGTGTCTGCTTTATATCTTTACCCTCAGGTAATGCATTACGCCATTTTGCAGGCAGCGCCAGTTGTGATTTGACAGCGTTCACATCGGGCAGATGAGTGCTACAACCTGCCAACAGCATCACGCTACAAAACACAGCAGGGTAATATCTAGTAATCACAATGATATTCTCAAGAACATTGGAGCGCAGTGTTGACTGCGTCCAGCAAGGCATCGACTTCATGTTGAATGATTACGATGGCAAACCCATTGACTTACGCCCGGGACAAAGCCTCGACAGGATCCAGCCTGGCGGCATTTCGAGCAGGTATATAACCAAATACAAGACCAATAACGGTAGAACTTGCAAACGCTACCATGAACGACCAATAAGAAAATTTAAGCGGAAAATCAGTTTGTAATCCGCCTAAAATTTCCCCGGCAAGCAGGGCCAGCAAAAACCCAAAACCACCGCCAAATATGCACAGCAAACAGGATTCGCTGAGAAACTGCTGCATGATATTTCGTCGACGGGCACCGAACGCCATACGAACGCCTACTTCATAGGTTCGCTCTGCTACTGAGTAAAGCATCATATTCATCAAGCCAATTCCTCCAACCAGGAGAGAAATCGATGCGACCGATATGCTCAGCACGTTCAAGACTCTGGTAGCACTGGTCACCGACCGGAGTATTGAGTCTGCAGAACTTGTGAAAAAGTCTTTGCTGCCGCGTTTGAGTTCCAAAAGACGATTGATATTACTTTCGGCCAGTTCGTTTGAAATCCCGTCAGCCACGCGCACTACAATGCTCTCAAGAAATGACTGGCCCGAAATACGTGACATCAACGTGGTATAAGGCATATACATCTGCAGAACAGGTGCCTCACCAAATGAAGACGGTGTATTTTTGATAACCGCTATGACGATTGCCGGCATCGGGCCTACCAATATGACTTTTCCAATCGGGTCCTCCCAGCTCGGGAAAAGTCTTTTGCGCATATTTTCATCAATGACTGCAACTTGCGCCTGCCGTTTAACATCATCACTGGAAAAAAAAGTACCTTGCGCAAATACCTCGCCTCTCACCCTGGCAAACGCTTCACCGACACCCAATACCTGAGCTGAAAGGTTGGCGTTTTTTGATGTAATGGTGGCTGTCGCAGAAGTGACCGGGGAGATGCTGTCAACGTAGGGAAGTGATCGCAGATAGTCCACATCAGATTCACTCAGCGCTTTGTTTGAACCCTTGTAGATATCACCCCAGTCCTTCCCGGAGTAAATATCGATGGTGTCAGCACCCAGGGCGCTGATCTCTTGAACTATGCGGTCGCGCGCCCCCTCACCCAGGGCAATAACCGATGAAACCGCAGCAATGCCGATGACGATTCCCAGTACCGTCAATCCCGCATGCAAGGGCTTTCTGACCAGCCACGAAAAAGCAATTTTAATTGCCTCCACCCAGCCTGACAGCATGTTTATCGAGGAGCCCTGTGCAGGTTTCAACCCCGGGCCCCCTCGCGGCCCTGCCGTTGACGAGGCAGGGTGATTGCCTGTATCCGAAGAGATGCAGCCATCCTGAATATGAATCAGCCGCTGCGCATATGAAGCAATGTCATTATTGTGCGTAACAATAATGACGGTATGCCCTTTTGCATTCAGTTCACATAAGGCGGCCATCACCTCCTCACCGCTCTTGGTATCCAGCGCACCGGTCGGCTCATCGGCCAATATGATGTCGCCGCCATTCATCAGTGCACGCGCAATGCTGACACGCTGTTGCTGCCCACCTGACAACTGTCCCGGAAAGAAGTGCAAGCGGTCACTCAACCCAAGACTGCTCAACAGCATTTGCGCGCGTGCACGCAGTGTTTTCTTCTCCCCTTCGACATAAAGGCCTGGAGACAAAACGTTTTCTTCAGCATTCAGGTGGCCCAGCAAATGGTAGCGCTGGAATACGAATCCGAAAGTGCCCCTGCGCAAATCTGCCAACTCATTATTCGTCAGACGGGTCACACTCCGCCCGTGCAGGATGTATTGCCCTTGCGAAGGCGGGACAAGGCACCCCAGAATATTGAGAAGGGTCGATTTTCCCGAGCCCGATGTCCCGACAATTGCAACCATCTCACCTGCACGGATATTCAGGTTGACGTCTCGTAAAGCCTCTGTAGATGAATGACCATTGAAATAGCTCCTGCTGACATTTATCAATTGGATTAATGGCGCGGATAAGCTCAGGTTTTCCTCTGGCAGGTTGCCAGGCTTTACGGCATCCTTCGTGGGCCGAGTTCGAAACTTTATTTTCCTGAGACATTCCATACACTACCCGACAAATAAATATTAACAATGACTCCCACAGCACAACGTCAATCAACGCCTATTCGATAATGACATTGTCGCCTAGCTCAAGCCCCGACTTAACTTGCACATGCGTATTGTTTCGCAGACCGATCGCAATGGATCTTGCAATCACTTCTTTCTGCTCCGTCAATATACGCACTTCATAAAGATTGCCCGCAGACTGCTTTTTTCCGAGAGCGGCCAAAGGAATTGCCATCACCTGACCAACGCTTTCCTGAGTGATTTTAACGTTGGCTGTCATCAAAGGCTTGAGCAGACGATCAGGGTTATCAACTTCAAACGTAGCATTGTAGTAAACAGGAACATTGGACGTTGCATTGGGCTTTGAGAGTTCTTTGCTGTCAGTAACGACGGACTCCGGCAGAAGTTCAACGGCAAGAATGTTCGATTCGAAAGACAGCTCCGGTGCACCGGTCACGGTAAAAACAACCTTTTGCCCCTCCTGCACTCGTACAATATCCGACTCGGATATTCTGGCCTTGACTGTCATCCTGTCCATATTGCCCATAATCAGAATGGTCGGTGATGTCTGGGCGGACACAATTGTCTGGCCCTCTTTAGTCACAATAGCGATGATTTCGCCATCGGCAGGCGCCTTGATTTTCGTATACCCGAGATTAGCCACTGCGCTATCCATCTCGATTTGAGCCAAATGAATCTGGCTTTTTAGAACGAAGACTTCAGCCCGGGCATTTTCCAGCTCCACTTCGGCTTGCTCAAGGTCTCTTTTTGCGCTGGCATCTGCCTGGTACAGCGCTTGCTGGCGGGTAAATACCCTCTCTGCGCGCTGGCGCGCTTTTTCCTTGGCCTTTTGCTGTGCCAGTACAAGATCGCGGCTGGCTTTCGCCTTGCTCAAGGCATTTTCCTGAAGCTCCGGATCAATCTCCACTAATACCTGGCCTTTTTTGACCTTGTCACCCAGTCGCACATGGATTGTTTTAACTTGACCATTAACCTGCGCGCCGACATCGACCAAGCCCGTTGCGACTATCGGGCCTGTTGCCAAAACCAGACTTTCCATGTCGATTTTCGTTACTGGCGCAACGATATGGCTCACTTCATCAGACCGATCAAACAACCCATAAAATGCAAAAGAAGATAATGCGACCAGCCCGACAACAAAAACAATCCATTTAAATCGCATAAGTGAGCAACCAATACAATGCAACTGTGTTTATCATCTTTAATCCTGACCTTGCCTGATAGCAGGCACGTACCGGCATCTGCTTTTTTGACTTTTCTTGATAGTCTTGATAGCCCGCCACTCTTGCAATTAAAACCAGTGCCTGTTCGGCAATGGGTATAACAGGGCAACACCATTAGTACAGCATCAGTACTAACATTCAACTACCAGGAGCAAGCGCAAGAATAACCCCACTATTAATTCAGGGTTTTCCTACCTTGATTTTTCTTGAGTCTTCAACAAGCAAACCAGCAGCACACGACAGCCCAGTGTTCTGAGCAGGCCATATGTTTGAACTTCACACACCGGATCTCCACTTTGCGCGTACAGTTCATTGCCCACAGTTCTGCACAATCAACGGCCGTATTTATCGGCACGAAACCTGCCAAAGCTGATCCACCCGCGTCGTATAACTCTGGCTCATCATCTCCCGGCGCATCCCCCAGTCGGGTTTGCCCGGCACGCTGGCGGCCCGTAACGTGCCCCTGCCCCAGCGGCCATTGATGGCATCCAGTACCGCCATCACCCGTGAAGCTTCTGCCGGTTGATTGACGGCAAACAGATCGTCGGAAAACTCCCCCGGCTGGCGCAGGTCGAGCAACAACACTTCGGCCTTGCTGTATCTGAAGCCGGGCTGAAACACATGCTCCAGAGCATCCACCGCTGCTCTGGTGAGTAACCGCACATCATCGGTAGGATAGGGCAAGGTCACCACCACGCCCTTGGCGTACTTCGCCTCGTCCGGGTTGAACATGCCGGTACGAATGCTGACCCGGACTTTTTGGCAGTATGACTTTTGTGCCCTGAGTTTTTCCGAGGCACGCATCATATAGGTGGCTACGGCCTCCTTGATCGGTGCCAGCTCGGTCAGGCGCTTGCCAAACATGCGGCTGCAGCAGATCTCCTGCTTGGGCGGGTCGGGCTCGTCCAGGGCCAGGCAGGATGTACCGTTCAATTCACGGGCCGTTTTTTCGATCACCACGCTGAATTTTTTGCGCAGCGACCACGGGTCCGCTTTGGCCAGGTCCATCGCTGTGCGAATCCCCATACCTTCAAGATGCGCGGTCATGCGTCGGCCAACGCCCCAGACCTCCGACACCGCGGTATTGCGCAGTACCCAGTCACGTTCATGGTCGCCACACAGGTTCACCACGCCCCCCGTGTGGGCCTGCAAGCGCTTGGCGGTGTGATTCGCCAGCTTGGCCAGGGTCTTGGTATGCGCGATACCGACCCCCACCGGAATGCCCGTGCATTGCAGGATGCGACTGCGCAACTGACGGCCCATGGCGGTGGCGTCAACGATACCGCTCAGGTCGGCAAAGGACTCGTCGATGCTGTAGACCTCGACAGCCGGTAACATCGCCTCGATCAGGCTCATGACACGCTCGCTCATGTCGCCATACAACGCATAGTTGGACGAGAACGCCACAATCCCCAGTTGCTCGAGCCGATCCTTGATCTGGAAATACGGCTCGCCCATTTTCACGTGAGGCTTGGCGTCATAACTGCGGGCGATCACGCAGCCGTCGTTGTTGCTCAGCACCACAATGGGCACCTTGGCCAGGTCGGGCCTGAACACACGCTCACAGCTGGCGTAAAAACTGTTGCAATCGATCAGGGCAAAAACCGGCGCAGGCTTAGTGGCCATGGCTGCGCACGGTATAGGTAATCACGCCCCAGACTGTCAGTTCATCACCTTCGAGTACATACCGGTCCGGATACTTCGGGTTTTCGGATTGCAGCACAATGCTCTTGCCACGCAGGCACAGGCGTTTGCATATCGGCTCGTTATTGAGCAGCGCCACCACCACATGGCCATGCCCGGGCTCGATAGCACGGTCCACCACCGCCAGATCCCCTGAAAAAATCCCCACACCCTGCATGCTGTCGCCGTCGATGCGCACCAGATACACATGGGGCGCACGGATACCGAGCAGTTCATCGAGGGAAATTTCCTTCTCGATATGATCCGCCGCCGGTGACGGAAACCCGGCGGGGACTTTGAAAGAGCAAAGTGGCAGGCGAACGCCATCTTCAGCAATGGGACCCAGGGAAGTGAAGCTCATGACGCACGCCTTACGATAACTGTATGAACATACAGTAAACTGCGTAGGATCATTCTGGTCAATTTTTCTGACAGATATTTCGACGAGAGGAGTGTGTAGCCGATTTCAGGGGCTGTCTGGAGTCACAACCCAGCACATCGTCTGCAACCTGATAGAGGGATGACTTGCCAAGGGTTCCCATTCATCCCTGAACCTGAACCCTTGCTTCAGGTAGAAGCTGGCAGCTCTTGCGTTGTCCGGGGCTACCTCGAGATAAACGTACTCATGCCCACCCTGCAGCGCCCGGGCCTTGACTGCGCCAACCAGCCGGGCGGCCACATCGGCGCCGCGCACGCCGGGCTCGACCCACATGCCGATCAAGTTATAGCGCCGGTTTTCGCTCACCCCGGCACCGATCATGCCCACCGCCTTGCTGTCCTCGATGGCCAGCCAGAATTGCGTCCCCGCCCCTGAATCAGCGCGCTCTTGCCACTGCTCGTCGGTGTAACTGGCCGCCGTTTGATAGCTCACGCCAAATGCCGTCGGGGTATCCAGAAGCGCTGCCAGGCGAACCTGCTTCAACAGCATCCAGTCACTGGCTTGCGTCAATCGAATGTGCATACCCTTCCCTGCTACGTCCGTGATTTTTCAAAACGAACATCACCATCAGGCAAATTCGCCACCGCCTGCCAGCCAAGGTGCCGATAAAAACCGCTGGCACGGCTGTTTTCAGCGGTCTCCAGCCAAATCGTGGGGTGATGCTGAAACAGAAACGCCTCGGCCTTCGCCATCAGTCTGCGACCCAGCCCGAGCCCCTCGAATTCGGCCAGGACAAATGCGGCAAAGACACAGCCATCCTCGGCATCGGCCATGGCAAACCCCACCGTAACACCCTCGACCTCGGCCACCCAGATACAGGGAGCGGCTTCCATCGCCTGACCTATGGCGTCGGGGGTAATGCCCATTTCAGTTAACTGTTGGTGAGAAAGAGGGTTCTCCCTGACGCGGGTACGGATGACAAAAATTGTCGGGATATCTGCCTGATTGGCAAGTCTTATGGCTATGTTCATAAATTCAGGGCTCCATCCCTTGCAGCTTGCGCTTCAGGCGCTTGAGGTAGCTGTTGACAATAAGTTTGTGCGCCGGCCCCACCGGCAGCAATAACGAAGAAATCCCGTCTCGGGTTCGAAACGCCAGGCGCATCAGCGGCCCCTGCCCGGCCGTCATCAGGTTCCAGGCTTGCAGCGCCGTGATCTGCACAGGCAGCAGCACCGATCTGCTGTCATGGTAATCAAGCTCGGGCAGCGGACGCAGGGTATGCACAGATGCACGGGTCACTAACGGTTATCTCCCTGATAAAAGTTAAATAATGCCACTGAAGCCCTAGCGCCCCGGCTGCCATTGCGGGTAGACCGCAAGGTCTTCATGTTCAAGCCATGGGACATCATGCTCAGCCCAGATATGGTATTGCGGGCGATCGCCCGGGTCCTCTTCCAGGGTCGCAACACGAACAATCACAGCCGCGGCTGTGTCACGTTCAGCCACAAGGTGACAACCGCACAGCGAGCAAAAGCGCCGCAGCTTGCCGGGGGAAGACTCGTAGTTGCTGAGCTTTTCCTGCCCCCTCGTCCAATGGAAGTGCTCACGCAAAACACCGGCCGTGGTGACAAACGCAGCAGCATGGGTTTTGCGGCACGACTGGCAATGACAATGGCTTACAGGCAGGTCGATACGATCAATTTCATAGCCAACGGCACCGCAGGCGCAACTTCCCTTCATCACAGGCTCCTTTGTTCAGTACGGTATTTATCGTCGCCTTGCGGCTTGCTGGCAATGATATCGAAGCGGTGCCAGGCGATGTCCCCCTGCAAACTGGCACCCGGTTGCTCGAATTCGCGCAACAGATGCAGCTCAAGATTACCGCACAGCAAGCGCGCCTGCGCTTCGGTCTGAAAGGTCATATGGGCAAGTGCCGCCCAGCCGTGCCGTTCGCCAAACAGATGGCCGACAAATACACCACCCGGTTCAAGCGCCGCAGTAACAAGCCGCCAAAGGGTCTCAAAATATTCTGGCCGACAGAACGGCAAGGCGAGACCGGCATGGATCAATCTGGATGCAGGTAACTGCGTCAGCTGTTCAAAATCGCAGGCCAGGGTCGCCAGCCGCCCACCGCTGACACCTTGTGACAATGCAGATGTTCGCGCAATGGCGCCGGCTTCGCGGTCAATGGCCAGTACGTCCCAGCCTGCGGCCAGCAATTGCCGGGTTTCCATTCCGGCCCCACAACCCAGGTCCACGGCCTGACGTGAACCCTCATTCGCGCTGATCAGGTTCAAGGCCCTACTCAGCAAGGGCGATTGCCCGCGCTGTTCACTTGCCTGGTAATAGGCTTCCCAGTCACTCAACTCAAGTTCCTTCTTGATCATTACGTCTGTCACAGGCCATCTCAAAAACAGATGGATCCATCTGAATTCAGCACTACGAGTGTGTACCCAAGGCTGCCTAAGATAAGTCATAACTCCCTGATAATGCCGCCCGTTTTACGCGGTGCACAACAACCGGAGATTGTCTGATGACCCATCCTGCTGCCTGCGAACACCCGCCCCTGGCCGAATCCTTGCGCGAGGAGCTGGGCCAATTGCTCGGCACCCGCTTCTCCACCTCGGCCAGCGTGCGCGAGCACCACGGCAGCGATATTTCCGCACTAGACCCCATGCCGCCGGATGCCGTGGCCTATGCCAACAGCCTTGAGGATATCGTCAGTATCAGCAGCGCCTGTTATCGCCACGATACGCCGATGATCGCCTATGGCAGCGGCACCTCGCTGGAAGGCTGGCTGCAAGCCTCCCACGGTGGCGTCAGCATTGATGTCTCGGGCATGAACCAGGTGCTTGCCATTCGCGTTGACGATATGGACGCCACTGTACAACCGGGGGTGACCCGCAAACAGTTGAATGCAGCGTTGCACGGCACCGGGCTGTTTTTCCCTATCGACCCCGGGGCCGATGCGTCACTGGGCGGCATGGCGGCGACCCGTGCTTCCGGGACCAACGCCGTGCGCTACGGCACCATGCGCGAAAACGTGCTGGCCATGACGGCAGTGTTGGCCGACGGCCGGGTGATCAACACCGGCGGGCGGGCGCGCAAGTCTTCCGCCGGCTATGACTTGACCCATTTACTGGTCGGCTCGGGCGGGACGCTGGCGACCATCGCCGAACTGACCGTCAAGTTGCACCCGATTCCTGAAGCCATTTCAGCTGCCGTGTGCCGCTTTCCCAGCGTGGATCTGGCCGTACGCGCCGTGATCCAGATCATCCAGCTCGGTGTGCCGGTCGCCCGCATTGAACTGCTCGATGCCTTGACCATGCGCGCCCTCAACGCCTACAGCAGCACGCAGTTGCGCGAGGCGCCGTCGCTGCTCTTTGAACTGCATGGCTCTGAAGCCGGCGTGAAAGAACAGATCGAGACCGTGCGCATGGTTGCCGATGAACATCAGGGCATGGACTTCGAGTGGGCTGTGCATCCGGAGGATCGCAGCCGTCTGTGGCAGGCCCGGCATGACGGCTACTTCGCCGCCCTCGCCCTGCGCCCCGGTTGCCGCGCCCTGACCACCGATGCCGTAGTACCGATTTCACGACTGGCCGAGTGCATTGAAGCGACGGCAGCGGACCTTGCGCAAAACGGCTTTCTCGCACCGATTTTCGGTCATGTGGGCGATGGTAACTTCCATGCCGTGATCCTGGTCGACCCGCACAACCCCGACGAAATCGAACGCGCCGAAGGCGTGGCCCATCGCCTGGCCGAGCGGGCCATTGCCCTGCAGGGCAGTTGCACCGGCGAGCACGGCATCGGCTTGACCAAACAGCACTTCATGGCCGTTGAACACGGGCAAAACGCCGTGGACGTCATGCAGTCGATCAAGGCGGCGCTCGACCCGAAACAGCTGATGAACCCCGGCAAGATATTCCCTCGAGGGCGCTCTGCAGGCTGACCCGCGGTACCATCACCGGCCCGCATATCCGAGTCCTGCAGGAAGCACCGCAATGGAAATCCGCCAGATCAAATACTTTGTCGCCGTGATCGATTGCGGCAGCCTGTCCAAAGCCGCCCGCCAGGTGCATGTGGCGCAATCGGCCTTGAGCAAGCAGATGTCGGCGCTGGAGGACGATCTGGGGGTTCAGCTGTTCCATCGCAGCCACAACGGCGTAGTCGCCAGCGAGGCCGGCAAGGTCTTCTACGAATACGCCCAGGGCATGCTCAAGCATCTGAGCGATGCCCGGGCTGCCGTCAGCAGCAGCCCCGACTCGGTCAGTGGCTCGATTATCGTGGCGCTGCCGCAAAGCGTCGCCACCCTCCTTGCCATGCCGCTGATGCGCGCCGTGGCCGCCCGTTACCCGCAGGTGGCATTCCATCTCAACGAAGAGCTGACCGGCAACGTCATGGACCAGTTACTGCACGGGCGCATTGACCTGGCCCTGTTCAGCGCCATCGACCTGCCCCCGCAAGTGTTGTTCAGCGCATTGATCGAAGAAGATTTTTACCTGATCCACCGTGCCGATGCCGCCGACGCCCCCGCTGCCGGTGAAGTTTGCCTGGCGCAGGCGCTGGCCCGGCCGCTGGTATTTCCCAGTCAGGCCCACGGTCACTGCACCCGCACGCTGGTCGAGCACGCGGTAAAACAGCACGGGCTGGCCGTGGGCGAAATCGTCATGGAGGTCAACTCCGTGCATATCCTCAAAAGCGCGGTCGAGGCCGGTATCGGTCACACCATCATGCCGTTGAACCTGGCCGTGCGTGAAATCGATGACGGTCGGCTGGTGGCCCACCGCATTGCCGCTGACGGCTTGACCCGAACCCTGGGTATCTGCAGTTGCGCTTCGATGCCCGCCAGCCATCTTAAAACCCTGATCAGTGAGTTGATCCGCGAAGTCGTGCACGCCATGTGCGCGTGCGGCGAATGGCCGGGAGGCCGTGCGCGCTGATCGGTGATTGCACACCTGCCCCTACAACAACAAAAAAGAGGCTCCAGATGAACACCCTACCGCCACCCCCTGCTGACATGCCGGACCATGCACTGCATTCGGCCTACCGCAAAACCGCCTGGCGAGTCATTCCGTTGCTGATGGTCTGTTATCTGGTCGCCTACCTGGACCGGGTCAATGTGGGCTTTGCCAAACTGCAGATGCTTGATGACCTCAAGTTCAGCGAGGCGGTGTACGGGCTCGGTGCCGGGGTGTTTTTTGTCGGCTACCTGATGTTCGAAATCCCCAGCAATATCGCCCTGCACAGGTTTGGCGCCCGGCGCTGGATCGCGCGGATCATGATGACCTGGGGCCTGCTGTCAGCGGCCATGATGTTTGTCGAAACCCCCATGAGCTTCTACCTGCTGCGCTTTTTGATCGGCATTGCCGAAGCAGGCTTTTTCCCGGGGATTATTTTCTATCTCACCACCTGGTTTCCGAGCCATCGCCGGGGCGTGATGATTTCACTGTTTATCGCCGCCCTGCCGATCTCCAGCATGCTGGGCTCGCTGATTTCCGGCTTGATCATGCAGACCCTCGATGGCGTGGCAGGGTACGCCGGCTGGCAATGGCTGTTCGTGATCGAAGGCTTGCCGGCGGTGGCCCTGGGCGCCGCCGTGTTCTTTCTGCTGCGCGACCGGATTGCCGACGCCCGCTGGCTCAGCGCCGAAGAAAAACGCGGCATGCAGGCGGCGCTGGATCGCGAAACCCGTGCCAAATCCCACCACTCCGTACGCGATGGTCTGCTCAACCCGAAAATCTGGCTGCTGGGGGCGGTGTACTTTTGCCTGGTGCTGGGCCAGTACGTGATCAGTTTCTGGATGCCGACCATTATCCGCAACAGCGGTGTCGCCGAACCCTGGGCCATTGGCGTGTTGAGTGCTATTCCCTATTCCGTGGCCGCGGTGAGCATGGTGCTGGTGGGACGCAGCAGCGACCGTGTTCGCGAGTATCGCTGGCACCTGGCAATCTGCGCCTTTATCGGCGCTGGCGGGGTGGTATTTGGCACCCTGTTCGGCGCCAGCCTGTGGCTGTCAATGATCGGCCTGACCGTCGGCACAGCAGCTATGATCAGCAGCTTGCCGGTGTTCTGGGGCATGCCTACCGCGGTGGTGGGCGGTGCAGCCGCCGCTGCGGGGATCGCGCTGATCAACTCCCTGGGCAATGTCGCCGGATTTTTCAGCACCATTGTGGTCGGCTGGTTGACGCAGTTGACCGGCAACACCCAGGCGGCAATGTACTTTATGGCCGCCGCGCTGGTGCTCGGCGGGCTGCTGGGCCTGAGTGTGTCACGCACGCGCAGTGACCCGGTTGTTGAGATCAAGGCAGTGGCCTGACAGGTGCCTTCACCATGCTGGCCCGACACGCCCCGGCCCCTGATGGGAAGGAAAATGCGGCAACACGTGCTCTGCCAGCTCCTGTATGACCTCTGCCGCAGGCCGCGCCGAAAACTGGATACCCAGGGCCGCATGGTTGACCCCTGCTGCTTGCCATTCACCCAGCAGATCAATCAGGCCATTGCGCCCGGTGCGCAACACATAACCGCCCTGTAAAGAGGTGCGGGGATAATCGGGGTCATCAACCAGGTCGAGCCATTCATTGGTCATGTGCGGCCTGAACCCGCCGTCCGGGATCAACTGGCGCCAGGCCCGGATCTTTTCGCCCAGGCGTTGCGGCCCTGCGCGGTCGTGGGTCGATTCGGGAAAGGTCAGCCAGCCATCGGCATGCTCGCCAATCCAGGCCAGTGACTGACGGGATGAACCGGTGACCATCAGGGGGATGGCTCCCGCCACGGGCCGGGGCAGAAATTCGGCTCCGGCCATGTGCCCCAGTGCCGAATCAATAACCGGCGCACGGGCCTGCATCAGTTGGCGGAAATACGTCACGCTCTGGGCAAACCGCTCACCCCGCCGGGCGTGCTCCAGACCATAGGCGGGAAACTCAATGGCCCGGTCTCCCGAGGCGATCCCCATGACCAGGCGCCCGTTCGACAACTGATCGATGGTGGCGCTGGCCTTGGCCAGATCAATGGGATGGCGCAACGAAAAGATTGCACTGCCGGTTGCCAGCGCAATTGAGCGGGTGTGAGCCGCCAGAAACGCCAGGTAGGTAAAGGGATCGAATACTTGCCCCGCATCACCGAAGGCAGGATCGAACAGCGGTACGTCGCGCACCCAGACTGCGGCAAAACCATATCGGTCGATGTCGCGAACCCGCTCGGCCTGCCCGGCCAGTACCGCCATGTCGCCCTTGTAAAAGCGCAATGGCAGAAAAATCCCGAGGGTCAGCTGATTGGCCGCGAACATGCGCCGATAACCGCGGTGGCTGGCAAATGCGGGCGACGACTGGCCTGTGATCTGATCTGTAGTGTTCATATTGATCCCCTGATTCAAGCGCCGGTGGCGCGAGTAGGCAGAGCGATGCCGCGCTGCACTGCAGGTCTGGCGCCAATGCGCTGGTACCAGGCGCTCAGGTGCTTATAGGTGCTGAAATCGAAGTCGATGACTTGCGCAATATGGGTCCAGCCAAACTGGGCAATATCGGCAATCGAGTACTCGTCACCGGCCAGATAGGGGTGCTCGGCCAGGCGGTTGTCCAGGGTGGTAAAGGCTTCATCCATCAAGCGCCGATAGCGCGAAATGGCCTGGGGAATTTTGTCTGCGGCAAACAGCTCGAAGTGAACGCGCTGGCCCATCACAGGCCCCACGCTGGCAGCATGAAACATCAGCCACTGGATGGCTTCCCAGCGTTTGGCGGGTTCTACAGGCAAGAGCTGACCACTGATATCAGCCAGATACAGGAGGATGGCTGCCGATTCAAACAGCGTGATGCCGTTGCTTTCGTCGACCAGCACCGGGATACGCCCGTGCGGGTTGAGGCGCAAAAACGCCGGGCTGCGGTTCTCGCCCTGGTCAATGTTTACGTGCCGCAGGTGGTAGGTTAAACCGAGCTCCTCCAGGGCAATGGTGATCTTGAAACCATTGGGCGAGCTGTCGGTATACAACGTGATCATGGGGTTCATGCAGGGCGTCCGGTTAGATATAGTTTTACTGAACTTGCACAGCATCTCTAAACTCGGAACATCATCGCTTTCGCTGTGTGTCAGCGGAAACGATCATTTCTGCACACCAGATTCAGGAAAACTAAAGCCTATGGCAGCTTCACTGCCCCTTCTCGCCTTGCGAGCATTTGTCGAAGTAGGCCAGCAAGGCAGCATCAAGGCGGCCGCGCAAACGCTGAATGTCACCTCAGGTGCCGTCAGCCAGCAGATCCGTCTGCTGGAAGACCGGGTCGGCATGCCGCTGTTTACCCGCGAACGCAGCGGCTTGCGGCTTACAGAGGCCGGCGCCGGTGTTCACCCGGCCCTGCTTGAGGCCTTCGGGCAAATCGAGCAGGCCATGCTGTCACTGCAACAAAGCACTGCGCGCCAGACCCTGACGATCAGTACGGTGGCAACCTTTGCCGCCTCATGGCTGGTGCCGCGCCTGGGACGATTCAACCGCCTGCACCCGGATATCGAGGTGCGGGTGGAGGCCACTTCCGCGCTGGTGGACATGCACCGCGGGCGTGTCGATATTGCCTTGCGCCATGGGCTTGGGGTCTATCCCGGCCTGCACGTGACCCGTTTGATGGCACCTGTACTGATCCCCGTCGCCAGCCCCGCCCTGCTGGCTGGCAACCCGGGGCCGGCACAGCCGCAGGACTGCCTCGACTTCCCCCTGCTGCATGACGCTGACCGTGCCGACTGGCTGTTGTGGCTCAGCGCCCATGGCGTGGGCAAAGACCCGCGCGCCGAGCGCGGGACTGCTTTTGAGGACGATTTTTTATTGATCCGCGCAGCCGAAGCAGGCCAGGGGCTGGCCTTGGTGCCCCAGGAGTACGCAACCGAAGAAATCGCTGCAGGCCGCCTGGTACAAGTCATGGACAAGCCCTGGCCGGCGCGCTTTGCCTACTACGCCGTAACGCGGGTGGAGGCAATGCAACGGGATGCGGTCAGGGCATTTATGCACTGGATCATGCAAGAGGCCGGGGGTAAGTAACAATCACCAGCCCCTCGTCTGCATCCGGGGAACGAAAGTAGGTGGTGATCAGATCAAACTCGGCATCCGATGCGGCAAAGTCATGCTCGGCAAGCTGGTTGCGTACATGCAGGCGCGCACGGCAGGTGTCGTCGTCCACAGCGAGATAATGCAGGCAGTGCGGCACACGCGCGGTTTCTGCCAGGCCGAGCAACCATTCACGGCCGGCAATGGTATTGGCAGGAAAATCCAGCACCACATCCACACCGGACTCCAGCAGGTCGATCACCAGAGGCCCCAGCACACCGCGAATCCTCAGGCTGTAGGCTGCGTAATCGGTTACCGAATTGATCGCACCGGGATAAAGCGATGAGAGCCATTTATCTTCGCTCAGCAATATCGCGCTGTGCTCCACCGCAAGCGTTCTGGCCAGGGTTGATTTGCCTGATGCGATCTTGCCGCACATCAGATGCAGTGTCGCAGTGACCATGGGACGCTTCCTTGAGTGCGGACATTGGATGATGCCCAGCGCTGGCAGAGAACGCAATTGCCAATAAAACCAGCCAAGGGTGAACGAAAAACAGCCCGGTCTGCACCTGAACTTCAGGGGTACAGACCGAACCGTACAACAGCGTCCGCGCGCGGCCAGTCAGTTTTTGTTTAGCAGGCCGCCAAGCAGACCACCCAGCCCGCCGGAAGCACTTGCGCCACCCGAGGTGCCGGTGTTTGTCTGGGTACCGGTCGTGCCGCCCAGGCTGCCAAGCAAGCCAGTGCTGCCACCCAGTAAACCACCTGTGCCGCCGGTGTTTGTCTGAGTACCGGTTGAACCTGTGGCCGTGCCCAGCCCGCCCAGCAAACCGCCCAGCCCGCCGGTAGTTGTGCTTGTGCCGGTGCCGGTGGTTGTCGTCGGGTTCAGGTAACCGCCGGATTTATCCAGTGCCCCACCCACACCGCCTAGCACATCGCCCACCACATTGGTGAGCGGGTTCTTGCCGGTATCGACTACCTTGTCACCCAGCCCGCCGACCACGCCGCCAACCTTCGTCAACAACCCGTCCACCGGCTGCCCCAACCCGGTGGTGGTGCCTACCTTGCCTGTGACGTTTTCCACCATTGAGATCACGGGGACCACGACCTTGTCATTCAAACCACCGGTAGCCTTGCCCAATTGCCCGCTGGTCACATTGGTGGTCAGTGTGTTGCCAAGCATGGTGACGGTGGTGCCGACCTTGTCCACCAGCCCGCCCGCGGTGCCGGTGACCTTGCCCACTACGCCGCCTACCAGCGGGACCTGACTGATCGGTGTGTTGTCGACCAGAGCGCTGACACCTGTGCCGAGAGACGAAACGCCTTTACCCACATCGCTGACGCCATTGGTAACACCTGCCACGGTAATGCCCAGCGAGTTTTTGTCAGTGCCCAGCGAGCCCAGGCCATTGGTCACGCCATCGGTAATGGAAGTCACGGCATTACCGGTGTTGACCACCAACCCGCCTGCTGCGCCGACCACAGGAACGGTGGTCAGGGTGGTGCCCACGCCGCTGACCAGGGTGCCGACACCGCCCAGTCCGGTGCCGACTTCACCGGCGACCTGTCCCGTGACCAGAGGCGGGGTAACTGCCGGGTTAGGCGGATTGGTTGGATTGGTTGGATCAGTCGGATCTGTCGGATCTGTCGGATCTGTCGGTGTAGTGGGATCAGTTGGCGTGGTCGGATTGGTCGGCGGCGTCGGCGTGCTTGCGCTGTCACTGCTGTGATGCCCGCCACCACCACTGTGGCAGCCCGCCAGGCTGGCGCTCATGACCAACAACAGGGCCGTGCTTGTTTTCAACCAGAGTTGGGTGTTCATAATCAGCTCCCTTGAATCTGTCATGCCTGAGTTCGAAAGCTCCCAGCACTCGCATCAGAGGGAGTTTCCATCCTGGGGAACATGACAACGCCACGGGCTCGAACCCACAACTCACTCCTTGGTATTAATACTCTCTATAAGGCTGCCGCGACTCGACTTAAGGACTAATGCTCAGGTTATAAAAAGCGCTGCATATCAACTTGCACAGGGCTTTTTCACGCAATGGCCGCAGCGCCCCCTACTTAAGTGGTAAGCACAATTAACAAGACCGACCCCAGCATCAGCATTCCTTGATCTGCTCCCACAGGCGGGCGACCTGCTCGGCGCTGTCGGCCCTGATTCGGGCCAGATCCAGGGGGTAGTCCACCCCGGGATTCTCGACAAACCGCGTTGCCGTGAACTGACCATTGCTGGCCCGCAGAATATAGCCGCTGTCCTGGCACTGATCCGAGGCCAGAAAGATCACACCGGGGGTCACCCACTGGGGCTTGAGGTTGTCCGGTTCGCCGTTAACGCCCCACATCCGGGTCTTGGCCACCGGCGCTACTGCGTTTACCAGGATGCCATCGGCGGCACCCTCCCTGCTCAGGGCATTCATGATGCCCAATTGTGCCATCTTGCCGGCGGCGTAGGCGGTCAGGCCCGGCTGGGCATAGGGCTGGTACATGGCCCGGTCCGAAGAGGTCAGCACCACCCGCGCCGCCGATGATTGGCGCAAGTGCGGCCAGGCATGTTTGCACAGCCAGATCGGGCTATACACATTGATCCCCAGCGCGCGCTCGACAAACTCAGGCTGCGCTTCTTCAATAGCCTGGTAACCGACCCAGCCCGCGTTGTGGATCACAATATCCAGCCGCCCGAACGCTTCGACGGCCGTTTCGACCAACTGCCGGCAACCCGTCTCGCTGACCAACTCACCGTGATGACCGATCACACTGTAGCCCTGGGCTGCCAGCGCTTGCGCGGCGTCATGGGCAACGGATGCATCTGCTGCTGCGCCTTGCCTGTCTGCGCCAATATCACTGATCAGCACATGGGCGCCCAGCCGTGCCAGCTCCCTGGCATAACTCAAGCCCAGGCCCCGGCCAGCACCCGTTACAATTGCGGTTTTGCCGTTAAAGTCCATAAGGATGCCCTCTTGATTGATACTTCACCGTAACAATCAAAAGGCGCGTTGTTTAATACCGTTCAACAGGCCCGTTGATACCCGCTGCCTATCAGCCCCTCTGTGAGAGCGGCGGTGTTCGCAGATAACCCCGTTCAAAGGAAGGAACACTGCACATGATCGAAACCCGACTGCTCCGTCAGTTCATCGCGGTGGCTGAGGAACTGCATTTCCACAAGGCCGCCGTGCGCCTGCACATGGCCCAGCCACCCCTGAGCCAGGCGATCAGCCGACTGGAAGACAAGCTGGGGTTAGCCCTGTTCACCCGCAGCAGGCGCGAGGTCAAGCTGACGCCCGCAGGCCAGGCCTTTTTGCAGGCGGCCTGTCGCACACTCAAGGAACTGGAACAGGGGGTGGAGTACGCCCGCCAGGTGGCGCAAGGGGTAGCCGGTGTGCTCACTGTCAGCGCGGTGTCTATCGCGTACTACGAGCCGTTGCTCAACAGCCTCAGGCAGTTTCGCCAAACCTTTCCCCAGGTCCAGCTGGTGATCAAGGAAATGCCTTCCTCCAGCCAGGCCGAGGCGCTGCTGGCTGCCGAGACCGATATCGCCTTTATGCGCAAACTGCCCTTCATCGCAGCCGACATCGAATCGCGCCTGTTGCTCGACGAGGCCATTGTCATGGCCCTGCCCCTGGATCATCCCAAGGCGCAGTCAGGGCCCATCGAGCTGCGCGATTTTGCTGACGAAGACTTTGTCTTTACTCCACAAGCCCTGGGCAGCGGCTATCACGGCCAGTTGATCGGCCTGTGCGAAAACGCCGGGTTCTACCCCAGGGTGGTACAGGAGGCCGCACAGCTGCATACCCTGATCGGCCTGGTAAGTTGCGGTTTTGGCGTGGCCCTGGTGCCGCAATCCCTCGCCGGCTCGACGCTGCGCGACAAGGTAGCGTTCCGTCCGATCCGGCCGCTGACAGGCGCTGCCAACCCGACCATCGGCCTGTACATGAACTGGCATGCCCATAACCCGTCACCGCTGATACAGCACTTTATTGCCATGCTCGATGGCAACACTCAACCCTGAACAGGCTCAGCGAACCCCTTCAAGTAAACTTGCTGGCATGGCTGCGCCGCATGAGTCGAGACTCAAGCCAGCAGTTCGCTGATCCATCTGACCTGTCGGGCAATTTCCTCCACCCGGGCTTCGGGCACGGCCTGGCGCGCCAGGGCAAGATTGCTCAGAACCTTGCGTTTTTCACCCAGCATACGTTGCCACTTACCCAGAAACAGCGGGCTGCGCGCCTGCATCTGGAAGGGGCCAAAGTACAATTGCTCGGCGGTATAGCTCACCGGCCCGATGCGTTCGGCGACGATGATTTCGTAGTAGAAACGGTTTTCCCGCAGCAGTTCTTCGCAAAGGATGTGGTAGTGGTTTTCCATCAGCCATTGCCGTAAAGGCTGCTCGCCGCCGTTGGGTTGCAGGATCAGGCGCTCCCGTCCGCTCAGGTGTGCCTTGCCACTTGCAAGAATATCGCGGATGGTCTCGCCGCCCATGCCGCAGATGCTGATCGCCGTAATCTCGTCCTGCGGCCTGATCGCTGCCAGGCCACTGGCATGGCGCACGCTAATGCGTTGCTCGAAGCCGTTTTCGCGCACGGTACGCCGGGCCGCCTGAAAGGGCGTCAGGGCCACCTCGCCCGCCACGGCGGCGGCAATGGCCCCCCGACGCAGCAACGCCACCGGCAGGTAGCCGTGGTCCGAGCCGATATCGGCCAGCCGCGCACCGGCCGGCATATGGGCTGCCACGCGCTCCAGACGCATGGACAATGTGTGTTCGTTCAACTGCTGTTCCTTTTCACCACGGATGCCCGCCAGTGTGGGGGGCGGCACATGATGCGCGGTGAGCAGGCCCGGGTAAAGCACCGGCACACGCCGCCCCTGAGGGAGCGGGCTTGCTCGCGATACCGCCGGCAAGCCCGGCTCCCACCTTTACCGAGCACGTCTTGCGGGGGATCAAGGTTGCTATTGCATATGGATATCCGTATATTCGTATTTCCATATGTATAGACAGAGAGTCACCATGCTCAGTCCCGCCGCACTGTTCAAATGCCTGTCCGATGAAACCCGCGCCAGGGCCACCTTGCTGATCGCCCGTGAGGGCGAGCTCTGTGTATGCGAACTGGTCTGTGCCCTGGATGAAAGCCAACCGAAAGTTTCCCGCCATCTGGCCCAGCTTCGAGGCTGCGGGTTGCTGCTCGACCGCCGCCAGGGGCAGTGGGTGTATTACCGCCTCAACCCGCAACTGCCGGACTGGGTGCGCAGCGTTCTTGAAACCACCCTGCTGGCCAACACCGAGTGGCTTGCGCACGACAGTGCCCGGCTCTCTGCCATGGGCGAGCGCCCGCTCAACACCATTGCCTGCTGCTGAGACGTCCGATGCTTATCGCCTTCGCAATTTTTTTGGTCACTCTGGTTCTGGTCATCTGGCAGCCCAAAGGCCTGGGGGTGGGCTGGAGTGCCTCACTGGGTGCGGTTGTGGCACTGCTTGCGGGGGCGGTATCACTGCACGATATTGCCCAAGTGTGGGCCATTGTATGGAATGCCACGGCCACTTTTATCGCCGTGATCATCATCAGCCTGTTGCTCGACGAAGCAGGTTTCTTTCAGTGGGCGGCCCTGCATGTGGCCCGCTGGGCCAAGGGTGATGGCCGCCGCCTGTTTGTGTTTACCGTGCTGCTGGGGGCCGGTGTATCGGCACTGTTTGCCAATGACGGCGCGGCACTGATCCTGACCCCCATCGTGATCTCGATACTGCTCGCCTTGCGCTTTTCTGCCGCCTCAACCCTGGCGTTTGTCATGGCCGCAGGCTTTATTGCCGATACTGCCAGCCTGCCGCTGGTGGTGTCGAACCTGGTCAATATTGTCTCGGCCGACTACTTCGGCCTGGGTTTCAGCGCCTATGCCGCGGTCATGGTACCGGTCAACTGCGTTGCAGTCGCCGCCACGCTGCTGGTGTTGTACGGGTTTTTCCGCCGCGATATTCCACGCCACTATTGTCATGATGAGCTGCCCGAACCACGAAAGGCCATACGCGACCCGTTGACGTTTGCTGTCGGCTGGGGGGTTCTGGTCTTGCTGCTCACAGGCCTGTTTGCACTGGAACCACTGGGCATTCCAGTCAGCGCGATTGCTGCAGTGTGCGCCGCCCTGCTATTCGCTGTGGCTGCGCGCAGCCACGTCATTTCAACGCGACGGGTGTTGCGCGAAGCTCCCTGGCAGGTGGTGACGTTCTCACTGGGCATGTACCTGGTGGTGTACGGGCTGAAAAATGCCGGGCTGACCCACCACCTGACGCTGGTTCTCAATCAGTTGGCCGAGTCCGGCCTTTGGGCCGCCACCCTGGGCACCGGGGTGCTCGCCGCACTGCTGTCTTCGGTGATGAACAATATGCCCGGGGTCTTGCTCGGCGCGCTGTCAATCCAGGCCAGTGATGCCAGCGGGGTGATCCGCGAAGCGATGATCTACGCCAATGTCATCGGCTCCGACCTGGGCCCGAAAATCACCCCCATCGGCAGTCTGGCCACCCTTCTGTGGTTGCATGTGCTGGCACGCAAGGGCATTCGCATCACCTGGGGTTACTACTTCAAGGTGGGGCTGATCCTGACCCTGCCGATTCTGCTTGTCACCCTGTCTGCCCTGGCTTTGCGCCTGAGCCTTTAATACCACCGCAAAGAGCAACTACCATGCGTGTTCTGTTTATGTGTACCGCCAATAGCTGTCGCAGCATTCTGTCCGAAGCCATGTTCAACCATCTGGCGCCACCAGGGTTCCAGGCCATCAGTGCGGGCAGCTTTCCCCGGGGGCAGGTGTTGCCCCGCAGCCTGCTCACCCTGCAAGAAGCCGGTATCGGCATAGACGGCCTGAGCAGCAAGGGCAATGACGCCTACGAAGACAACCCGCCGGATCTTGTCATCACCGTCTGCGACAAGGCCGCCGCTGAGGCGTGCCCGGTGTATTTCGGCCCGGCCATCAAAGCCCACTGGGGGTTGGCAGACCCTTCAGAGGTCAAGGGTGACGAGGCGACCGTAACCGCCGCGTTCCACGCCACCCTGGCGCATATCGAAACGCGCTGCCGGGCCTTTTTCGCCCTGCCCTTTACCCGGCTTGAGCCCGCGGCACTTAAACGCGAACTCGACCGTATCAGCACCCTGTAACCGGAGCCACCATGAGCGACACACTGCCCAATCTCGACACCACATTGATTTCTGCCAAAACCGTGCAACCCGCTAGCCCGCACAAACCACGCATCCTGTTGTTATACGGTTCGACGCGGGAACGCTCGTTCAGCCGCCTGCTGGTAGAGGAAGCGGCCAGATTGCTCGAACACTTTGGCGCCCAGACTCGGATCTTCAACCCCTCGGGCCTGCCGCTGCCCGATGACGCCCCGAATGATCACCCCAAAGTCCAGGAACTGCTGGAACTGATGCAGTGGTCTGAAGGGCAAGTGTGGTGCTCGCCGGAACGGCATGGCGCGATGTCAGCTGTGTTCAAGGCGCAAATCGACTGGGTGCCTCTGGCATTGGGCGCGGTACGCCCGACTCAGGGCAAAACCCTCGCGGTGATGCAGGTGTGCGGCGGCTCCCAGTCATTTAATGTGGTCAACCAGTTACGCGTGCTGGGTCGCTGGATGCGCATGTTCACCATCCCCAACCAATCTTCGGTGCCCAAGGCCTATCTGGAGTTTGACCAGCACAACCGCATGAAACCGTCTGCGCTGTATGACCGCGTGGTCGATGTCATGGAGGAACTGGTGAAGTTCACCGTATTGCTGCGCGATCGCCCGGACCTGGTTGACCGGTATTCCGAACGCAAGGAGTCGGCGCAAGAACTGAGCCAGCGGGTCAATCAGCGCTCAATTTGAACAGTGGCTGTTGTTGAAGAAGTCGACGCGCGCCTCGACTTCTTCAACCTGGTCATTTACAGATGCCTGAACACCGCAGCCGCGATCACCCCTGCGGCAATCGCCGGCAGCGGCTTCTTGAGCAGCAGCATCACTGCTGCGGTGGTCAGCAAGGCCAGCCGTGCGCCGTTATCGCCGTTGAGGGCCAGGGGCGCGAGCAAGGCGACCAGCACCGAGCCCGACATGGCGCTGATAAATTGCTGCACCCGGTAGTTGATGGGCACGAAGGACATCACGAAAACGCCCCCCAAACGCGTAATCAACGTGACCACAGCCATAATCAGAACAATGATGAAGGTGCCGTAACCGGCGGTATCGATGCTCATTTTTTCTTCTCCATCCACACCGCACCCAACACCCCGCCCGCCAATGCGCCGACCACCACATGGCTGTTTTCAGGCAAGTAGCGGTACGCCAACAGCGACGAGGCGCCCGCCACGCACCAGATAATCAGCATGCGCAGGTTTTTTTGCCCGCCGATTACCATCGCCAGCAGAAAACAGCCCATCACCATGTCCAGGCCCAGGCTGACCGGGTCTTCAATTGCGCTGCCGAAGTACACGCCCAGCCAACTGCCCAGCACCCAGGCCGCCCACAGGGCTATGCCACCGCCCAGGATCAGGCCGATGCCCGATTTGCCGCTGTTGAATGCCTGCATCGACATTGCCCAGTTGGCATCCGAGATCACCATCATCACTCCGTAGCGCTTGGCCGCAGGCAGCTCGCGCAGCCAGGGATACAAGGTCGCACCCATCAGCAGATGGCGGGCATTGATGGCAAACACCGTGACGATCAGGGGCACAACCGGGACCTGCGCCCCCCAGAGATCAAGGGCACCAAACTGCGAGGCCCCGGCGAATACCAAAGCGCTCATCAACAAACTGGCGCTGTTGTCCAGACCGGTCTGCGCGGCAGCCAGACCGAAGGCCACACCGAACACCACCACAAACATGGAAATGGGCAACAGCTGCTTGAAACCATCCCCTACCTCGGCCCAGTTCAGCTCGACCACGCTTTTATCACTGCTCGACAACACACCACCCCTTCTGCGCTACGCCACACTGTTTTTATGCCCGCATTATGCGGGGCTGAATCTAATGCACAACAGTGCGCAGGTGTGAAAGGTGTCGCAATGTCAGGGTTGGCGCGGCGTTTTCAGACAGGCCCGGCTATTTGTGCCCGGGTTGCGTACGAACCCCTCGACCACGATATACAGCAGCGGGCCGATGGCGACGAAGACCGCGGTCAGCAGCAGGTACGGCAGCACACTGGCCAGCGAGCGGCCTTTACCGCGTGCATCGCGGTACATCCACACGCAAGCCAGCGCCGCCATCAGGTACAGGTCGATCACCACTTGAGCCGTGTCCGGGCTGGCCATCAGTTCCAGTCCGAAAGCTGCAAGGGACTGGTGGGCGGTCAACATCGTGAAGATTGTGTAAGCAGAGAACCCGAGCAACGCGGCAAGGGCGAGACAGGATTTTTTCATTAGCATTTCCGAATCGACGAAGTGGACAAGGCTCCAGTTAGTGATACTTTTCCCCCACCGGCAATGACCTCACAGGTCATGGACTCAGCCTTTTGCCCCTGCCAGAGTTTATGGATGAACAACCTGACCTTTCCCCGCATCAACACCCCGACAACCGCTGGCCCGCAGCTGCGTCTGCTGCGCCGTCAGGCCGGTATGAGCCAGCTGGAGCTGGCCTTGATCAAGGGTATTTCCCAACGCCATTTGAGCTGCATCGAAACCGGGCGCGCCAAACCCGGCCCCGGCACCTTGCATAACCTGCTGATGGCCCTCGAGGTACCGCTGGAGCAGTGCAACAGCCTGTTTCTGGCCTCGGGTTATGCGCCGCGCTACGAGACAACGCCGCTCTCTTCGCCGGCCATGGAGGCCGTACGTGAGGCCATCAGCCATGTGTTGCACGCCAACAACCCCGCCCCGGCGATTGTGTTGGGCAGCCACTGGCAGGTGCTGGATGCCAACGCCAGCACCGCAGCCCTGTTCAGCCTGGTCGGACTGCCCGCAGACGCGGCCCGGGACTTGAACCTGCTGACGACACTGCTGCAACCCGGCGGCCTGGGTGATTACCTGATCAACCCCGAAGAAATAAGAACCCTGGCCTGGCAACGGGCGACACGCGAGGCCCTGTCCAACCCCGTACTGGCCAGTCTTATGCAAACCCTCAGCGCCCCGGACACCCTCGCGGCCCTGCCCCGGGAACTGCCGCCACTGGTCTTGACCCGCATTGCCTGCGCCCATGGCGAGCTGAACTTCATGTCCACCTTCACCACATTCGGCATGCCGCTCGATATCACCGTAACCTCAATGCGTATCGAGCATCTGATCCCGGCGGATGCACAAACCTGGCAGATCATGACAGCGGCTTATGAGCGCTCACGGGGCTGAAGATCCGTCAGTCCTGGCAAAAACGGATGCGGTTGCCAAACGGGTCATGAACCTCCAGCACCCGTCCCCAGCCCTGCTGGACAATCTGCGGGCGGCCATAACCGTAGCGCTTGGCCATTAGCTCGTCGTGCAGCAACTCGATATTGTCCATGGGTACGAATACCGTGGAGCCGGGGCTGGCATCGCCATGATGCTCGGAAAGATGCAGTTGCAAGCCGCTGCGGCTGATGCCCAGATAGAGCGGCAAACCTGCTTCGAAGCGGTGCTCGAACTCAACGCTGAAACCCAGGAAATCCAGATAGAACTCTCGGGCCTTGGCCTCATCAAACATCCGCAATATCGGAATCGGCCTGTCGAAGCTAATTGCCGGCGCAGCACTCTGCACAGGCAGCCGTGCGCTGGCCGTATTCCAGTCCTTGTAACCCAGTTGCCTGGCAACCAGTTCAAGGGCGATGGCATGGGTGACTTCCAGATTGCGCGCCTGCAGCGAGGTTCGCAGGCTCTTGGCCATCTGTTTGGCTTGCTCGATTGACAGCATCAGTGCTCCCGGGGGCGAAGGCTTTTGGTGCTCGCGTTGCCAAACCTCGACCGTCAAGAGAGAGGGGAAAAGGCAGATAATCATGCTTTCACCTTCCCATGGGGAGCGAGCGGCGGGCAGCATCGGCCAGTGCCGATAGTACACAAGCCCTGCACCGGGTTACAGCCTCAACGCCCCTGCATGACATATGCTTGAAAGCACCTTCAGCGATCACTCAGGCAAACCCATGGGCTCGACTTTCTATTCAAGCTGGACATTCTGGGCATTACTTTCGGCGGTGTTCGCTGCCATGACGGCGATTTTCGGCAAAATTGGCATTACCGGCATCAACTCCGATTTCGCCACCTTACTGCGTACCGTCGTCGTGCTGGTGAGCCTGGCACTGATCCTCTACGCAACCGGCCAGTATCAGTCGCTGGGCTCGATTTCGGCGCGCAGCTATGTGTTTCTGGTGCTCTCGGGGCTGGCCACCGGGGCCTCGTGGATCTGCTATTACCGAGCCCTGCAACTGGGCCAGGCGTCACTGGTGGCGCCGGTGGACAAACTCAGCGTGGTGATCGTGGCCGTGCTGGGCGTGACGCTGCTGGGTGAAAAGCTCGATATTCGCCAATGGGCGGGGATCAGCCTGATTACCGTGGGTGTGGTGTTGCTGGCGTGGCGGCGATAGGTGCCCTTTGGCACCACGACACTTTCAGACAGATACGCGGCCCGGGGAGTGACTTTTCCTGCAAGCCAATCCTAGTATTGCCGCGCGTCACCCTGCCGCAAAAAAAATAACGTATGGAAACTCAGCAAATGCCCTTCACCCGTACCCTTCTTGCCCTGTCTTTGGGCATGGCTTTAATGCACAACCCGGCCTTCGCCGCCCCGCCGCTGTCGATGGTCGATGGCGTTGCCCAGGTCAATACACAGGACAGCAACGCCTGGGTCGAGATCAACAGAGCCGCGTTCGTCCACAACATTGGCGTGTTGCAAGCGACTGTGGGCGACAAATCGAAAATCTGCGCCGTGCTCAAGGCCGATGCCTACGGCCACGGCATCGGCCTGCTGATGCCTTCAATCATCGCTACCGGTGTGCCTTGCGTTGGCGTGGCGAGCAATGAAGAGGCTCGCGTGGTACGTGAAAGCGGCTTCAAGGGCCAACTGATCCGTGTGCGTACGGCAGCACTCAGCGAGCTGGAAGCGGCGCTGCCGTACAATATGGAAGAGTTGGTAGGCAACCTTGATTTCGCCGTCAAGGCCAGCCTGATTGCCGAAAAACACGGCCGTCCGCTGGTGGTGCACCTGGGCCTGAACTCCAGCGGCATGAGCCGCAACGGCGTGGAAATGACCACCGCCGAGGGCCGCCGCGACGCGGTCGCCATCACCAAGGTGCCGAACCTGGAAGTGCGCGCGATCATGACCCACTTCGCGGTAGAAGACGCCGACGACGTGCGTGCAGGGCTCAAGGCGTTCAACGAGCAGGCACAATGGCTGATCAATGTTGCAGAACTCGATCGCAGCAAAATCACCCTGCATGCGGCCAACTCGTTCGCCACCCTGGAAGTGCCGGAATCGCATCTGGACATGGTTCGCCCGGGCGGTGCGTTGTTCGGCGACACGGTGCCGTCGCACACCGACTACAAGCGCGTGATGCAATTCAAGTCCCATGTCGCTTCGGTCAACAGCTACCCCAAGGGCAACACCGTGGGCTATGACCGCACCTGGACGCTGGGCCGCGACTCGAAACTGGCCAATGTCACCGTGGGTTACTCCGACGGTTACCGCCGTGCCTTTACCAACAAGGGTATCGTGCTGATCAACGGCCATCGCGTGCCGGTGGTGGGCAAGGTCTCGATGAATACCCTCATGGTCGACGTTACAGACGCGCCGGATGTCAAAAGCGGCGACGAAGTGGTGTTGTTCGGGCAACAGGGCAAGGCCGAAATCAGCCAGGCGGAAGTTGAAGACATCAACGGTGCATTGCTGGCCGACCTGTATACGGTGTGGGGCAACTCCAACCCGAAGGTCCTGGTCGAGAAGTAGGGCCTGCGTAGAGCTTGTAGAGACTCTGTTGCAGGTCAAGCCCTAGTGTGGGAGCGAGCCTGCTCGAGAACGACTTCGCGAGCAGGCTCGCTCCCACATCTGACACAGCGCGAAACATTCCCGAGCATACGCTAATGAGAAGCGCTATCATTGCGATCCTTGTCAGTGTCTGCTCCGGGATTGCAATCGATGCTCACGTCCTCCCCTTCCTCACGCCGTGCCGTGGGTGAACTCTATGTTCAGCATCACGGCTGGGTGGTGCAGTTGCTGCGCCGCAAGCTGGGCAATCAGGAGCAGGCTCTGGATCTGGCCCAGGACACGTTTGTGCGCATGCTGCGTACCGACACACCCGCGCCGCTGCGCGAACCCCGGGCCTATCTCACCACCATTGCCAGCCGTCTGTGCGGCCAATACTTCCGTCGTCAGGCGCTGGAGCGGGCCTATATGGAGTCCCTGGCGCTCCTGGAGCCGCAGCTTGTGCCCTCCCCGGAATCTCGCCTGCTGGTGTTGGAGGCACTGGACGCCGTCGGCCAGGTGCTCGATGGCCTGGGCGCAAAAGTGCGGGAGATTTTTTTACTGTCGCAACTGGACGGCCTGACCTACCCGCAGATCGCCGAACGCATGGGCCTGACCGTCAACGTGGTGCAAAAAGCCATGCTCAAGGCTTACCGACACTGCTACAGCGCGGTCTACACCGGGTGAGTCTGTTCGAGCCCGCCAACACCCAGCGCCTCGACCAGGATGTGGTCGAGCAAGCCTTGCAGTGGATGGTCACCGTGCAATCGGGCGTCAGCACCGAGGCCGAGCTTCTGGCCTGCCAGCATTGGCGCGCGCAATCCGCGCAACATGAACTGGCCTGGCAGCGCCTCACCGGGCTTAATACCGACATTCGCGACAGCACCCGCATGCTGCCTGCCGCTGGTGCCCGGACGTTGCTGCGCTCGCGCAATGCCCCGGGCAGACGCACGCTGCTCAAGGGCTTTGCCGGCCTGGGCGTGATGCTGGCTACCGGCTATGGGGTGCGGGAACGGGTGCTGCTGCCAGAGCTGTTCAGTGACTATCGCACCGCCACCGGCGAGCGGCGCCAGTTAACTCTGGCAGAGGGTGTCGACCTGACCCTCGACACCCACACCGCCCTCGATACCCGCACCACCGCCGCTGGCACGGAACTGTTCCTGAGCCTGGGCCGCGTGCTGGTCAGCGCTGGCGATATCAGGCTCAGCACCGCCAATGGCCAGGTGCTGCCCGCGCCCCGCTCACGCCTGGTGATCAGCCACAACCTGCCGTGGCAGGCAGGCACCCAGGTCCAGGTGCTGAGTGGCAGTGCATCGATCAAGCTGGCACGGGGCGACAGCTTGAGTCTGGATGCCGGCCAGCAGGTAACGTTCGACAGCCAGACAGACAGCACACCGCGCCCGGTCACGGTCGGTGCCGATGCCTGGGTCAACGGCCTGCTGATCGCCGAACGCATGCCACTGGGCCAGGTGATTGCCCAGCTCAACCTCTACCGCCGTGGCGTGGTGCGCTGCGACCCGCAAGTCGCGGCATTGCGGGTGTCAGGATCGTTCTCCATCGACCGCCCCGATGCCAGCCTCGACCTGCTCACGCGGGTGCTGCCAATCCGCGTGCAGCGAGTGTTTGGCTACTGGGCCAACGTGGTCGCGGCCTGAAAATAATTATTTTCAATACCGCCGGCAGTTTTTCTTATCTGGTGCATCAAGTTCAGGGAAGACGCTGATTAACAGCGCAACGCCGACCCTTTTCACACATGGACAGTCTTTATGCACAGCCGACTTACCCCCCTCGCCGGTGCCTTGCGCACCTTTGTATTCGGTTTATCCATTGCCACGGCCAGCCAAGGCGCATTCGCAGCCTCAGGCAGCGAGCATGCCTACAGCATTGCGCCGGGCAGCCTGGACGCGGTGCTGGGCAGTTTTGGCCAACAGTCCGGGGTGATGATCGCGGTGGATTCGAGCCTGACAACCGGTATGCGCAGCAGTGGCTTGAGCGGCAACTTTGCCGTCGACGAAGGCCTGCAACGGCTGCTCGCCCCGCTGGGCCTGCAGGCGGTCACTGACGGCGACGGTTACCGGGTTGTTGCCAGATCAGCGCAAGGCAACGGTGAACTGCAATTGCAGGCCACCCAGGTCACCTCCAACCAGCTTGGGACCATCACCGAAGGCAGCGGCTCGTATACCCCCGGCACCATCGCCACGGCCACACGCATGGTACTGACGCCACGGCAAACGCCGCAGTCGATCACCGTGATTACCCGCCAGCATATGGATGATTTCGGCCTCAACTCCATCGACGAGGTGATGCGCCATACCCCTGGCATCACCGTCTCGACCTTCGACAGCGAGCGCACCAACTACTATGCCCGCGGTTTCTCGGTGGAGAACTTCCAGTACGACGGCATTCCCACCCTGCGCAACTCGGCGTACTCCTCGGGCCAGACCCTGAGTGACATGGCCATCTACGACCGCGTGGAAATCCTCAAGGGCGCCACGGGCCTCTTGACCGGTGCCGGAGCCCCGGGGGCGACGATCAACCTGATCCGCAAAAAACCGACCCGCGAATTCAAGGCCAGCATCGATGTCGGTGCCGGCAGTTGGGATAACTACCGCACCCAGGTTGACGTCAGCGGCCCGCTGACCGACAGCGGCAACATTCGCGGCCGTGCCGTGGCGGCCTACCAGGACAAGCACTCGTTCATGGACCGCTATGAGCGCAAGACCGGGGTCTATTTCGGCACCCTCGAAGCCGACCTCAGCGATGACACCCTCCTGACCCTGGGCTTTGATTACCAGAACAACGACCCCCACGCCTCGGGCTGGTCGGGCAGCCGCCCGCTGTTCGACCGCAACGGCGAGCGTATCGACGTCAAGCGCTCGTACAACAACGGCGCCAACTGGAGCCGTTGGGAGCAGACCACCCAGAGCGTGTTCGCGACCCTGGAGCACAGCTTCGCCAACGGCTGGGTCGGCAAGGGCCAATTGACCCATCAGGTCAACAGCTACGATGCGCCGCTGGGTTCGGTCATGAGCGGCCCCTTCCCGGCCACCGGCCTGTCGTCGATCTATGCCAACAAATTCACCGGGAACACCCGCACCGACGCCGCCGATGCCTACTTCAGCGGCCCCTTCAGCCTGGCTGGCCGCGAGCATGAACTGGTGATCGGCGCATCGGCCTCCAGCGCCCACTGGCAAGGCAAGGACTACGGCAACCCGACCTTCCTCAGCGCCAACGTCATTGATTTCTGGAACTTCGACGGCAAGACCACCGAGCCGGACTGGGGCGCACCGACCCAATACAACGACACCACCACACGCCAGACCGCAGGCTACATCAGCGCACGCTTCAACCTGACCGACGACCTTAACCTGCTGTTGGGCACACGGCTGGCCAACTACTGGCTGACCGGGGATTACCACACCACCGAGACCGGCCGCCTCGTGCCTTACGTGGGTGTTACCTACGACCTGAACGACAACTTCACCGCGTATGCCAGCTATACCGACATTTTCATGCCGCAAACCTACAACCGCGATCGCAACAACAAAGTGCTTGAGCCCGATGAAGGCAAAAACTACGAAGTGGGAATCAAGGGCGAGTTTTATGGCGGCAGGTTGAACACCAGCCTGGCCTATTTCGAGGTACATGAAAGCAACCGCGCCGAACCGGACGCCGAGTACAACGCCGATCCGACCAACCCGTCGATCCTCTATGCATCAGTCGGCACCAAGGCCAAGGCCAAGGGCTTCGAAGCCGAGATGTCCGGCGAACTGGCACCGGGCTGGCAGGCCCAGGCCGGTTTTACTCACAAGGTCATTCGCGGCAGCGACGACGAAAAAATCTCGACCTGGGAGCCCGAAGACCAGTTGAGCCTCTACACCACCTATAAATTCAAGGGGCCGCTGGACCGCTTGACCATCGGTGGCGGCGCGCGCTGGCAGAACCGCAGCTGGCAGAACATCTACAACCGCGCCAAGGACCAGTACCAGGACTTCAGCCAGGACGCTTACTGGCTGGTCGATGCAATGGCCAAGTACCAGGTCAGCGAGCACCTGTCCACCACACTCAACGTCAACAACCTGTTCGACAAGCAGTACTACACCAATATCGGCTTCTACAACACGGCGTATTACGGTGACCCGCGCAATGTAATGGTCAATACCCGCTGGGATTTCTAAGGCGCATTCTTTGCGCCCGCTGGACACTCAAGCACTGACCCAGCGCTACTCGAGATCTCCCAATGGAATAATCTGTGCGCTGCCATGGCGCACTCCGCGCTCGGCCATCACCTGGCGCGTCAGCTGCGCCACCTCGCCGACCGTGCCCTTGAGCACCGAGACTTCCATGCACTTGCCCTGGTCCAGATGCACATGCAGCGTCGACAGGGTCAGGTCATGGTGCTCGTGAAAGGCCGTGTTCAGACGCTTGGACAGCTCCCGGGTGGCGTGGTCATAGACGTAACTCAAGGTTGCCACGCAGGCACTTTGCGGGTCGCCCTGCTCCGGTTCCAGCAGGCCGGCGCGCAACAGATCGCGAATGGCCTCGGAGCGCCCCTGGTAGCCGTGGGTGCCAACGCGCTCATCAATTTCGGCCAATAAAGCATCGTCCAGCGAAATAGTGACCCTCTGCATCTAATCGGCCTCGCAGTTATGAACTTTTGACATAGACTTCATACCCAGCATCTGATCAGGCCACTGGCCATCAACTGAGGGAGACGCAGTGTGAAGCAGTCATGGACTAAAAAACAGCTGACCTTATGGATGATTGGAGCCTGCCTGAGCGCAGGCTTGTCGACTGCATGGGCGGGCGATGCGACCCCCACACTGACCTACTCGTGGCCAACCAATGCCGGGGCGCTGGACCCTCGCGGCTATTCGCCGAACCAGATGTATGCCCAGGCCATGGTCTATGAACCGCTGGTGCGCTATACCGCCCAAGGCACTCTGGAACCCTGGCTGGCCACGTCATGGACGGTGTCAGCAGATGGCAAGACCTACACCTTCACCCTGCGCGACGGTGTGACCTTCAGTGACGGCAGTTCGTTCAACGCAGCCGCAGCCAAGGCCAACCTCGACGCGGTGCTCGCCAACAGCAAGCGTCATCAGTGGATGGAGCTGGTCTCCACCCTGGAGCGTGTCGAAGCACCGGACGAGCACACCCTGGTGCTGGTGCTTAAACACCCCTACTACCCGACCCTGATGGAACTGGCGCAGGTTCGCCCGTTGCGCTTTGCCGCCCCCGAGGCAAAGCCCGGCGTGCCGGTGGGCACCGGGCCCTGGGTACTGACGCAAACCCGCCGTGGCGAGTTCGACCGCTTCGAGCGCAACCCGCACTACTGGGGGCCCAAACCGGGCTATGGTTCGGTACTGGTGAAAGTCATCTCCGACCCGGACAGCCGCGCCATTGCCCTGCAAACCGGTGAAATCGACCTGATTCAGGGTGCCGACGGCGAAATCTCCCCCGGTACCTTTGTGCGCCTGCGCGATTCGGGCTTCAAGACGGCCATTTCCGCACCGCTGGCCACCCGTACCGTGGCAATGAATACCGGCCTGGCTCCGACCAATGAACTGGCCGTGCGCCAGGCGATCAATCAGGCCGTGGACAAGGACACTATCATTGCCAAGGTGCTGCATGGCCAGGAGCCGCGGGCCGATGCGCTGTTCGCCAGCAACATGCCGTATGCCGACCTGGGCCTCAAGGCACTGCCCTACGACCCCGAGCAGGCCAAAAAAAACCTGGAAGCGGCAGGCTGGAAAGTCCCTGAAGGCAAACGCATTCGTGAAAAAAACGGCCAGCCGCTAAGTATCGAACTGGTGTTTCTGGGCCCCAGTGCCCTGCAAAAAAACCTCGCCGAAATCATTCAGGGCGAACTGGCCAAGGTCGGCATCGACGTCAAGTTGCGCGCCGAAGAAGACGGTGCCCTGGTGCAGCGCCAGCGCGAGGGCAAGTTCGGCATGATCTTCGCCGATACCTGGGGCGCTCCCTATGACCCGCACTCGTTTGTCAGCTCCATGCGCTACGCCGGACACGCCGACTACATGGCCCAGCTCGGCCTGCCGATGAAGGCGGCCATCGACCGGAAAATCGCCGAAGTACTGGGCGAAACCGACGCGGGCAAGCGCGCTGACGATTACCGCGAGATCCTCACCACCCTGCACGATCAGGCCGTGTACCTGCCGATCTCACACCTGACGGCCATCAGTGTCAGCGGAAAAAACGTCGACAATGTTCAATTCGGCAGCACGCTGTTTGATGTGCCGTTCGAAGTGATGCACCCCACCACAGGGAAGCCATAAACCATGCTGCGCTATATTATCCTGCGGCTTGTGCTGCTGATCCCGGTGCTGCTGGGGGTGTCACTGATCGTCTTTGTCCTGCTGCACCTGGGCAATGGCGACCCGGCCCTGGACTACCTGCGCCTGTCGCAGATCCCTCCAACCGACGCTGCGCTGGCCGAGGCACGCCACGCACTGGGCCTGGACCGGCCACTGCCCGAGCAGTACCTCACCTGGCTGTGGAACGCCGTGCACCTGGACTTCGGCACCTCCTATATCACCGGGCGCCCGGTGCTCGATGACATCCTCTATTACCTGCCCGCCACCCTTCAGCTGGGTGGTCTGGCGCTGCTTGCCACGCTGGTAATGAGCATTCCGCTGGGTCTGGCGGCGGCCCGCTGGAAAGGTCGCTGGCCCGACCAGGTGGTGCGTTTCATCACCTTTATCGGTGTTTCCATGCCCAATTTCTGGTTGGCTTTTTTGCTGATTGCATTGTTCTCGCTGTGGTTGGGCTGGTTGCCGCCGATGGGCCGTGGTGGTCCGCAGCATCTGCTGATGCCGGTACTGGCGATTGCCCTGATGTCGATGTCGATCAACGCCCGCCTGCTGCGCGCCAGCCTGCTGGATGTGCGTGAGCATCGACACGTGTTTTATGCCCGGGCCCGTGGCCTGAACGAAAAGCGTGTATGGCGCGACCATATCCTGCGCAATGCCTGGATGCCGCTGGTGACCGCCACCGGCATGCACATTGGCGAGTTGCTCGGAGGTGCCCTGGTGATCGAAACCATCTTCGCCTGGCCCGGCGTTGGCCGCTTCGCGGTCAGCGCCGTGCTCAACCGTGACTTCCCGGTGATGCAATGCTTCACCCTGCTGCTGACCACACTGCTGGTGCTGTGCAATCTGGTGGTGGACATCTGCTACGCCTGGCTAGACCCGCGCACACGTTTCTCGGGGGTGATGGCATGAGCACAATAGCGGCGGTCTATACCGGCAAAAAATACGCCGCGCGCATCGGCTACGGACTGGTCGCCCTGCTGTTGCTGATGGCGCTGTTCGGCCCCTGGCTGGCACCCTACGACGCCACCCTGGTGAATCTGGACGAGCGTTTGCTGCCCGCCAGTACCAGCCATTGGCTGGGCACCGACCACCTGGGGCGCGACGTGCTCTCACGCCTGATCGTTGGTACGCAACTGTCCCTGGGCAGCGTGGTGCTGGTGCTGGGTCTGGTACTGGTGCTGGGCGTGGTGATTGGCGGTATCGCCGGGATAGTCGGCGGCAAGCTCGACATGTTCCTGATGCGCCTGTGCGACATGTTCCTGACCTTCCCCACCCTGGTGCTGGCGTTTTTCCTGATCGCCTTGCTGGGTACCGGCCTGACCAATGTGATCATCGCCATCGCGCTGTCCCACTGGGCCTGGTATGCGCGGATGGTTCGCGGCATGGTGCTGGCCCAGCGTAACCGGGATTATGTGCTGGCTTCACGACTGGCCGGTGCCTCGCGCCTGACCCGGCTGCGCCAGCATGTAATGCCCAACGTCGTGGGGCAACTGCTGGTGCTGGCGTCGATGGACATTGGCCACATGATGCTGCACGTCTCGGGCTTGTCCTTTCTGGGTCTGGGCGTCAGCCCGCCAACCCCCGAGTGGGGCGTGATGATCAACGATGCCAAGGAGTTTATCTGGACCCAGCCGCAGTTGCTGCTGTGGCCGGGCCTGATGATCTTTATCTCGGTGATGGCCTTCAACCTGCTGGGCGACGCCTTGCGCGACCGCCTTGACCCCAGCGTACTGGCGGAGATCAAGGAATGAAACACACATTGGTGATTCGCGACCTGACCCTCAAACACCGGCAACGCACCCTGGTCGACCGGGCCGAACTGACCCTCAGGGCCGGCCAGGTGCATGCGCTGGTCGGTGCCAGCGGTTCAGGAAAATCGCTAACCAGCCTGGGCATCCTCGACTTGTTGCCTCCTGGCGTACACAGCAGCGGCGCCACCCTGTTGCTGGATGGCCAGGTGGTGGATGCTGCGCAATTACGCGGGCGCGAAGTGGCATTGGTGCTGCAGAACCCGCGCAGCGCCTTCAACCCGGTACGCTCACTGCGCCAGCATGCCCTTGAAACCCTCCAGACCCGCGACCTGCACGGTGCCGAGGCCGAGCAGCTGATTCAGAGCACCTTGCAGGAAGTGGGCCTGCACGATGCTCAACGGGTGCTCGACTCATTTGCCTTTCAATTGAGCGGCGGCATGCTGCAACGGATGATGATCGCCCTGGCCCTGCTCGCCGACAGCCGTTTTTTGCTGGCTGACGAACCTACCAGCGATCTGGATGTTGTGGCGCAGGCACGTTTTCTCGACCTGCTGGAACGGCTGGTAGCGCAGCGCAACCTTGGCGTGCTGCTGATCACCCATGACATGGGCGTGGTGGCGCGCTGCGCCGATCAGGTCAGCGTCATGGCCCACGGCCGTATTGTCGAACAGGCCGATGTTCACCGGCTGTTCAATTCACCGCAAAGCCAGGAAGCACGCACGCTGCTGGCAGCACACCACTCATTGACAATGGAGAGCTGCGCGCCATGAGTTTTATTCAGGTACGCGACCTTGAGCACGGTTACAGCGCTGGCGGGCTGTTCAGCAAACGGCATCGGGTACAGGTGCTGAGCGGCTTGAATCTGGACCTGCACGAAGGTCAAAGCCTTGGCCTGCTGGGAGGTAGCGGCAGCGGTAAAAGCACCCTGGCGCGCCTGCTGATGGGGCTGGAAAGCGCCGACCAGGGCAGCATTGTGTTCAAGGGTCAGCCTCCGTTTTTACAGCGTGTGCAGATGGTCTTTCAGGATGCCCTCAGCGCTTTCAACCCCCAGCGCAGCATTGGCTGGAGCATTGCCGAGCCTTTGCGCCATCTTTCAGACATGGACGCCTCGGCGTGCAGGGCCCGGGTTGAGCAATTGCTCCAGCAAGTCCAGCTTGAGGCCCGTGACATCGACAAGCTCCCGGCACAACTGAGCGGCGGGCAACTGCAGCGCGCCGGTATTGCCCGGGCCATGGCGATCGGCCCGCAGCTGATTATCCTCGACGAAGCCCTGTCCAACCTTGACCGGGTGCTGCAAGTGCAGATTCTGGATTTGCTCGCACAGGTACGGCGCGAGTCGGGCACCGGTTTTTTGCTGATCACCCATGACCTGAGCCTGGTGCAGCGTTTTTGCCAACGGGTGGTAGTACTGGCAGACGGCAAGCTGGTGGAAGACCTGCCGGTCACGGCGCAGATGCGCTTTACTCACCCGGCTGCGCGAACCTTGCAGGAGGCGGTGTTGCCGGCGATGCCCAGGGCCAGGAGCGTTCGTGAGCCGCAGTTGCAGGCCTGAAACGGCTAACACCCACAAACCGTAGCAGTTGCCTGTTCCTTCGACAGCGGCTACAGGAAACTGCAACTGTGGGAGCGAGCCTGCTCGCGAAGGTCGTTCGCGAGCAGGCTCGCTCCCACAATAGGGCTTGACCTGTCACAGAGTATCGACAAAGGCTGGCTTCACGTTCCGCTTTTAACCTTGCTCCACACCCGCGTGCGCACCCGTTCAAGCTTGAGCGGCAACGGCTCCAGCGGGAACAAAGTGGCCATGACTTTCTCGTCAGGGTAGATATCCGGGTTGTCGCGCAACGACGGGTCCATCAGTGGCCTGGCGTCCTGGTTCGCATTGGGATATTTGAGGTAGGTCGAAGTCCGGGCTATCACCTGCGGGCGCAGCATGTAGTCGATAAAGGCCAGCCCCTGCTGCGGGTTGGGCGCGTCGTTGAGCAACACCATGCTCTCAACCCAGATCGGCGCCCCTTCACGGGGGATGCTGTAGCGGATATTGCGCCCATTGCCGGCCACCTGCGAGGCGGTTTTGGCGTCTTGCACCCCGCCTGCCCAGCCCACCACCACGCAAATGTTGCCATTGGCCAGGTCGGTAATGAATTTCGACGAGTCAAAATAGCGGATATAAGGACGTAACGTCAGCAGCAACGCTTCGGCCTTGGCATAGTCCCGGGGGTCGCTGCTGTTGTATGGCAAGCCGAGGTAGTGCAAGGCGATTGGAATGATTTCACCGGGGGCGTCGAGCATGGCTACACCGCACTGGCTCAATTTGCTCAGGTTCTCGGGCTTGAAGATCAGGTCCCAGGAATCCACCGGCGCATCCGGCCCAAGTATCGCCCTGACCTTGTCGACGTCATAACCCACCCCGGTCGTGCCCCACAAATACGGCACGGCATAACGATTGCCGGGGTCAATGCTCTGCATCTTGGCAAGGATGGCCGGGTCCAGGTGTGCGAGGTTGGGCAACTGCCCCCGATCGAGTTCCTTGAGCACCCCGGCCTTGATCAGGTTGGGTAGCAGGTCACCGGTGGCCACAACCACGTCATACCCGCTGCGACCGGCCATCAGCTTGCTTTGCATCACATCGCTGTTGTCGAACACGTCGTACATCGAGGCTGTGCCGGTTTCGGCCTGGAAGTTTTTCATCGTGTCCGGAGCGATAAAGTCGTACCAGTTGTAGATATTCACCTGAGGTTCGGCGGCGTGAACCAGGCTGCAACCCAATAGCGCAGCCAGGGCAATAACCGTCGTGTTTTTAGTCTTCATTGGCTGGCTCCGATCAACAGTTCGCGACGCCCGTCCGAGTGCTCAATCTGTTCACCCGACAGCAGCAAGCGACGATCCTTGAGGTAGTCGTAGTCACGCCGGGCAGCCTTGAGCTGATCCAGATCCAGCGCTACAACATGGCGAATCTCATCGCGCCCGGCCTCGAGCAACACCCGCCCGAACGGATCGACCACCATGCTGCCACCCGCGAACACCAGCCCGTCATCCCCGCTACCGACGCGATTGACCATCACCGCAAACGCCTGGTTCTCCTGGGCACGGGCCATGATCGAGGTACGATGCACCGGGCCGTAGGGGTCCATATTGCCGTTGGTGACAATGATCAGTTCAGCCCCCAGTTGCGCCAGTGCTCGGCCGGTTTCCGGCAGTTCAATGTCATAACAGATCAGCAGGCCAACCCGCACGCCCTGCCAGAGCACGGTGGTAAAACGGTCGCCGGGGGTAAAGTCGCCGCGTTCACTTGGCCACAAATGGGTCTTGCGGTACTGCAAGGCGATCCCCTCGGGCGTGACCAGTACCGAGGTGTTATAGAAGGTGCCGTGATGATTTTCCGCCAGCCCCACCACCACACTGACTCCACGTTCGCGTACGGCCTGCAATACCGCACCCAGGGTCGGGCCGGTCAATGGCTCCGCCACCTGCGCCAGTTGCTGGCCGCCGACAAAGCCGGTCAGGTGGGTCTCCGGGAATACCAGCAGCGCAGTATCGTCAGCGCAGCTGGCGATGGCGCTCAATGTACGCGACAGGTTATAAGCGGTGTCGCCGTCACGGCCTGCCAGTTGCACCAGTTCAATGTTCATCTCGGATCCTTGCAGGGTGGGATGAGCCGAGTATGGTGCGCGGCACCGCGCCAATAAATGACTTCGATGGGGTAACACCCGGTGGGTAGTGAGATGAATCTGACCTTGCAGGATGTGGCCTGGCATGACGCGATGGGCCGCGTGATCGAAACCCTGGACCGGCCCAATTTCTGGACTGCGCTGGTACGTTTGCTGGGCCGCTATGTACCCGTGGACAACTGGGTGGTGCTGATCTACAGCGCCGGCAAGCCACAGGTTCTGGCCGAGTCCCCCGGTGCAGACGGTGGCATGGATTCGCTGTTCCAGGACTACCTCAAGGGGCTTTACCTGCTGGACCCGTTTTATATCGCCAACCGTGAAGCACCGCAAAGCGGCTTGTTCCGCCTGCAGGACGTGGCCCCCGAATGCTTTGAACAGACCGACTACTACCAGCGTTATTTCCGCCTGAATATCGTTACCGACGAGGTGCATATCAATGTGCAACTCGACAATCAACGCACCCTGAGCCTGTCACTGGGCAGCCAGTGCCGTTTCAGCCTGGAACAGAGTGCATTGCTGGGGTTGGTGCAGCCGTGGGTGGCCGCCTTGATGCGCCAGCGCCTGGTTTTTGAGCGCGACCCCAAGGAGGCACCGGAGCTCACGCCCAACTGGCAAAGCCGCCTTGAAGCGGCTGCCGAGCAGTTGACCTCGCCGTTGACCGCACGCGAAATGGAAGTCGCCCTGTTGCTGCTAAGTGGTTGTTCAAACAAGGAAATCGCCCGAAAACTGGCAATCTCTGCGGAGACCGTCAAGGTCCATCGCAAGCATATGTACGGCAAGTTGGGAATCAAGTCACAGTCCGAACTGTTCTCGCTGTTTTTGCAGGCGCAAGAATAAAAAGCGCTTAACGTGGCAGCGCCTCGCAGTGTAAGTTTGGAAATGTTTTGTTTCACTTACTTCATGTTTCCATTCAACGACCTGTACAGGAACGCCCTGCAAAATGGACTTTTCACTTAAACAACTGGCCGCTGCAACCATGATGATGGCCAGCCTCGCTGCGTTCAGCACTGCAGCCCACGCCACCATCACCCCGCAACAGAGTGCTGTCATCCTCAAGACGTTCAGCGACACCCATGTCACTGACTTCCGTCAGTTTCTGGGGGCGTTGGCCAAGAGTGAGCTGGCGCAAAAAGATAATCTCGGCCCGACCATCAGCGCCTTTCTCGACAACAAGGCACTGGCCCCCGAGCAACAGAACGAGATCTATCGCCTGCTGGGCCTGTATACCCGGCTCAAATACGGCAAGGCGGCTACCGACACCCTGCGTGAACTGGTGGCCATCCCCACCGTCAACCTGGACGACGTACCCCAGTACGAGAACCCGCAATTTCTCAAGATCGCCGACAAGATCAAGGATCTGGCCAAGGCCTTTAACCTGAACTTTCGCAATATCGACAACCGTGTCTATGAAGTCTCCCTCGAAGGCAGTGGCGATGAAGTGGTCGGTATTCATGCCCACGCCGACGTAGTGCCGGTAACCCCGGAAAACTGGGTACTCAAGGACGGCACCCAACTCGACCCGTTCAAGGTCACACTGATCGGTGACCGTATGTACGGGCGCGGTACGGAGGATGACAAAAACGGCATCGTGGTGGCGATGTACGCCATGAAAGTCATCAAGGAAGAACAACTGCCACTGGCCAGGAACTTCAAGTTGCTGATCGACACCACCGAAGAAACCAGCGGTGATGCCATTCCTTATTACTTCGAACACAACCCGGTGCCCAACTACAACCTGGCGCTGGATGGCGGCTACCCGGTGGTGATTGCCGAAAAAGGCTACGGCACCGTTATGGCCACCTTTGCCCGGCGCAAGGGCGAAGGCCAGGGCGCCGAAATCGTCTCGCTGACCGGCGGCATGGCGACCAACCAGATCCCGTCGACGTCGGTAGCAACCCTGGTGACCGACAAACCCGCCGAACTGGCTGCCAGCCTGAACAAGGCCGGTGCAGAATATGCCAAACGCAATGGCGGTGATTTCGAGGTCAATGCCAAGGTGGTTGGCAAGGATGTCGTGCTGACCGTAACCGGGGTTTCTGCCCACTCCTCAGAGCCCGAGTCGGGGGTCAACCCGGTGGCACGGATGCTCGACTTTATCAGTAGCGTCGACGGCCCTATCGCCCTCAAGCACAACCACATTACCGACGCAGCGCACTATGCTGCCGACAACTGGGGCCTGGACTACAAGGGCGGCAAGCTGGGGGTCGGTTTTGCCGATGACTTTATGGGGCCGCTGACCACCTCACTGACCTTTGTGGGGCTGGACGACAAAGCGCTCAAGCTGGCGGTCAACCTGCGCGTGCCCAAGGGCAAGTCGCCGGAGGCGCTGAAAGCGCAGATTGCCGAGAAGCTGACAGCCTGGAGCAAGAGTCAGCAGGTACCGGTGAGTTTCGAGTACTCGATTGCCGAGCCGATGTACCGCAACCCCGAGGGTGAGTGGGTCAAGGCGCTGTTGGCGGTAGCCAGCGAAAACCTGGGCATGGAGCACACGTACGGTACTTCGGCGGGTGCAACCTCGGTGCATGAACTGCCTAATGGCGTGCAATTCGGCTTGGCCATGCCGGATGTGAAATACACCGGGCATACCGATAACGAATTCAAGACCGTGGAGCAGTTCATGCTGGACCTGCAGATCGTCACCGAGATGATGGCCCGGGTGGGGCAGTTGCCGAAACTGTAAGGGCACATCCCCGTAGCAGCTGCCGAGGAACGCAGCCTCGTTCCTACGGCAGCTGCTACGCAAGGTTGAGGCAGCCCTCAGGAGGCTTTCCAGCCCACCTGCTGCAACGCTGCCAGCAACAGTTCGGGCTTGAGCGCCAGAACGGTATTGCCACATCCGCTCAGGTCATCCGCACCGAGCATGGCATTGAGTATCGCCTCCTCTACCGCATCCGCAGCCGCCACAAACAGCGCCGAGATGTAATCGTTGTTGACCATCTGCAATGCCGTGGTCGGCTCCCCCGGATGGCCGAAGTTGGCCGCCGGCAAATTGCTGTTGCCCACCGCAAAGGCAATAAAAATATCGCCGCTGGAGTCTTCAGTGCCGCCCCCCACTCGCGCCAGCCCGACACTGGCACGCTGCGCCAGACGGGTACACTGGTGTGGCAACAGCGGCGCATCGGTAGCGATGGTTATCACGATCGAACCCATGCCCGGCACGCCCACATTTTTCTCGCTGTTAAACGGGGACGGTACGTCATCCAGCACGGTACCCACCGGGTAACCCCCCACCCGCAAGGCTTCGCGCACACCATAGTTGGCTTGCACCAGCGCACCGACGGTCCAGCCCCCCTGCTCCGGGCTCAACACTCGCGAGGATGTGCCAATGCCACCCTTGAACTCGTGACAGATCATCCCTGTGCCACCGCCCACATTGCCCTCCTGCACAGGGCCTGTCCTGGCATCCTGCAGGGCAAGTTGCACATGCTCGGCCGTGACATGCTGGCCCCAGATATCGTTCAGCGTGCCGTCGTAGGTTTCCAGCACCACCGGCATGCACCAGTAGGTGTGCTGCTTGCCCAGCTCACGTTCGGCTGCCACCAGCGCATCGCGCACCACGCCAACACTGTGGGTATTGGTATAGGCAATCGGCGAGGTCAGCAAACCGGCTTCGCGAATCCACTCCAGCCCCGTGGCGTCGCCGTTGCCATTGAGCACATGCACGCCGGCGAAGCAGGGTTGCAGGTGGGTGGCTCCCGCACGCGGCTCAATCACGGTGACACCGGAATGGATGGAAACATCGCCGTTTTCAACGTTGAGGGTGTGATGACCCACTCGCACACCCGGTACGTCGGTGATGGCGTTGTACGCCCCCGGGGTGCCCGAACCGATGGTGATGCCAAGCTCACGGATACGCATGGTGCTTTCTCGTCGTTCGATTAAGTGCAGCCAGTGTAAGAACCTGGCCGGCACTTGACGATAACCCCCATGCACTACCTCCGAGGGGTTACTTGTCCGACTTGATACTGGTCCACACCCGGGTGCGCACGCGCTCCATTTTTTGCGGCAACGGTTGCACCACATACAGCGACTTGAGCGCCTCGCTGGTCGGGGTCAGGTTGGGGTTACCGGTGATGTCCTTGTTGATCAGTGCCAGCGAGTCCTTGTTGGCATTGGGGTAACCCAGAAAATCACTGATCCCGGCAATGACCTTGGGCTCCAGCAGGTGGTTGAGAAATTCGTGGGCCTCTTCGACATTTTTTGCACTTTTAGGGATGGCGAAGGTGTCAAACCAGATCGGTGCGCCCTCCTTGGGCAAGCGCCAGTCCACCACCACGCCGTTGCCCGACTCTTTGGCGCGGTTGCCAAACTGGTAGAAGCTGCCGGAATAACCAATGGCCACGCAGATGTCACCATTGGCGATATCCGTCATGTACTTGGCCGAGTTGAAGTAGGTCACGTAGGGGCGGACCTTGAGCATCAGCGCCTTGGCTTTTTCATAATCGGCCGGGTTCTGGCTGTTGGGGTCCAGCCCTAGATAGTGCAGGGCCAAGGGCAGGATTTCCGAAGGTGAATCGAGCATCGCCACGCCGCAGGATTTGAGTTTGGCCATGTTTTCGGGTTTGAACACCAGGTCCCAGCTGTCCACCGGCGCATCCTCACCCAGCGCAGCCTTGACCTTGGCCGGGTTGAAACCGATCAGCACCGTGCCATACATGTAGGGCACGGCGTACTGATTGCCAGGGTCATTGGTGTCCAGCAGTTTGAGCAGCGCCGGATCCTGGTGCTGCCAGTTGGGCAGCTTGCTCTTGTCCAGCTTCTGGAATACCCCCGCCTTGATCTGGGTATCGAGGAACTGGTTGGACGGCACCACCAGGTCATAGCCCGAGTTGCCGGTGAGGAGTTTGGCTTCCAGGGCTTCGTTAGTGTCGAAGGAGTCCCAGGTGACCTTGATGCCGGTCTGTCTGGCGAAGTCCTTGGGCACAGACGGCAGGATATAGTCCGCCCAGTTATACACCCGCAGCTCGCGCTGTTCGGCCTGTACGGCACTGGCCAGCAGCGTCAGCCCACAAACAGTGGCGCTCATCAAGCGTTTCAGAGTGTCCATGGCTCAGTTCCCCGGATTCGGCGTGAGATCGATCGTTGTTATGTTCTGTACACGGCAGCGGCCTGCAAAAGGCCAAGGGCAAGGACGAAGTGGTTTGTTGTTATTGAGTGACGGGGTTGATTCTTGCCGAGAGCCCGGCACGATCACAGAGGGAGGCAGGCCAAAAGGGGACAGTTATGGCCATTGTCGATGTCCGGTTCTATGTCCGAAAAAGCCCCCCTCACCCCGGCCCTGGAGGCCAGAGTGAGGGCGAGCGCACAGGTGGCCCGTTACATGAATCCCGCCCGCAACTCATTCTTCGCCACCTTGTTCGACGCATTCACCGGCAGCGCGTCATGGAAGCGCACCACACGCGGTACCTTGTAATTGGCCATATGTTCACGCGCCCACTGGATCAATCCTGCCTCATCCAGTTGCACACCATGACGCAACACCACGCACGCACACCCTACCTCGCCCATACGCGCGTCGGGTATACCGATTACCGCCACCTGGGCAATGCCCGGATGCTCCATCAGGCCGGCTTCTATCTCAGCCGGGTAACAGTTGAAACCACCGACGATAAACATGTCTTTAAGCCGGTCGGTGATGCGCAGATTGCCCGCAGCATCCTGCTGGCCTATATCCCCGGTGTGCAACCAGCCTTCACTGTCGATGGTTTCAGCGGTGGCCTGCGGGTCTTCAAAGTAGCCCTGCATCACATGAAAACCGCGCAGGCAGATCTCCCCCGTGCTGCCCGCCGGTAAAGCCCGGTTTTGCGGGTCACGGATGCTCACCTCGGTGCCCGGAATCGCCCGGCCACTGGTGCTGGCGATGATCGTCGCCGAGTCAGCAGGGTCGCAAATAGTGGCCAAGCCGCCGCATTCGGTCAGGCCATAGGCCGTGGTCACCACCGCAAAGCCCAGTTCGCTGCGCATGCGCTCGATCAGGATCGGCGGCACCGTCGCCGCGCCGGTCACGGCAATGCGCAGGCTCGACAGGTCGGTTTCCGCCAGCTTGGGATGGGCCAGCATCGACAGGTACAGGGTCGGCGGCCCCGGCAACACGGTGATGCGCTCTGCGGCAATGCGCTGGAACACCGCTTCGGCGTCGAACACCGGGTGCGGCAGGATGGTCGCCCCCGCCAGCAGGCAGGTCAGCCACCCCGCCTTGTAGCCAAAGGCATGAAAAAACGGGTTGATCACCAGATAACGGTCACCGGCCTGTAAACCGATCACCGACACGTATTCGCTAAAGGCCCGAATCGTTTGACCATGGGCGCTCATCACGCCCTTGGGCTTGCCGGTGGTACCGGAGGTAAACAGCAGGTCGCTGAGGTCATCGCTATTCACGCTGGCTGCACGCAACAGCGCGGCAGACTCGCTGGTGGCCGCGCCAATGGCCACAAAACCGTCCCAGTCCAGGCCGGCGGAACTGGCCGCCGTGGTTTCGCCCAGCAACACCAGGCACTTGAGGCTGGCCGGTCGATAGGGCGCGAGCAAAGCCAGGTAATCGGTGCCCAGAAAACTCGGCTGCACAAACAGCAGACGGCTGCCGCTGCGCAGCAAGATATCGGCCGCTTCAGGGCCTTTCATCCGGGTGTTGATCGGCACCATGACCGCCCCCGCGCAATGAATGCCCAGCGCGGCAATGATCCAGTCCCGGCCGTTGGGTGCCCAGATCGCTACCCGGTCGCCCTTGCCAATGCCCTGAGCCATCAGGCTGCGGGTTACGCCCAGGGCCAGGCGCGGCAGTTCGCTGTAGTCGATGCATTGGCCATGTTCTTCAATGGCCGTGCGCCCGGCATGCTGCACCGAGGCGTTGAACAGCAGTTGCGGGATCGAGCGCGGCAGGCTCTGTTGCAGGCTGGAAGTCATCGGTCACTCGTCTGGCAGGTTATTCGGGAAAGCACACGCGCAGCTGTTCGCTGCTGGGCACCGCTTGGCACGCCAGCACCCAGCCGTCATTGAGTTCTTGTGGGTCCAGGGCATCATTGCGCAGCATTTCGACACTGCCGCGCTCAACCGTACACATGCAGGTTGCGCAGGAACCCACCAGGCAGGAGCTGGGCGGTTTCAGGCCGGCGCGATGCATGGCATTGAGCAGGGTTTCGCCTTCTGCACAGGGCACTTCGTACTCCTCCCCGTCCAGGCGCACCGACAGCTGGCTGCCGATCACATCGGTGTTGACCGGTGCCGGAGCGGCCACACTGCCCTCTTCCGGCAGCGAGACAAAACGCTCGACGTGGATGTGCCCGTGCTCCATGCCGATGTCGTGCAAGGCGCTGACGGCCGCATCCATAAACGGGCCGGGGCCACAGATATAAGCCTGGGCATGCACAAAAGGCTGTGCCATCTGCGCCAGTTGTGCCACCGCCGGTATGCCCTGGACCGAGTCCAGCCAGTGGATCACTTGCAATCGTTGCGGGTGGGCGCTGGCCAGGGCTTTAAGCTCGGCGGCAAAGATCACCGACGCTTCATCGCGATTGGCGTAAATCAGCAGGATCCGGCCTGTGCCGGCAATCAGCGCCGATCGCAGGATCGACAGCACCGGTGTGACCCCGCTACCACCGCCAAACAGCACAAAGTCATTGTCAAAATGCCGCGGTACAAATACCCCGGCCGGCGCCAGCACTTCCAGCTGGTCGCCCTCACGCAACTGCTCACACAGCCAGTTGGAGGCACGACCGTCACGTACTTGCTTGATGGTGACGCGCAGGGGCTCGTCCTCCAGCGGGGTGCTGGAGAGCGAATAACAGCGCGGCAACCAGCCGCCTTCAAAGGGCACGCGCAGGGTCAGAAACTGCCCTGACTTATAGGTGAACTGCTCACGCAAGGCCGCAGGGACATCGAACACCAGGGAACGGGAGTCCGCCGTTTCAGTCACAATTTGCGCTACGCGCAGGGAGAAATACGCCGGTTGGCTCATATCAGATACTCATCACAAACTGGCCGCTGTCGATCCGCAGCTCGATACCACTGATGGCGCGGGACTCGTCACTGGCCAAAAACAGCACGCTGGCGGCGACATCTTCGGGCAGGCACATGCGCCCCATGGGGTCGGCATCGATGGTCAGGCTCCACGGGTCGAGCCCGGCGGGCAAGCCCGCGGTGGTCATCGGTGTGAGGATGCCGTCAGGGTGCAGGGAATTGCAGCGAATGCGGTATTTGCGCCGGCGGCACAACACCGCCACGGTACGCGACAGGGCGGCGACGGCGCCTTTGGAGGCGCTGTAGGCAACGTAATCATCGCGTCCGGCCACCGCCGCAATCGAAGACATGTTGATAATGGAGCCGCCCTCGCTTTCTTTCATCAGGCTTATGGCGGCGCGACAACCCAGGAAGACACTGTCGGAGTTGATGCGCTGCACCCGTTGCCAATCACTATAGGCGGTATTTTCAATATCGCCCTTGAGCAGGATCCCGGCGTTGTTGAACAGGATATCCAGCCGCCCGTGGTGCTCGCGAACGGTGTCGATCACCCGCGTCCAATCTGCTTCGCTGCCCGCGTCATGCTCAATAAACAATGCTTGCGCACCGATCTCTTCAGCCAGGGCCAGGCCACCCGCCACATCGATATCGCTGATCACCACACGGGCACCTTCACGGGCGAGCAGCAGCGCCGTTGCCCTGCCCACGCCACTGGCCCCACCGGTAATCAACGCCACCTTGCCTGCAACACGTGCGCTCATAAGGTCACCCTTGCACTGTCTGTGGGAGCGAGCCTGCTCGCGATTGTTGTGCCAGGCTCGTTCCTGCCTGAGGCGGCAAGGCCGGCACGGCGCCCCGAAAACACGCAGTCGGCCAGGGACAAGCCACTGATATACAGGTGCGACGCCACACCGATGGCGGTGCGCCCGGCGCTGAACAGGCCGGCAATCGGCTGGCCATCGGTATCGAGTACAGCGCCGTTGCTTTCATCAACTTTAAGCCCGCCCAGGGTCAGCGCCCCCAGCGGAAAGATCGGGTTACCGACGCTGATATCGCAAGCGTAAAACGGCCCCTTATCCAACACCTGGCGGCTGCCTTCAGACTTGCCGAAAGCATCCGGCCCATCGCCCCGGGCACCGGCGTTGTAAGCGCGCAGGGCACCACTCAGCTCCCCCGCCTGCATGCCGCAAACGCTGGCCAACCGGTCCGGGTTGTCACCCTTGCGCACCTTGAGCAGCATCAAGGCCAGTGCCGGCAGGCTCTGGAACCACCAATAGCCACCGAACAGCGCCTGACGGATTGCCTGTTTGCGCAAACGCGCATCCAGCACCAGCCACGCCTGCCCGCCCTGCTCATCGCACAGCGGCTGGCCAAGGGTGGCGCCGTAGACCTCTTCGTTGCAAAAACGCTGGCCATTGCTGTTGACCACAATGCCCTTGGGCCAGCAGTGCGGCGGGTTGATAAAGCGCCAGGCCGACACCCGGCTCAACCGCTCGCTTCGGGCCCCCACCGACTGCCCCAGCAGCAGACCGCTGCCATCGCAACCGGTAGCGCCCACCTTGAAATTGCGCCTGAAGTTGGGCGCATGATCGCGAATCAGCCCGCGATTGAAGATAAAGCCCCCGGTGCTGAGGATAACCGCGCGCCGGGCCCGGATCAGCAACGGCTGGCCATGGTCACGCTCCAACTGGCTGACTTTGAGGCGCAGGCGGTCGCAGTAACCGGGGGCGAAGTTTTGCAGGCGCTCGGCCCGTGCCGCCAGGCGTGCATGCAAGCGCGCTTCGCGGCTGCCCTGGGGCAGGCGCCAGAACTCGGCACCCACCACCCGCCCGCTGGCATCCACCACCAGCCGACGTGCCGCCGATTGCAACAGCGGTTGCACCCCGGCCCGCAGACACGCGGCTTTGAGATGTCCATACAGCACCGCGCCACACTGGCCCTTGCCCACCGTACGATGGCCGCGGGGGGCCGGTGGCCGGGTGCCGGCATGGGAAGGCACCAGCTCATTGCCCGAGTAATACAAAAAATGGCCATCGGACGGGTATGAGGTCTTCCCTCCCGGCGGCACGCTATGGGCATAACGCGCGCCGTGGCTTTCAAGCCAGTCAAGATTGCTGACACTGTCATCGCAGAATTTTTGCAGGGTTGCGTCGCTGACCACGCCCTGGGTTTCGTGCTTGAGGTAGTCAAACATCGCTTGGATGCTGTCGGTGAAACCTGCGGCCTGTTGATGCCGGGTGCCGCCACCGGCGTAAACCACACCACCGCTTTTGGCACTGGCGCCACCGCCGGTAAAGCGGTCCGCCACAATCACCCTGGCGCCATTGCTGCTGGCCTCCAGCGCAGCGCAGGCACCCGCCGCCCCCCAACCTATTACCAGCACGTCGCAGGTGTCGTGCCAGTCCCCTGCACTCAGGCGCTCGGCCTGCAAGGGCGCGAGAATTTTGCTGTTGCTGGACGTATGCTGTGCTCGGCTCATGACAGTGCCCGCACCTTGCTGCTGGCCGTAGCCGGCACGCTGCTGGCGATATGATTGGCGGCGATATAACCAAAGGTCATGGCCGGGCCCAGGGTGCCACCGGCGCCCGGGTAGCTGGTGCCCATCACCGATGCCGAGCAATTGCCGATCGCATACAGGCCGGGGATCGGCTGGCCGTCCTCACGCACCACCTGGGCATGCTGGTTGGTCAGTAACCCGCCCTTGGTACCGATATCACCGGCATCCAGGCGCATGGCGTAGTACGGCCCCTTGCGCAACGGCGCCAGGCACGGGTTGGGTTTGATATTACTGTCGCCGTAGTAGCGATCGAAGACGTTGCCGCCGCGATCGAAGTCCAGGTCGACACCCGTTTGGGCGTAGCCATTGACCTTCTGCACGGTGCTGTCCAGCCCCTGCGCATCCACGCCGATCTGCATGGCCAGGGCTTCAAGGCTGTCGGCCTTCCAGTACACGGTGTTGAGCCACTCCTTGCGCAGCCGGCTGTCGGGCATCACCTGGGCCGGCATCAACGGGCCCATGGCGTAGTGGAAGCGAAAGTGCCCGTCGAAGATCACCCACGAAGGCACTGATCGGCCATCAGTCTTGCGATTGTCCTGATACATGGCGTCGACGAATTCCAGGTACGGCGCCGCTTCGTTGACGAAGCGCTGACCCAGGCTGTTGACCACAATAGCCCCCGGGAACGCCCGTTCGGCAAACACCCCGCGGGGTTTTTCTTCGCCGGGTACGGCAATGGTCGGTGCCCACCAGGCCCAGTCCATCAGCGCGGTGGCCGCGCCAATGTGCATGCCGGCCTCAAGCGCTGCCCCGGTATTGTTGCCCGGTGGCGTGGCGCTCCAGCTGGCACGGGTCGGCTGCGGCAGGAACTTCTCACGCAGCGTCTGGTTCTGTTCGAAACCGCCAGAGCCGAAAATCACGGCGCGACGGGCCTTGAGTTCAAGCACCTTGCCGCCGGTGGCGACCTTGATGCCGCACACCCGGTCACCGTCGAGCACCACATCCTGAAAGTCGGTGTTGAGCCACAGCGGCACGTTGCGGTCCATCAGTGAACGACGCAACGACGCCACCAGCGAACTGCCCAACGCAGCGCGGCGGTCGTACTTGCTTTTGCGCCGCCATTTGAAGTCGAGCTTGTAGCGCGCCATCAACTTGAAGATCAGCCATTGCCAGCCAAAGCTGCGCGCCATGGCCTTGTGCGCGTCGCGGGCCGTCCAGGCAATGCGCCCCATCAACAGGGTGGAGGGTGAAGGCTTGCGCAGGTTGGGCAGTTCTTCGGCCAGCAGGCTGGTGTCGAACAGCTCCGGGTCCAGGGTGCGACCACCCGGCAAGGCGCCGGGCAGTTGCGGGTAGTAATCGGGGTATTTGTCGGCCACCGCATAACGCACGTGGCTGTTGGCAGTGAGCTTTTTGATCATCGGCGCGGCGTGATCCAGATACGCCTTCAGGCGCACCGGGTCGCCATGCTCGCCGGTGGCCGCCTTGAGGTACTGCATCGACAGCTCGGGGCTGTCCTGCCCGCCGAGCGCGGCAAAGTAGTGGTTGTTGGGGATCCAGATACCGCCACCGGAAATCGCCGAAGTGCCACCGTATTTATCGCTTTTTTCGACAATCAGGACCGACAGGCCCTGATCAGCCGCAAACAGGGCTGAGGTCATGGCGCCGGCGCCGGAGCCGACAACAATTACGTCATAGCTGGACTGAGACTGATCGTGAGCCGTCATTATTGTTATGCCTTGCGCTGAGGTCAGAGGTGTTTTGCCGGATGTAGATCAGCCGATCACACAAACGGATCCGCGTTGGGCAGGCCCAATTGCACCAGGCCGTAACTGCGCCGGTAAGCCGCCTCGTTATTGGCGATATGCCCGCGAGCCTGATGCAGGTCACGGAAGAAGCGCGCCACCGGGTTGGTGTTGTACAAGCCCGATGCGGCCATGCAGCGCAGCAGGTCACTGACCCGGTCGGCGCACACATTGGTCACATGGGAAGACTGGTAGCGATACAGCAAGCGGGTTTCCACATCCGGGTATTCCCCGGCGGCGGCCAGCGCCATCAGGTTGGCGTAGTTGCGCATCAGCACCAGTTTGAGCGAGTCGACGGTGATGATGGCTTCGGCCACGGCAGCCTGGGCGGCCGGGTCTTCGGCGGTTTTGGCGCCATGCTTGCCGATGTGCTTGGCCGCGTTGTCACGGAACTCGTTGATCGCGCCTTGCAGGGCGCCGAGGGCCGAGGTAGAGACGGCACGGGCAAACACCTGGGCAAACGGGATGGCGTACATCGGGTTGGTGTTGACCAGCCGCCCCGGTGTGGCTTCGATGCCGTAATTGTTGGTGCGCTGTACTCGATGGGCCGGCACAAAAGCGTCTTCAACGACGATATCGTGGCTGCCGCTGCCGCGCAGCCCCAACACGTCCCAGTTCTGCTCGATACGGTAGTCGCTGGCCGGGATCAGAAAGGTGCCGTGTTCGGTAGGGCCGGTTTCATCTTGCGGCACGATGCCGCCAAGCAGACACCACTGCGCATGCTGGCTGCCACTGGAGAAGCCCCAGCGCCCGCTGACCTGATAGCCGCCCTTGACCGGCGTGACCTTGGCCACGGGCATATAGGTCGAGGCCACCAGCACCGAGCTGTCCTCGCCCCACACATCACGCTGCGCCTCTACCGGGTAACGCGCCAGTTGCCACGGATGCACACCCACTACGCCATAAACCCAGGCGGTGGACATGCAGCCTTCGGCCAGGGTCATCTGGATTTCAAAAAAGGTGCGCAAGTCGATTTCATGGCCGCCCCACTTTTTCGGTTGCAGGGCACGAAACAGCCCGGCTTCCTGCATTTCGCGAACGGTTTCGTCAGGTAGCTTGCAGTCCTTGTCCGCCTGGGCTGAACGGCTTTTAAGCGCAGGTATCAAATTGCGCGCGCGTTGCAGCAGCTCAAGCTCAATCGGACTTTTCTCTCGTATCTGATCCATCCGTGTGTTCTCCGTCAGTCTCTCGCTGCGCGAATGCGCGGGCGGTGTGTGACGAATAATCCCGCCAGCGGGGTTGTGGATCATCGTCAAAGCGGACTAGTCGGGATATCGGGTGAAGGCTGGCCCTCACCCCAACCCTCTGCCAAAGGCAGAGGGAGCTAGCCGCAGGGCAAACGCCAATCAATCCCCTCTCCCTGAGGGAGAGGGTCAGGGCGCTTTTTAAACCACCGGTAACTTCGCAAAAGGCCGATCCTGCTCGATCTGCGCGCCCAAACGCAGCAACACGTCTTCACCGCCCAATGGCGCGGTGAACATCATGCCGATGGGCAGGCCGTTGTCGCTCATGCCCACCGGCAACGACAGCGCCGGCTGCCCGCTGACGTTGGCCAGCACGGTAAAGGCCGCGCTGCCCATGGCGTTGTGGGCATAGCTGTCCCACGGCTGGTTCAGGCTCAGCAGGCCCAGGTCCGGGGTAATGTTGGCTGTTACCGGCGACAGGATCACGTCGTACTTCTGGAACTGCTCTTCCATATAACCGCCAATACTTTCGAACGACTGCCGCGCCCGGTACAGACCCTCTCCAGTGACTTTTTGGGCATTGCCCAGTACCACCTGAGTGATGCGTTCATAGTCATCGGCCGTGGCGCTGCGCCCCAGCACTTGCTCGCGATCGTGCACCATGGTCAGCAAGGCATCGCCAACCACCGAGCCGTGGGCTCCGAACAACTGCCGCGGGTCGATGCTCAGGCGCAATTCTTCAACTTCATGGCCCTGGGTGGCCAGGCGTTTGGCAGTGTCGTCCAGCACCCTGACCACCGCCGGGTCCAGCGGCGAGCCGGTCAACGAGTCACGCACCACACCGATACGCAGACGGCCCGGTGCAGTGCGCAGCTCTTCAACGTAAGGACGTACCAGCGGTTTTGCCCAATACGGGCTGCCCGCCTCATGTCCCTGCCCCACGTCCATAAACAGCGCCATATCGCGCATATTGCGCGACACCACGTTGCCCACGCTGGCACCGAACCAACCCTCGTACTTGCCCGGGCCGCTTGGTGTGCGGTAACGCGTCGGCTTGAGCCCGACCAGCCCGCAATAAGACGCCGGAATGCGGATCGAGCCGCCACCGTCGGTGGCATGGGCCACCGGCACAATACCTGCGGCAACCGCCGAAGCAGCTCCGCCGGACGAGCCGCCGGCGCTTTTGGCCAGGTTCCAGGGGTTGCGGGTCTGGCCCCACAGCAGGGATTCGGTGGTGGTGGTCAGGCCGAATTCCGGGCAGGTGGTCTTGCCAAACGGCACGGCCCCGGCTGCCTGATAGCGGTCAATCAGGGTACTGGTGTGGGGCGCTGGTGGCGCGTCCTTGTACAACCTGCTGCCATTGGTGGTGCGGGTACCTTGCAGGTAGGTGTTGAGGTCCTTGATCAGGATCGGCACCCCGGCCAGTGCGCCGGTATTCGCAGTCCCGCTGGCACTGCGGGCCTTGAGCAGTGCCTGGGCGTAGTCGTCATGGCGCATATTGACGGCATTGACCTTGGGGTTGACGGCATCACAGCGGGCCATGGCCGCTGCCAGCAGAGCGTGCGGGCTGAGTTCGCCCTTTTGTACGGCGCGGGCCATGTCGGTGGCATCCATTGCCAGGTACTCGGCGGGCGAAATGGCGGTGCCTTCAGCGGCATTGGCAAAACGCCCCAGCAGCCCGGCACCCACGGCCAGGGCGCCCGCTTTGAGGACGTGACGACGGGGCCAGCCAGTGGATTGTTCAGGTGTTTCGGCAGGGTTTTGCAAGGTCAATCTCCAGAGCAAATCTTGTTTTTATTTAAAGAGCAACGCCCCTTGTGGGAGCGAGCCTGCTCGCTCCCACAAGGGCATTTCGGGTTTCAGTCGGCGGTGACCATCGCCTGCATGGCGGGTAAAAAGTGCTCGCCATAAGGCGGCAACAGGCCCCACTCGCGGCGCGGGTCGTGGGCCGCAGCCTTGTACACGGTGCGCATATGGCTGAACTCCAGGAACCCTTCGCGGCCGTGGTAATGGCCCATGCCCGAGGCGCCAATACCGCCAAAAGGCGCATCGTGCAAAGCCGCATGCATCATCACGTCGTTGATGCTGACCCCACCGGAAATCGTGTTTTGCAGCACATGACGCTGCTCTTCTTCACTTTGCCCGAAGTAGTACAGCGCCAGCGGGCGCTCGCGTGAATGGATATCGGCCAGCGCACGGTCAAGCTGCTCATAGGGCAACAGCACCAGTGCCGGACCGAAAATTTCTTCTTGCAGGATCAGGCTGTCGCGGGGCGGATTGATCACCACCTGCAACGGTCGCCTGCGTGTGAGCGCGTCAACCTCAAGAGCCCGAGGGAAGCGCTCGACACGCGCGCCACGCTGGCGGGCGTCCTGCACATAGCCTTCGATACGCTGCAGATGCCGGTCGTTGACCACCGCAACCACGTCAGGATTGGCGTCGGTGGCGGGCAACAGCTCACTGTAGGCCGCGCCCAGCAGGCCAAGGAAATCTTCCATCTGTTCGCGGGGCACATACACCACGTCCGGGTTGATGCAGATTTGCCCGCCGTTATTGGCCTTGGCCACGGCAATGCTGAAGGCCGCCTTGGCCAGGTCGGCACTGCGGGAAATAATCACTGGCGACTTGCCGCCCAGCTCCAGGGTCAACGGCACCAGGTGTTGCGCCGCATTGCGCATCACCGAGCGGGCCACCGCAGTGCTGCCGGTAAACACCAGATGGTCGAAGGCTTGCGCAGTAAACACTTGCGCCAGTTCGGCGTCGCCGGTGACCACGGCGATTTCCAGCGGATCGAACAGCTCGGCAAAAGCCCCGGCAAGCACATCGGCGGTACGCGGCACCACTTCAGAGGGCTTGAGAATCGCCCGGTTACCCGCCGCCAGCACGCAGGCCAGGGGGCTGAGCAAGGTGAACAGCGGCGCATTCCAGGTGCCGAGAATGCCGATACTGCCCTTGGGCTGGTGCATCACCCAGGCCTTGGCGCCCAACTGGTCATAGGGCGCAAACACCTGGCGCGGCTCGTCTGCAACCCAGTGCTCGAGATGGTCGCGGGCGTATTTGAGCGAGGCCAGGGAACCCAGCACGTCATTCATCAACGAAAAGCCCTGGGGCCTGCCGCCAAAGTCGGCATCCATGGCCTCGACCAGCGGCTGCTGGAAGCGCACCAGCAACTCGATCACCCGCTGGATGCGCTCCCGACGCAGCTCGGCACTGACGTGGCCTGCGCCGACAAAGGCTTTTTTCTGCGCCGCCAACAGGCTGGTCAGCTGTTCTGGAGCAGTGCTGCTGAACGTCATGGATAAGTCCTCTGATACACCGGTTCGATCAACCGACGCTAGCGAACTGCGCCCCGCAATGCCTCGTCCGATCGGACGATAATCGGCCATATCCGTTAGTCCATTAAGACGATGTAGCCCCCGCAAGCCAGGGGAATACTGCCAGCACGAAAATTCAATCCATGAGGTTCGTCATGGCAGTGCAAAGCAGTTTTGACCCGCAGGCATTCCGTACCGCGCTGGGCACCTTCACCACCGGGGTGACGATCATCACCACCCAGGCCGAAGATGGCTCGCCCATTGGCATTACGGCCAACAGTTTCAACTCGGTATCGCTCAACCCGCCGCTGGTGCTGTGGAGCCTGGCCAAGTCCGCCCGCAGCCTGCCGGTATTCAGTGCCGGTTCGCACTGGAACGTGCATGTACTGTCGACAGAGCAGGAGCCGCTTTCCGGGCGCTTTGCCATGCAGGGCGAGAACAAGTTTGCTGAAATCGAGCTCGATAACGGCATCAGCCCCGCGCCGCTTCTGCAGGACTGCACCGCGAGGTTTCAGTGCCGCACGGCCTTTCAGTATGAAGGCGGCGACCATGTGATTTTCGTCGGGGAAGTACTCGCCTTCGATCACAGTGACCGTGCACCGCTGGCCTTTCAAAGTGGCCAATATGCCCTGGCAACCCGCAAGCCGCGCAGCGAGCTGCGCCTGGCGACCACCCCGCCACCGCCGGAATGCAGCTACACCGAAGACCTGCTCGGTTACTTGCTGGGCCGCGCCCATTATCAGTTGCTCGACGCCCTGCATCGCCTGCTGAGCAACCAGCAACTGGACGAACATGCCTTTTTTATCCTGTCAGTGCTGTGTATTCGCGACAACCTGACCCTGGATGAAATCAATCACTTCGTCAGCTATACCGGGCATGTGGTAAGCGTGGCAAGCATGCGCTTTCTTGAAAAGCAGAACCTGGTCGCCCTCGAAGGCAGCCAGCAGGCGCCACGCTATGTGCTGACCGCCACCGGCCGCGAGGCCTCGCTGCAACAGGTGGCGCTGGCCAAGGCGGTGGAAGAGAACGTGTCGGCCCGTCTCGCTCCCGGTGATGCCCAGGCGCTCAAGGTGCTGCTCAAGCGCCTGATTGCCGCCAGTGATCCGGGCTTGCCCGACCTGTGGGCGCCCCGCTAGCTTTCTACCTAAAAAGGAAAAGGACTTTTTATGAATATTATTCAGCGCTTCAACCTGACCGGCAGCGTGGCGGTGATCACCGGCGGCGGCCGCGGCATCGGGCGCGGCATCGCCCTGGCCTATGCTGAAGCAGGCGCCGACGTGGTTCTGGCTGCCCGCACCCTGGCCGACGTTGAAGCCGTAGCCGAAGAAGTACGCAGCCTCGGCCGTCGGGCCATGGCCCTGAGCTGCGACGTCAATGACAGCGAACAGCGCAGCGCTCTGGTCACCCAAGCCCGCGAACAGATGGGCCGCATCACCCACCTGGTAAACAATGCTGGCGGCGCCGGGCCCAACGACCCGTTGACCCTGAGCGTGGAGCGTTTTGAAGAAATCATGCGCTTCAACGTGTCTTCGGCCTATCACCTGAGCCAGCTGTGCGTGCCGCATATGCGCGAAGCCGGCAGCGGCAACATCATCAATATCACCTCGGGCGCGGCGCGTTATGCGCAAACCCAATTCAGCGCCTACGGCACCGCCAAGGCCGCGCTGAGCCATATGACCCGCCTGCTGGCCCAGGACTTTGCGCCGCAGGTACGGGTCAACGGCATTGCTCCCGGCCCGGTACTGACTGCCGCCCTCAATGGCGTACTGCCGGTGGCCATGCGCGACGGCATGATCAAGGCCACGCCGCTGCAAAGCCTGGGCGAAGTTGAAGATATCGCGGCTGCAGCGCTGTACCTGGCCAGCCCGGCTTCACGCTGGGTCACCGGCAAGATCCTGGAAGTAGACGGCGGCGCCGAATCGAGCGTCTGGCCGGGTTGAGCCACCATCAAACCGTGGGAGCGAGCCTGCTCGCGAAGAAGTTTCGCGAGCAGGCTCGCTCCCACAAGAGGATTTTCTGCATAGCCTCCCGAGAGCCAATTTATGGACACACAGTTGATTGAAGCCCTGGGCGACGAGTTGTTTCACGCCCTGCTGGAGCGGCGCAGCCTTGAGCCATTGACCGCCCGTTACCCGGATCTGACCCTGGACACGGCCTACCGCATCTCCCTGCGTTTCTTGCAACGCCGCCAGGCGCTGGGCGAGCAGGTGGTCGGCAAAAAAATTGGCGTTACCAGCCGTGCCGTGCAGGACATGCTTGATGTGCACCAGCCCGATTTCGGCTTCTTGACCGACCGCATGCAAGTCGCCGACAACAGCGATGTGAGCTTTGCCGCCCACCACCTGGTGCAGCCACGGGCTGAAGGCGAAATCGCCTTTATCCTCGGCGAAGACCTGCACGGCCCCGGCATCACCGCCGAAGACGTAATGGCAGCCAGCCAATGGGTGGTGCCGTGTTTCGAAATTGTCGACTCGCGCATTGCCGACTGGAAAATCCGCATTCAGGACACCGTGGCCGACAACGCTTCCTGCGGTGTGTTCGCCCTGGGCGAACAGCGCATCAACCCGCGCGAGCTGGATCTGGCCAAGGTCGAGTTGCACTTGCTGAAAAACGGCCAGCCCGCCGGTCATGGTTTTGGCTCGGCGGTACAGGGCCACCCCTGCGAGGCCGTGGCCTGGCTGGCCAATACCCTGGGCAAGTTCGACATCCCGTTTCGCAAGGGCGAAATCATCCTTTCCGGCGCACTGGCGCCGCTGGTTCCGGTACAACCCGGCGATGAGGTCAGCCTGACTCTCAGCGGCCTGGGCTCTGCCAACCTGCGCTTTGTGCCCTAACCCCCCTTCGAGACCTTAGCCATGAGCAAAAAGATCAAATGTGCCCTGATCGGGCCGGGCAATATCGGCACCGATCTGCTTTACAAGCTGCTGCGCAGCGAAGTGCTGGAGCCCGTGTGGATGGTGGGCATCGATGCCACCTCCGAAGGCCTGAGCCGCGCCCGCGAGATGGGCCTGAAGACCACCAGTGACGGGGTCGACGGTCTGTTGCCGCACGTGCTGGCAGACAATATCCAGATCGCCTTCGATGCCACCTCGGCTTATGTCCATGCTGAAAACAGCCGCAAGCTCAACGAGCTGGGCGTGCTGATGATCGACCTGACACCGGCTGCCATTGGCCCGTATTGCGTGCCGCCGGTCAACCTCAAGGCCAACCTCAAGCGCGGCGCCATGAACGTCAATATGGTCACCTGCGGCGGCCAGGCGACCATTCCGCTGGTGGCGGCCGTGTCCAGCGTCCAGCCGGTGGCTTACGCCGAAATCGTCGCCACTGCCGCGTCCAAATCGGTGGGCCCGGGCACGCGCAAGAATATCGACGAATTCACCCGCACCACGGCCAGTGCCATCGAGCAGGTGGGTGGGGCGAAAAAGGGCAAGGCGATCATTATCGTCAACCCCGCCGAGCCGCCGCTGATCATGCGCGATACCGTGCATTGCCTGACTGAAACCGAACCGGATCAAGCCGCTATCAGCCTGGCCATCGCCAGCATGATCGAGCAGGTGCAGCAGTATGTGCCCGGCTACAAGCTGGTCAACGGCCCGGTGTTTGACGGCAACCGGGTCTCGATTTTCATGGAGGTCGAAGGCCTGGGCGACTACTTGCCCAAGTACGCCGGCAACCTGGACATCATGACCGCCGCGGCCGCCCGCACCGCCGAGATGTTCGCCGAGGAAATCCTCAAGGGCGAGCTGCAACTCAAGGCATCAGCCCCCCAACCTGCCCTCGCTTAAGGAGCCGATCATGGATCTTCGCGGCAAAAAAATTACCGTGCATGACATGTGCCTGCGCGACGGCATGCACCCCAAGCGTCACCAGATCAGCCTGCAGCAGATGAAAGACATCGCCTGCGGCCTGGACGCAGCCGGCGTGCCGCTGATTGAGGTCACCCATGGCGACGGCCTGGGTGGCAGCTCGGTGAACTACGGCTTCCCGGCGCACACCGATGAGCAGTACCTGTCGGCCGTGATCCCGATGATGAAAAAGGCCAGGGTGTCAGCCCTGCTGCTGCCGGGTATCGGCACCGTGGACCATCTGCAAATGGCCCATGAACTGGGGGTCAATACCATCCGCGTGGCGACCCATTGCACCGAGGCGGACGTGTCCGAGCAACACATCTCCTATGCCCGCAAGCTGGGCATGGACACCGTGGGTTTCTTGATGATGGCCCATATGAACAGTCCCGAGGGGCTGGTCAAACAGGGCAAGTTGATGGAGAGCTTCGGCGCCAACTGCGTGTACCTCACCGATTCGGCCGGCTACATGCTGCCACACGATATCAAGGCGCGGGTTGCAGCCCTGCGTGCGGCCCTGCACCCGGACACCGAGATCGGCTTTCACGGCCATCACAACCTGTCGATGGGCGTGTCCAACTCCATCGCGGCCATCGAGGCCGGAGCCACCCGCATCGACGCTGCGGCGGCCGGGCTCGGCGCGGGCGCGGGGAATACGCCGATGGAAATCCTGGTGGCCGTTTGCGACCGCATGGGCATAGAAACCGGGGTCAGTGTGTTTGGCATTCAGGACGTGGCCGAGGATCTGGTGGTGCCGATCATGGACTTCCCGATCCGCAGCGACCGCGATGCCCTGACCATGGGCTACGCCGGGGTGTATGGCTCGTTCCTGCTGTTTGCCAAGCGCGCCGAGAAAAAGTACGGCGTGCCAGCACGGGAGATTCTGGTGGAGATGGGTCGCCGCGGCATGGTTGGCGGCCAGGAAGACATGATCGAAGACACCGCCATGACCCTGGCGCGCCAGCGGGCCTGAGGCGTCGCACCTTGACGGAGGCGCTGACCGGGTCAGCGCCTTCGGCGTTTTTACCTCACAGGAAACCCACCATGTCCAACACTCATGTCGGCTGGCGCAGCCATGCTTTGCTGTTATTGCTGGCAGCGGTGTTTGCCGACAACTTTGTCGGGCGCCAGATTCTGGCAGTGATGATTGAGCCGATCAAAGCCGAGTTCGGCGTCAGTGACACAGCGATGGGGCTGATTTCCGGCCTGGCCTTTGCCGCGGTATTCGCCCTGCTTGCCCTGCCTGCCGGTCGCCTGGCCGACCGTATGGTACGCACCCGCTTATTGGCCATCGCCTGTTTGCTGTGGGCCGTGGCAACCATGTTGTGCGGGCTGGCAGTGAGCTTCTGGATGCTCGCCCTGGCACGCATGGCTGTGGCGGTGAGCGAGTCGCCGACCACCTCGACATCGATGTCGATCATTGCCGACCTCTACCCGCCCCATCGCCGATCGTTTGCCATCAGTTGCTTCACGGCGGCACCGACCTTCTCCGCAGTGATCGGCCTCAGCCTTGGCGCCTGGGTGGTTGAGCACTATGGCTGGCGCACCGCGTTTATCGTGATCGGCATGCCGGCGCTGATGTTCTCCACGCTGCTGGCCTTTGTGGTGAAGGACCCGGCGCGTGGCCGCTGGGACCTGGCCAGCGCCCACGCGGCCCACCCCCTGCAGAGCATGGGCAGCGAGGCACGCAAACTCTGGGCCCTGCCCGCTTACCGTTGCCTGGTGATGGCGGGTGGTTTGACCACCCTGGGCTCTTATGCCATCGGCATGTGGAACACCAGCTTTCTGGTGCGCTCCCACGGTTTGTCACTGCAACATGCCGGGTTGCTGGCGGGTTTTATCTGCGGCGGCTTTGCCGGGATCGGCGCCTTGTTCAGCGGCTGGCTGAGTGACCACCTGACCCGGCGCAACCCGCACTGGCAAGTGGGCATTCCGGTCATAGGGCATGTGACAGCGCTCAGTGCGCTGTTCGCCTACCTGCTGTGGCCAAACACAGTGTGGCTGCAGTTGGGCAGCGTACCGGTGCCCAGTGCGATGCTGCTGTGCGCGCTCTACAGCTTTTTTTCGGTGTGGTGGGTCGCGCCGTCGTTCAATCTAATCACCCAACTGGTCCCGGCCAACCGCCGGGGTACGGCGATGGCCTTGCAGACCATTATTTCGACCCTGCTGGGGATTGGCCTGGGGCCGTTGCTGGCCGGTTTGCTCAGCGATGCCCTGCAGCCGGCTTTCGGTATTGAATCGCTGCGCTATGCATTACTGCTGGTAAGCCTGCCGGTGGCAGGTGCAATCATGTTGCTGATTCGCACCGCCAGCCATGCCGGGCAAAATTGCTATAGGCATGTAGAGCGGGCGGCATAATCGTCGATAAATTTGCGTGTCAGCTCATACGACGTCAGCTCGGCCATGCGCCCGGGGCTCAGGGGGAAAGCCTGGCCCGCCCACAGGTTGATAAAGTCGCCGCTGTCAGCCCCGGATTTGGCCTTGAGCGGCAGCAGCACACCACCGGCCAACGGAAAAGCCGGGGCCTGGGGATTGAGCGGGCCCAGTTCGCGCATGACCCGATTGACGATGCCCCGTGCTGGCCGCCCGGTAAACAGATTGGTCAGCGCGGTATCACTGGCCTGAGCCTCGCGCAACGCACGGTGATGAGCCCTGGCCAGCTTTGCTTCAGGGCAAAACAGGTAAGCAGTGCCGATTTGCACGGCACTGGCGCCAAGTGCAAACGCCGCCGCGATCCCTCGCGCATCGGCGATGCCGCCTGCAGCAATCACCGGCACTGACACGGCATCGACGATTTGCGGCACCAGAGCGAAGGTGCCGATTTGCGTGGTCAGCTCACGATGCAGGAACATCGCCCGATGACCGCCCGCTTCATAGCCCATGGCGATAATTGCGTCACAGCCGTGGTGTTCCAGCCATTGCGCCTCGTCAACCGTCGTGGCCGAACTGAGCACCCTGGCCCCACAGGCCTTGACCCTGGCCACAAACTCCGGTGCCGGCAGGGCAAAGTGAAAACTCACCACTTCGGGGCGCAATTCCTCGACCAGGGCGCAGGTGGCTTCATCGAAAGGCGCGCGGCTGGATATCGGAGTGGGCGCGTCATAATCGGCCCCGAGCTCGCTGTAATAGGCCTTGAACAGCGACTTCCACTGCTCGATGGCAGCCTCGTCGTACTCCGGAGGCTGATGGCAGAAAAAGTTCAGGTTGAGCGGCTGGTCGCAGGCAGCCCGAAAGGTTGCCACCTCGCTGCGGATGGCCTCCAGGCTCAACGTGGCACAGGCCAGTGAGGCCAGCCCCCCGGCCTGTGCCACGCCGATCATGATATCGGCGCCAGCGCCCAGCATCGGTGCCTGGATCAGGGGATGGGCAATGCCCAGCAGATCGGTGAAGCGCGAATCGGGCCAGCAGCTCATGGGGGCTCTCAGGGTCGACAATCGGGAGCTGGATACTAGTGGCTCGCCTGCAGATGAGGCAAGTTGCCCAAGACTATGTAGCAGCTGACGAGCGGAGCGAGGCTGCGTTCGTCAGCTGCTACGAAAGTCCGCAATAGCCGAATTATTTTTTGCTGGCCAGTGCCGCAATCAATGCCGGGTCATGATTGTAGATATCCGGTGCATAGGTCACCTTGCCGTCCTTGTTTGCCTGGGCGGTCCAGTAGGTCATCAGGATCGGTGTCGGGTTCGACAGCCTGAACTCATGGGTCAGCCCGGTACCCAACAGCTCCTCGCTACGGACTTTTTCGGCAGGTGTCACCAGCAAGTCACGCAGCTGGAACACCGCTTCAACCCGCACGCAACCCGAACTGAAAGCCCGTGGCCCCTTGCTGAACAAGGCCTGGCTAGGGGTGTCGTGGAGGTACACCGAGAACGGATTGGGGAAGCGGATGGCAATACGGCCCAACGGGTTCCTCGGCCCCGCGCCCTGGCGCAGCAGGATGTTGCCCGGTCGATCCCAGTCGATATCCTGAGCCGCCAGCGGCTGGCCGTTGCTGTCCACAATCTGCAGGTCCTGACGGCTGAGGAAAGACGGGTCGCGACGGATCTGCGGCAGTTTGTCTTCACGAAAGATGGTCGGCGGAATGGTCCAGGTCGGGTTGAGCGTAAGGCGATTGACCCGGGACTTGAGCAGCGGGGTCTGGCGCTCGGCACGACCGACCTGGGTGCGTGTCTGCCACACCGGCACACCGTTGCGGTACACGGTAAGTTGCGCTGCGGGCACATTGACCAGCAGGATATCGGGCTCCAGATCCTGGGCTATCCAGCGAAAGCGCTCCAGATTGATGCGCAGCTGCTCACGCCGCGCCTGGGGGCTGATGTTGAGTTCTTTAAGGGTGCCCGCGCCGATTACACCGTCGGCCTGCAACGAATGGTCGAGCTGGAAGCTCTTCACCGCCGCCACCAGTTCATTGCTGTAATGGTGATCGACAGTCGCCGGCAGGTGGCTGAGGTAGCCTTCACTGACCAGTCGCCGGGCCAGCTCGGGCACCCGCGCATCCTCAGCCCCCGGACGCAGCAACGGCCCGCTGGCCAGTGGTTGCCATTGTGGCAAGGGTTGCTGACGCTGGCGGGCATAGACCCGACGCAGGTTTTGATACAGCTCGTTTTGCGGGCGCGCCTGTTCAAAAGCCCGGGGCAAGTCCGCCAGGCCCGGGCCGGCAAAGGCCAGGATGCGGGCCTGGCGGTCTTGTGCAACCTCACTGGCATGCCATACCGGCTCGAACCGCGACTGCTGCAGGCGACCATAGTGCAGGTCCTGCAAGGCTTGCAGATACTGCTGGCTGATCCCGATATCGGCACACAGATCACCAGCGACAGGCAGTTTGTAGGTGTCGGGGTCCAGACCGTCATCCGCCAACTGCGCAAGCTCCCCTTGCAGGGCGCTCAAACGGCCATTGACCGACCATACCGGCTGGTCATTCTGCCCCTGATAAAACCCCTGCAGCATTCGCAGCATCGGTGCATTGACCCGTGGCGCCAGGACCGGACAGGCTTGCGGCAGTTGGCTGAGCGCTTGTTGTACCGGGCTTGTGGTGTCTGCCTGTAGGGGATCGGCTACAGCGACCAGTGGCACAGTCAGCAAGGCAATGCTCAAGTAAAATGCGCGTTTTTTGAACAACTGCTTTACTCCAATTATGGGCCGTCATCTTTAACTTCAGCTCAATCAGCGGTCACGGCAAACCCACAGGCTAGCAGTTAAAACCCAAGCGCCAAGTTATCGGCGCAGCATTACTGGTCTGACTCCATCGAGAATACGCAAATCATGCTCAACTTTTTACGCCGTTTTTGCTTTGCAGCCATCGCCTTAAGCGCAACCTGCACTACTGCCTACGCTGCTAATCCGCTCTTGCTCAACAAGCTCAGCCATGCCGCCCCGGAACTCAACCCCCAGGCCCTGAAAAGTGCCCTCAGCGCCATGCAGTGCGCGGTCAATAACGGAGCCAAACAGGCTCGGCATCTGGCGGTAATCGACTTCTCGCAACCTTCAACCGCTCGCCGTCTCTGGATCTTTGACCTGACCCGCAAGACATTGGTTCTGCGTGATCTGGTGGCCCACGGAAAACAATCCGGCGAGAACTTCGCCACCAGCTTCTCCAATACCGAAGGCAGCAACCAGTCCAGTCTCGGCCTGTTCAGCACCCAGGAAAGCTATGTGGGCAGCCATGGTTACTCATTGCGCATGGACGGCCTTGAGCCCGGCATCAATGATCAGGCCCGTGAACGGGCGATCGTGATCCACCCCGCCAATTACGTGAACCCGCTGTGGAGCAAAACCCAGGGCCGCATCGGCCGCAGCCTCGGCTGCCCGGCGGTCCGCCCGCAAGTGGCGCGTCAGGTCGTAGATAAACTCAAAAATGGCCAGTTCATGTTTGCCTGGTACCCCGACCAGCAATGGCTGCAATCCTCGGCCTACCTCAACTGCCAGCCACGTCAGGTGGCGAGCATCATGTCGGCCAGGCATGAGGTCGCACACGGGGGTTGAAAGCGCGGCGGCAATACCTGTAGATAGTGCGCACATGTTCCAGGAGTTTCATCATGCCCGCGCCGCAACAGGCTGCCTTCACTTACCGCGCCATGATCCGGGCCGACTTGCCCGCCGCCCACAGGTTGTCCGCGCAACTGAACTGGCCCCATCGCCTGGAAGACTGGGCGTTGTTGCACCGGTTGTGCAAAGGCTTTGCGGCCTGCGAAGGTGAGCGCTTGATCGGCACGGCGTTCGCCTGCCCACAAGGTGCGTTTGCAACCATTGGCCTGGTGGTGGTCAGCCCCGATTATCAGGGCCAGGGTGTTGGCCGCCGATTGATGGAGCTGGCGCTCGAGGCCTGCAAGCCGGCCACGGCGATCCTCAATGCCTCGGCAGCAGGCGCACCGCTGTATCTGAGCCAGGGCTTTATCGAGTTCGGCACCCTCGAGCAGCGCCAGGGCCCGGCACAATGTATGGCCCTTGAACCGCTGGCCGCAGACGAACACTGCCGCAGCCTCAACGCAGAGGATCAGGCACGGCAACTGGCACTGGCCAACGCTGGCAGCGGGCTGGATCGCAGTGCCATTTTCGCCCATCTGCACGACACTATCGAACACACGGCCGGTATCGAGTGCGGTGGCCAGTTACAGGCGTTTGCCCTGTTGCGCCGCGCCGGAAAGGGCCATTGCATTGGCCCGGTGATTGCCCAAAATCCCCGGCAGGCCAGGCACCTGATCGCCACCCTGCTCTCACGGATCCCTGGCCAGTTTGTGCGTATCGATGTGCCACATAACAGCGGTCTGTGTGAATGGCTGACGCGGGCCGGCCTGGGCCCAGTAGACCGGGTGAGCCAAATGGCCCTCGGCACACCCCCGCAATCCACTGAAGGTGTTCATCAGTACGCACTGCTTTCACAGGCAATGGGTTGAGCTGCAGAAACGCGCAGGACTGATCCGCCACAAACCGGATGGGCAAGAAAAAGACAGTGGTATTAATTGGTATGGGATGGGTGACTAGCGAGGTTGCGTCAGGCCGAACGGCGTTGACGCTGTGCTTGGAGACTCTTGCCCGATGCTGGACAAGATCTGAAAAATGGCAGGGGCGGCTGGATTTGAACCAACGCATGGCAGGATCAAAACCTGCTGCCTTACCGCTTGGCGACGCCCCTGTAGTTGTTGCGATGAATGCCTGGCATTCATTTAACGTCCTTGCAGCTTGCGAATGTTGCCAATCGCCGTGAACCTGTAAGGGTTCGCTGTGAGAACGAGCGCAAATATACCCGCACTCTGAGGATATGGGAAGCACTTTTTAAATAAATTTATTCAAAAACAGCCACTTAGTGAGAAACACTGGCACATTGCCCCGGCTGGCCGGGCTTTTCCCGGGTCTAGTCGAGGGATAAGCCCGGAGTTTCAGGCACTGATCGACACAACGGCGTCACATCAATCAAAGGCACCATTGAGAATCTCATAAACCAACCCGGTGGCAATGGAGACCAGAATCAACTCCGTGCCCACCTGCTGCCATTCGTACCCCTCGTAATGAGGCAGCCTGCTGGCCAGTCGGCCATCCAGCTTTTTGGCAATACCCGGCGGCAGCGGCTTGCCCCGCGCCAGATTCTTCTGGATGCCGGGCGGCAGCGCCTGGCTTCGGCTCCAGTAATCTCTATGCCCGTGAATGATTTCAAGCGTGGCTGCACGATTGATACTCGGGCCATGCGCCCTGTCGTCACCGCCTGACTTTTTACCTTTATTGCCCTGGCCACCTTGCTTGCCATGATTTTGGTCATAGTGCTGACCGCCTTTGTCATTGCCTTTACCGTTCCCGTTACCGTTACCGTTACCTGGATCGGCCGAGGCAGTGACCGGGCCACAAACAAGCGCAACACACGTAATGGCTGTAATCAGTGAACGAGGCGTTAACATGGTCGAGGACTCAGAATAAGGGTGGTCCTCTGACTATAGACGACAGCTTAAGTTCGTCAGGGCATCAAGCTGCCACCCAGTGCTGCTTCAGCTCTGCTCAGGTGCGAACCAGGCCATGGTGATATCCGCGATCAGACTGCCATCGGGTAGGCGTATACGCTTTTCAAGACGACCTTCTTCCACAAAGCCGAACTTCAGATAAAGGTGCCTCGCACGGCGATTGACCTCACGCACCCGCAGTTCGACTTTCACCAGCCCCGGGCGATCCCCGGCCCACTGCAACAAGCGCGTCATCAACACATGGCCGATACCCTGCCCCACATAGTCGGGATGCACAACGATAGTCAGGCTCATAACGTGCTTAAAGGCCTCAAGCCCCATTGGCTCAAGCAAAGCATGCCCGACAATCTGGTCATTCCATTCAACCACCAGGTAAAGGCCATCATCCTTCAGGGCAAGAATTTTTCGCTCAAAGGCTGCAGTGTTAAACTCACCTGGCCGCGAGACAAGCAAACCGGGGGTTTTGGCCGTTTCACGCTCGGCATTGCAGAGCTGCGTCGCATCCGTTAGTTGCGCATGACGAATGACCAGGTTTTCCAAGCGATAGCTCCCTATAAACTGTTCTGAGTAGGTCAACTGCTTGCGCTCGAAAACACGCAATTCCTGATTAACTTACGCACCCTTACAGCGCACACAAATCTGCGCGGTCTGCATTTCCCTCCGCCCTCAGCCCTTCAAGCAATAACTGTTCCCGTTGATCAATCCTCGTAGAGCAAGGCGTTCTTGCGATGTGTTTTGTAGCACTCCCGTGGTACAAACAGCAGTAATACGTGACATTGAATACCCTGACGCGTCAGGCATTGAGCGAGCTTCTGGCACATCACGCCTGGACTATTGGTAAAAGCCACGAGGCGAGGTGTTCAATTGCATTGCCCCGAGCTGAAATTGGCCATGCTTGGTACATAGGCCTACTGATCCACCTTGAAGGTGCACCCCATGCCCGCCCCTACTGCTCGCCCCGACCTTGTTTATACATACCCGATCCACCTGCGCGCTCAGGTCGAGGCCGCCCCGCGAGCACCCGGGGTGTATTTCTTTTACGCTGCTGGCGAGTCCATGCCGCTCTATATCGGTAAAAGCATCGATATACGCAGCCGACTGCTTTCCCACCTGCGCGCACCGGAAGAAGCCCGAATGCTGCGCCAGACACAACGGATCGAATACCAGCAAACCGCAGGAGAAATCGGCGCCCTGCTGTTGGAGTCCCGCCTGATCAAAGAACTGCAACCCTTGAAGAACAAGCGACTTCGTCGTCAACAGCGTCTGTGCTCATTGCGGATTGTCGACGGGGTACTGGAAATCATCGACACCACCACCATCTGCGACGGGCCACAGTTGTACGGGCTTTTCCGTAACCGGCGGATGGCCACCGAAGCCCTGATGCAGATTGCGGACGAGCACCGGCTCTGCCACACCCTGCTGGGCCTGGATAAATCAACGGGACGGGGCTGCTTTCGGGCTCAGATAGGCAAGTGCGCCGGTGCCTGCAAAGGGGCAGAAAGCCATAAGGCGCATACCCAACGCTTGTTGAGTGCCTTGGAACGCTGGGCCGTGCATCACTGGCCCTATCCAGGCGCAATCGCATTGCACGAGCAGCATGGCGAGATCGAGGAGTACCACGTCGTGGACAGCTGGCGCTATATCGGCACCTATACCTGCGAGTCTGAAGCCAGACTGGCCCCCAGACTGACAGGGCAGGCATTCGATGCCGACTGCTACAAAATTCTGGTGCGGCCCGTCTTGCTCGAGAGCACGGCAATCATCATGCTTTGATTGCGAACGTGCCGATCCAGGATAACTGCCTCGAGCTTTTTGACTGCCTTAATGTGCCGCTGAATGACTGGCCCATCTCTTCCACTCGCTTGGCAAGCTGGACGTAAGCCTACAGCCAACACACGTTCACATGACTGACGGTGCGTGCTTCAGTCCGTCGACTGCATCCCGTATTTGCCGCACCCGATCTGTAACAGACATGTCCCCTTCAAGCTTTAAGACCGTACAGGTAAGCGCAGACAGCCATTCCTGGTGCCTGGCCAGGCTACGTCCAGGGACGCCCCCCTCATCGTACTGAGCTGCCCAAGCCAGAAACTCCGGCTTTGCTTGACCGAAGCGTTTTACCTCTCGACGTTCTAGCCTCTCCAATCTGAGTTCAACCGGAAGATAAAGGAACACCACAAGATCAAATTCGCTCTCAAGCGGTTGACCCCAGCCCATTACTGATCCGGCAACCACTGCACGGTCATGAGAGCGCATTTCATGTAGCAAGCGCTCTCCTCGTTGCGTTTTGTCAGCCAGATGCAGATAGGGCGGGTTACTGGGCAGCCACAAAAAATCATCTGCTTCCAGGTGAGTTGCGCTCAGATCCTTAGCTAAAGCATCCGCCAAAGTCGTGGTGCCGGTACCTGCCGCGCCTGTGATCAAGATGTAACGTGCCGTCTCTTTTGTCATTTCGTTTCAGCCACTCTAAAACTTTGCCATCTCCGATAACTTAACAGTGCCCCACTGATGTGGCAGCCGAGCAAGAACGTCCTCGAGACATCGAGCCAGTGGTGGCCAGCGCCTGCAAATGTGGGTCGGTTAGCTACGACCTGACTTTGAACGTCGCTATGCACCAAATGACGTGCGGGCAGTCATCAAATCTCTAGAGCCCTGCAATCAGATCCTGTTTTCTCAACTGAGCAAGCCTGGGCGAGCACTTGGTAACGACTCTGTACAAATCCGTTATCAGACGCTGAGGAGTCAATCAGACTTAAATTTAGCTCGCCACCCAACTGGCTGAACAAAGGAATTCCTTTGCCCAACAACACTGGAATGCGCGTAATAGTGATCTCGTTGATCAATCCCGCAGCGAGGAAAGCCTGGATGGTCTGACCTCCGTCAATATAGAGATGCTTCAGACCTTGAGCCGCGAGCTGCGCCACGATAAGTAGCGGATCGCCGGCCAATACATCGAAGGACTCAGACGACTTTACCCCCCGACCGCAAAACTTGTATCAGTTGCTCGGCGGCGAGGGTTTCGACGGTGCCTTCACGGGTGCCTGCGCCGAAAACAGCGCAACAGGCCGATGTGTCGCCGTCGCAGATACGGTAAACGGCAATGACGCTGCCAGGCCCGCACCCTGTGTGTCCGCAAAGGGTAAAACCACCGTCGATCGAACCCCGCATTAAACCCAGGCCGTATCCCGGTGTAATCCATGGGCGTCCTGGAATCGAACCACCCAATGCCTTTGCTATCTGCATGTCCTGGAGCAAGCCTGTGGGGAGCAGATGCCCTGCGAAAAGTCGGTCGAGGAAGAGTGCGGCTTGCGAAATGGGGCCGATTAACAAGCCGTGATACACCCAGCCGGGGTCATAATTTGATGTATTTCCAAGGTGGGTATCTTGTAAGTCTGCTGGCGTTTTAGCGAAGCGAACCCTCGAGAGCCCCAAAGGCGTCAGTGCGTATCGACCCACTGCCTCTTCAAGCGACAAGTCAGTCAGCTGTTCAATTAGCTTGCCTATGAGAAGGTAACCCACATTGGAATAGCGCCATCCAGTTCCGGGGGTATATCGAAGCCGAGCGCCATCAAGGCGCTGCATCATTTCGTCTGCTGACCATGCAGCCTCATGGTTGGCAACGGCGGCGTGATAATCTGCAAGTTCACCATAATCGGCGAGCCCTGCCTCATGCCTAAGCAGTTGGCGCAACGTGAATGGCTGATCAGGTATCGGGGTGTCCAGTCCGACCCGCCCATCACGTACTAATGACAGGGCGGTTACAGCCAGGATGGTCTTCGTAAAGCTCCACCAAGGCACCACCAGTTCTGATTGATCCGACGTTGGGTGCTGACCATTTGATACCAGTGAACTCAGCATTGACTTCCTTGTATTGTTGGGCAGCTTGTCAGCTACCTAGGGAGGCTCCGATCATCTTGCCGCGATTTTCGAAAAGTACCCAATATACCCAGAGATCAATAACGCGCCTGCCGCCAACCAGGCGCGTGCTGCATCAGTGCATCGCCACACCGTCCAGCGATTTATCGACATACGCCCTGGCCAGCTCCACCAGATGCATGACCGACAACACCCGGTCGCGCGCGAGCCCGCACAAACCATCCCCCGCCTCACTCGCCGAAGCAACCGCACAGCGCAACAAGTCTGACGCTTGGGCCAAAGCCGCTTCTGAATTGACACTGTCCGGGATGGCAAATATAGCCGTGCTTATGGGGCGAGCAGGCTTATGGTCGTGCAGGTAATAATCGAGCGCACGCCTGACGGCCGCACGGTCCAGCGACTGTGAATCGCACTGTTCAGCATCTTGCAGGGTCAATGAGGGGGGATCGGGGACAACTTTTTTCATACCGTTAACTCCTGGCTTCTAAGAGGAGCTGTCACTTATCGCGACCAAACGAATGGGTGGCAGCCGTACGCAGGTTAGTCGACCGGAGAAACCAGGAACCCGGCGCGCCCGAAGGCGCCCTGCGCACGGCCACCAAAAACCGGAGGCAAAAAAACGCCTCTCTGAGGTGGCGCTGTGCGCCTGATTTCACTACGGGCGACTAAACCCGATCGCTGATTTTGCAGCGATGGGCCGAGACTATTCCCCGATTTGAGCAGGCGCAAGCGAACGGGATTCTCTCGGATGATTCGCGAGATGGAAAGCGAAACGTCGTACGAAACGGCTGATAACAAGCCTTATAAACCTGACCGTAGCCTACCGCCTGCGGCTAATGACCAGCCACCCAACGCGGCACAATGCTGCCTTGACGAGACCATCGCAGGGGAATCACCTTGCACTCGAGGACTGCAACTGCGCATTCGTCGGGACTGGGTACCCGTTTTATCCCCACCGCATTTTGGCAGCAGAGAAAACTGGTTTCTCTGAAGTAGTGACGATCAGCCTGCTGATCGGATCCTGAACCCAGGGCATCCGTGCCGGGAGCTAAAGAATCGCTGCGACTACTCCTCCACTACACCTAAAAGGCGTCCTCTGGACGCCTTTTTTATTTCAGCGCGAGCTATATTTGCGCACGAATGACCTGCCCAACCAGTGTCCCGCTCGCTTTACGCTTTGGATACCGCGTAACAATGTAGTAACCAAAGCCACTGCGCTCCTCCCGAGGTTCCAATACTAAAGACCCTGCTGGTGTTTTCATGACTGTCAGCCGATGATTGCCACGGATATCACGAGCCTCGCAATATATCGGCGCGTTGTGCACGATCATGTTCGCAATATGTGGGTTACTTGATCAATGCAGGTGCAACCACATGTGGCCAGGTCGGCTTCGTGAGCTTCCCAAATATGACGAATACCAAAACCACGGCCTTCCCCTTTGTGGACGCCCACGCGCAAGAAGATTTCCCCGCCTTTCAAACCGAACTTGGGCATGTCCGGGATAGTTCCAAAGCTGTCTGTGCCCGACGGGTGAGCAATCAAGACATTTTGTTTTAAATTGAGCAGTTCCGACAAAACACATTCCTGACCAATACAGGTGATGAACCAGCAGGTTAGTGTGGCATGTTCAGTGAAAGTCGGAATGGCTGCTTGTTACCAAGTAATTCGCAATACCAGGGTGTTGCCACTGGCAGGGTGTGAACGGCTATATAAGTCTGCTGGGTTCATTAATAAATAACGCGCCTGCCGCCAACCAGGCGCGTGCTGCATCAGTGCATCGCCACACCGTCCAGCGATTTATAGACATACGCCCTCGCCAGCTCTACCAGGTGCATGACTCATCGCTGGGTTGAGCGTAGGGTGGCGTGGCGATCCCCTTTACCAACGGTGAAGGGGTAAAGCCCTAGCTATGACCCGACTCAAAAAATGTACACCTGTCACTTTTTTAAAAGAACTTGTAGCAAAACAGTTGTCCAAAAATTAGTAAGCAAGTGATTGATCAGAGGAAAAGTGTATGTCAAACGAACGCCCTACCAGTGTCTGGGATGCGTTGGTTGATACGCCAGAAGAAGCCGAGAACCTGCGTGTCCGTTCTCAGTTGATGCGAGCCATCAGGCGGGTAGTGAAAACCTGGGATGTATCGCAAAAAGAAGCGGCCCAGCGGCTGCATATCACTCAGCCAAGGCTGAATGATTTGCTCAAGGGGAAAATTGAAAAATTTTCTCTGGATGCTTTGGTGAATATGTTGGCCAGTGCAGATCTGGAACTCGAAGTTCGCATCAGTAACAAGGCAGCCTGATTTTCAAGTGGCGGTTCAAGCAAGCAAAAAGGCTGGCCATGATGTGGCTGGCCTTTTTTCGCTTTAATGGCACCCAAGGACGAAAATAAGCTATCGCAGGTAGTTTGCAGAGACACCGGTGCGTTTGTCTGAAGCTACAAGAAACCTCTGTTCTCATCAGCCACTTGGGTGTGCAGTTTTAGAACCCGTATACGCTGTATACACTCAAGAGTGAGGACCCCATCATGGCATCACCCGTGTTGTCATTCTGTGTTGAAGAGGCGCTCGTGGAGCAGCTCGACCAGTTGTCCCAAGCCACCGACCGCGACCGTCAGTACCACCTCAAACGTGCGTTGGCCCGCTACGTCGAGGCTGAGTCCTGGCATATATAGGTAAGGAGCAGATTTTTGCGAGCGACTGCTATCCGACCCAAAGCAGCCCTTGATATCCATTTATTGTCGCCATAGGGTGTTGGCATTCATGGAGGATTCTGACTGATGGCACGCATAGGTTTAATACTGAGCCCCGGTTTTGCTGACTGGGAATATGCTTTTATAGCTGGAACTGCGTCCCCATTTTACGGGATCGACGTCAGGTTTTTCGCTTTTGCTCCGGGACAGATCCACTCGCAGGGCGGGCTGGCTGTAACGATCGATAGTAACTTGCAACAATGCCTGGACTGGAAACCGGATGTTGTGGTCGTTATCGGGGGAATGGTCTGGGAACGTGCAGAAGCACCGGATATTCGAGACTTTCTTCATGCCAGTCGTTCAAGTGGAGCGACGATTGCAGGTATCTGTGGGGGAACTCTGGCACTTGCGAGGGCCGGGCTTCTCGACAAGATTCCACATACCTCAAACAGTGCTAATTTCTTACAAGAGAATGCTGCAGGTTATGAAGGTCACGGGTTTTATCGAAACAGTCCGATAGCGGTGGTTGCAGACCGCATCATAACCGCTCCAGGCCCTGCCCCCGTTAGCTTCACCTGCGCAGTGTTCGAAGGTGCCGGGCTATCTTCAGAGAGTATTTCCCAGTTCAGATCAATGTTGGCAGCGGAACATAAGTGACCGTTTGGCGCTGCAAAACAGCGCTCAGGTTATGTTGTTCGAGTGGCTGCATCTGTCCGATTGCTGCCTGTCGCAAAGTCCCGCAATCGACCCAAAGCTGCCGGGCCGTCTGTTATCGGGCGAAGATCTGGCTCTCTTGGTAGACTTGCAACCCATCGCAAAACAGGCGTACTTGTGCCGTGTAACTGATGCTGCCGTCAGTACGCTTGCGTGCTCGGATAGTGGCCATGATCGCCTGGTACAATTGTTGTTTTGATTGGTAAATTGTACCAGTCGACTTCAAAATACGCCCTTTTACCCCCTAAAATCGCAGCAAAAACGTAGAGCACAATGGTACAGAATATTGCTTCAAAGCCAGTAAACACAGGGGCTGCGCTGTCTCGGCGGTTTTCTGTTGCGCCCATGATGGACTGGACAGATCGCCACTGTCGGTTTTTTCTGCGTCTGCTATCCAAAAACGCCTTGCTGTACACCGAAATGGTCACTACGGGTGCGCTGATCAATGGTGATGCCGAGCGCTTCTTGCGTCATGACGCGTCTGAGCATCCGCTGGCCTTGCAACTGGGAGGGAGTGTTCCGGCTGACTTGGCCGTTTGCGCACGCATGGCTCAGGATGCAGGGTATGACGAGGTGAACCTGAATGTCGGCTGCCCCAGCGATCGGGTGCAGAACAATATGATCGGTGCCTGCCTGATGGCGCACCCGGCCCTGGTGGCCGATTGTGTCAAGGCCATGCGCGATGCGGTCGCTATCCCTGTCACGGTCAAGCATCGTATCGGCATCAACGGCCGCGATAGCTATGCACAACTGTGCGATTTCGTCGGTACGGTTCGTGATGCCGGCTGCACCAGTTTCACCGTGCATGCGCGTATTGCCATTCTCGAAGGGCTGTCGCCTAAAGAAAACCGCGATATCCCGCCTCTGCGCTATGACGTTGCCGCGCAGTTGAAAACCGATTTCCCTGAACTGGAGATCATTCTCAACGGCGGGATCAAGACCCTCGAGCAATGCCAGGAACATTTACAGGTGTTTGATGGTGTGATGCTCGGTCGCGAGGCCTATCACAACCCGTATATTCTGGCCGAGGTCGATCAACGTCTGTTTGGCAGTTCTGCCCCTGTCATTTCGCGGGTAGAGGCGCTCACGCTGTTGCGGCCTTATATCGCAGCGCATATAGCCGCGGGTGGTTCAATGCACCATATCACGCGTCATATTTTGGGGCTGGGCCAGGGGTTCCCTGGCGCCAGGCGCTTTCGTCAACTGCTGTCGGTGGATATCCATAAGGCCAAGGACCCGTTGGCATTACTGGATCAGGCCGCAGAACTGCTGGTAGGCCGCTGAAACCAGCGCAATAGCGCCGGCGCAAGGTACACAAAGGCCTGCATGAGACTTCTCATGCAGGCCTTTGTTTTTTTGCACCACTATTGCGTTACTTCGACACAGGCATAACTGTCGGCATTGTCGATATCGCCCTTGCCCGCGTAACGGGCGGCCTGCGGCCAGGCACATAGCGGGCGGGTGCGCACAACCTTGCCGTCTTCGATTTTCGAAGCGACGATGCGCTGCGGTGCTACGCCGTGCTCCACCCAATTGTCGATAATAGCCAACTTGTCAAAGGTGTCGCAGCCCGCACCGCCGTAACAATGGCCCATGCCCGGGACCAGAAACAGCCGGGCCGAAGCCCGGGCCGCCTTGCCCGAATCGCGCAGCAGTGACTGGTAGTAGTCGATCAGCTCCTGGCCGTTATGAAAATCGTTCCAGCCCACATAAAGCAGTAGCTTTGCCCCCCGGTCGAAAAATGCCGTGAGGTTGGAGTCAACGTGCAACAAGGGCCCGAGCCTGTTCACAGCCTCATTCACGGTCTTGTCCCAGTCCATGGTCGTCCAGTCCCAGTCCGGATCCTGGAAAGCCGCGTACTTGAACAGGTCCAGGGCCACCGGGAACGCTTGGCCATCGACAAAATCACCGAGCAGGTTTTCATTGCCCTTGGCCACGCCAGGAAAGATCACTTCCCCGGTACGCGGGTTGATCGGCCCTCGATAGAGCTGCTGCATCAGCTCTACCTGCCCCGCCGTCAGGCAGTCGGCTGTCTCGGTGCCTTTGCACTGCAATTGTTCTGGCTCAAAATCGCAATGCTGCGGGTCGTCGATAAACCCCTGCTTGAGGCCAATGGGCGTGGCGCAGGCCTTGAGCGCCGCCTTGCTGACCATCTCGAGCTTGGCCTTGGTCATGTTCACATCGCGGTGGCGACCGAGCAACCAGCCGGGCCAGAGCTGGGCGGCATTGAACTTGACCAGCGGGTTGGGCGGCGCACCGGCGACGATACCATCGTAGTCATCGGGAAAGCGCCTGGCTTCGATCAGACCTTCAAGGCCGCCCAGCGAACAGCCTATCCAGTACGCCCGGCTGGCCGGTTTTCCGTAGTAGGCCTTGATCAGTTTCTTGGCATGTACTGTCATCAAGTGGTCGGCGCGCCAGGCATAATCGATCAGTTTTTCCGGGTGGCCCAGGGCGAACTGCCCGCCCTTGCCTTCTTCAGTACTGCTGTCGTGTCCGGTATCGGTCGCTGCCGTGGCGTAGCCCTGCTCAAGCCCGGCGCGCATGGCCGGGTACATCATCGCTCCGCCCCAGCCAAAACTGCCGACACCCAGTAACTTGCCGTTCCAGCCATTGAGCGGCAACCAGACTTCGATCTTGATATCTGAATCGCTGCTGGGCCTGAGTGTGGCAGCAACCCTGCAAAAGGCCGGGTTGGGCCCGACTGCGGGGCGCCCTGCCGGGTTCATGCCGGAGAAACTCGCCAGCCGGGTCAGCGGATTTTCCGGCATTTGGTACTGCCCGGGGGCAATGGCCTCGGCCACGGTGATGGTCGCATCGGGCAAGGCCCTGGCGGCCAAGGCGCTGCAGGTGTCTTCGGCATGGGCTTGCGCTGCCATAGCCAGGGTCAGCAAGCTGACGGCTGCGTACCGGAGAAACGGGCGTAGTGCTGAACATGGGTGATTAATTTGCATATCCCTGCCTTCGGATCACGCTCAAGAACAGACGCTGCGCGGTGGGTGCACTACCACGACCTTAGTTGCAGGATAAAGAAGGTCAAGGTGCAACTGGCTGTTTCAAGCTGACTGATGATCCGTGTAGCGCCCGCAACTGCTCGGCGTGCGAAGCCGCACAGCGGGCCGACCTCCAGATCACTCCCGCGTGCAAGGCCGCAGGCACCCCATGGCCATGGCCACCAGGCTATCGAGCAGCGCCCTGGATTCAAGCTGGTCCGGCATGTCTTCCAGTACCGAGCGGATAACACTGCGCAGCCCCTGCCCGAGCAGGTAAGCGGCCATGGCCGGGTGTTGCGTGGATATTTCATCCTCATACAACTGCAGCAGGGGCAACCAGGTCGCTTCGATAAATTCCCCGGTGGTGGTATATGGCCCGCGCCACATGCCCAGGTGCAAGGCCGAGTGATAGCGCAAATGAAACACCTTGTTCAGCCTGAACAAGCGTGTTTCGACGCGAATGATGTTGGCCAGAATTTGTTCCAGCGCCGACTTCAGGGGCACGCCAATCAACTTTTCCCGCACCTTCAGCAGCTGCTCGGACTCTTCGTCGAGCACACGCTCGTACAGCAAAGCCACGATGGCGTCCTTGCTGGGAAAATACTGGTAGATCGAGCCGACCGCGACACCAGATACCTCGGCGATGCGGGCGACCGTCAGCGCCGCCTCTCCTGCTTCATCCAGAATCTGCAGGCAGGCTTGCTCAACAGCATCGACCAGTGCCCGTGAGCGGGATTGCACCGGCCGCTTGCGCAGCGCAGGCATCAGACCCTTTGTATTGTCATCGGCTGGCTTGCTCATGGGAACCCGAGCGGAGTATTTACTGCTGTTCTTAATTTCAGATATTTTCCTTTTATATCAGTAGGTTAAACACACAATCAGATGCCCGCAGAATGCGAATATCTCAACCCTGATGACGTCAGTATGATCTTTGGAGACGCTCGGACATCGTCCAAACGTGTAGTGATACGCCCTCTATAAGATCGGATATTTCAGCCTGCCGGGAGATTGCCCATGCCTTCACCACTCACCCTCCAGCCCCTTGGCCCACACCTGGGCGCCGAAGTGCTTGACCTGGATCCTGCCACTGTTTTTCAGCCGCAAACCCTGGCGGCACTGGAAGCTGCGCTGGTCAAACATGAAGCCCTGGTACTGCACGCCCCATGGCTACAGCCAGAACAACACCTGGCCATTGCACGATATTTCGGCGAGCCCGAAGTTCACACGTTCTATCCCAACCTGGGCGCAGGCTTTGAACAGATCACCGTGATCGACTCCAGGCTGGGTGACCGGGCGGATATGTGGCACCACGACGAGAGCTTCCTGCCCGACCCGCCGATTGTCACCATGACCCACGCCCAGATCCTTCCCCCCTGTGGCGGCGATACATGCTGGATCAGCATGACCACGGCCTATGACAGCCTGTCCGGGCGTATGCAGCACTACCTCGACGGGCTCAGCGCCTGGCACGACATGAACGGGCCCATGACGGCAGCGCTGCGCCAGAGCGTCGTCAGCCATGAGCGCTATGCCGAGGTCGTGCAGATGAACCGCCGCCACCTGCACCCGCTGGTGATCCAGCACCCCGTGTCCGGTCGCAAAGCCCTGTATCTGAGCCCGACCTACACCACCCATATCGACGGCTTGGCCCCCTCTGAAAGCGACGCGATCCTGGACTATCTGCACGCGCACTGCCAGCACGTGCAATTCGGGTTTCGCCATCGCTGGCGTGTCGGTGACATGGTGCTCTGGGACAACCGAAGCGTGCTGCACAACGCCATTCTGGACTACCAACCCCATCAACGGCGCATGCAGCGCACCTCGGTATTCGCCCGCGAACCCTTGCAGGCGTGAGTTCTGAAGGAACAATCACGGATCACAACCGCTGCAGAGGAGCACACCTGAATGATGAACGATGAACTTAATCACGACCTCCTGGCCCGCTACATTCCCAGGCCAGGCCGGTATGCACTGTTGCCCGAACTGACTGCGCACCAACGCGTGGCGCTGCTGTGCCGGGTGCTGTATCGAGAGGGTTATAACGACCATATTGCCGGTCATGTCACCGTCAAGCAGGACGATGGCACCTATTTGGCCAACCCCTGGGAGCTCACCTGGGGCGAAGTAACCGCCTCGGACATCCTGCGCCTCGACCAGACCGGCAAGGTCATCGAAGGCGAATGGAACATCACCCCGGCGATCAACCTGCATATGGATTTACATGCCGCGCGCCATGATGTTGAGGTGGTCATCCATAACCACCCGCGCTGGGCAGGCGTCTGGTCAGCCGCGGGGCGCATCCCGCCGGTTTACGACCAGACCTCCGCCCTGGTTGATAGCGACCCGGTGCTCTACGACGAATATCGCGGTACCGTCGAGGACACCGTCCTCGGCCGCGCCGTAGTGACGGCACTGGGGGCCCAGAAATGGGCCATGCTCGCCAACCACGGCGTGCTAGTGGTCGCCAATGGCATTCGCCAGGCCCATTTGCGCGCGATCACACTGGAGTGGCGCAGCCGCCTGGCCTGGCATGTCGAGGCACTCGGTGGCGGCGCGCCGCTTCCTGCCCATGTCGCCCTCGCCACGGGAGAGCGTACCGATGCCAACGGTTTCCCGTTTCTGTGGGAAGCCATGGCACGGGAAGAAATCCGCCGCGACCCGACTGTTCTGGAGTAATTAACCCCGCAAATTATGGAATTCAACTCCGCAATGTTTGGAATCCAGGACCGATTATCCGGGATCAATATCACCGTATATTGGCCCGGACTGGCGCCACGCAGCGCCCCACACCGGAGGTCCCTGCCCTATGAGTATTCTGTTTTCTCCATACACCTTGTCGGGAATGGAGCTGAACAATCGTGTCGTGATGGCGCCCATGACCCGTGCCCGCGCCTTGAACGATATTCCTGACGAGTTGACGGTTCTTTACTACCGCCAGCGTGCAAGCGCCGGCCTGATCATCAGCGAAGGTGTGCCGGTTTCCATCCAGGGCCGCGGCTATCTGTTCAACCCCGGCCTTTATAATCAGGAACAAGTGGAAGGCTGGAAGCACGTCACCCGGGCCGTGCATGAGGACGGCGGCAAGATCTTCGCCCAGCTCTGGCATGTCGGCCGGGTATCCCACACCACGCTGCAACCGGACGGCGGTGCGCCGGTGTCATCCAGCAACAAGGTGGCGGCCAACTCAATGACCTATGCCTATGACGAGCACGGTCAACCGGGCCCGATCCAGGCCAGCCAGCCGCGCGCGCTGTCGACCGAAGAAGTCGGAGCGATCAAAAATGACTTTGTTCAGGCTGCCCGCCGGGCTATCGAGGCGGGGTTTGACGGGGTCGAAATTCATGGCGCCAACGGCTACCTGTTCGAGCAGTTTATCAATCCGTGTGTAAACGATCGTACCGACCGTTATGGCGACTCAATCGAAAACCGCATTCGCCTGCTGCTGGAAACCATTGATGCGGTTGCCGACGCCATTGGGCGTGGCAAGGTTGGCGTGCGTATCTCGCCGTTTGGCCGCCTGTTCGACATGGCGCCGTTTGATGACGAAGCCCAGACCTGGGTCGCGGTGGCTCACGCCATTCATCAACGCGACATTGCCTACGTGCACTTGAGCGATCAATTAACCATTGGCGCCGAGCGCATGCCCGAAGGCTTTGCGCAGACTTTTCGCGAGTCGTATCAAGGCACACTGATTGCCGCTGGCGGCTTTGATCGCGAGTCGGCGCAAGCCGCACTGGAATCAGGCGCCCTGGACCTGGTCGCGTTTGGGCGGCCTTTTATTGCCAACCCGGATCTGGTGGAGCGGATGAAAAATAACTGGCCGATTGCAACCCCGGACCGCGCCACGTTCTACGGCAACAGCGGCGAAAAAGGCTATGTCGATTACCCCTTCCACTCGCCGAACCTGTAACGGTATTCAGCTGCAGCGCTTCACGTCATGGAGCTTGAGGCGCTGCATTCATGAACCCTGGGGGTTGGGCACGCCCTGATCCGGGCGAAAAATCCCGGCATCGCGTCGGGCCAGTGCCAGCAGTTCATCGACGACCATTCTGATCTTGGGCTGTATGTAGCGCGTGCGTGGCCAGATCACGTGAATAGGCATCTCGGCACCGGCATATTGCTCAAGTACGGGCACCAGCAACCCCTGCTGGATAGGCGTCTGCACCAGCCAGGTGGGCAGTTGGGCCAGGCCGCCCCCGGCCAGTGTCATGTCCAGCAACATTTCACCGTCTCCCATCTCATGCTTGACCCGCACGTCGTGCTCGTTGGTCTGCCCCTTTTCATCCACCAGCATCCAGCTTTTGCGAGTGCCGTTGCGCCAGCCGACAATGCAGTCATGCTGCAGGAGATCAGCCGGTGCCTGGGGCGTGCCATGCCTGTGCAGGTATTCGCGGGTCGCGCAAATCAACAGGCTCTGGCTGCCCAGCCTGCGGGCCACTATTTCAGCGTCATCTTTCAATGAACCGATTCGGACCACAAGATCGATGCCCTCATTGACGATATCCACCAGCCGCTCACTGAAGCTGATGGAGAGATCGAGCTGCTGGTATCGCACCGCCATATCGATCAAGGTCGGCAAAATATGTCGGCGACCAAAGGCCGCCGGCAGATCGATCCGCAACCGACCGACAGGTTCCTGTTGGCCGGTGGTCAAAAAGCCCTGGGTCTCGGCCAGTTCATCCATTACCCGCAGGCAGCTGGCCAGATAGGCCTCACCCTCGCTGGTGAGGTTCAGGCGCCGGGTGGTGCGATGCAAAAGCTTGACGCCAAGGCGCGCCTCCAGGCGAGTCACGCTCTTGCCAACGGCGGAACTGGTCACGCCAAGCTCCAGGGCTGCCGCTGTAAAGCTCAGTGACTGGGCCGCAGACACAAACTCACGAATACCGTCAAATGGGTTGCCCGTCATTGTGGCGTCCAAGGCTAAAGTTTAAGGATCTGCAGCTGAACAATAGCAAAGCCATGCAGTAATAGAGGGGTAAAACCCCGGGACTTACCTTCTGCGCAAACAAAAATGCGCCCTGGATATAGGCGCATCGTTCATGCTCAATCCTCGGAGCCGGCCCTGGATCAGGCTGCACGCTCAGGCCAGACCACTTCAAGGCGGGTATGGGTGATACGCCACTCGCCATCGATACGCCGGTACGTGTCGGCGTACAGCCCGAGCAACAGCAGCGGGTTCGGATCGGGCTTGGATGCGGTCTCGAAATCAATCAGGTAGCAACGCCCTTGCGCGGTATCGGGCCCGGTCAACTTGATCCAGTGGTTGGCGATCGCATGCAGAAACGGATAACTGCCCTGGTGGTCGCGATCGAAGAGTTTGAAGGCATCATTGAGGCCACTGCGGATGGCATCTATACCCGTCATTTTGCCGACCGTAACCTCCACCACCGCATCTGCCGAGAACACTTCGTCAAGGGCGTCGATAGTGTTGCTGTCCAGGTGATGTGCATAGAGGGTTCTGAGATTGCGAATCTCTTCGCGATCAAGCAACGCTTTGAGTTTGGTATCCATAACCTGTGACCTCTGTAGTAACTGGCTTGCCTGTGAAGGCGCTGGGCTGCTCAGGACAATCAGCTCCTGACCTGTAAAACCTCTACTTTAGTCATGTTCCAGCACAAGATAATCACCCACAAATTCCAAACATTCTGGAATCACAGGATCAAATTGTTTCACTCTCACTCAACTGGCCGCGTTTTGAAGGGCTCGTTCACCAGCCTGCTCATCGTTAGCAAGCGTCTGGCACAGATCCAGCAGCTGGCATTGCAGCAATTTGCCCGCATGGCTCAGAGCGTTTTGCCCATACAACGCCAGAAATACCCCCTGGATATCCGGCAGGCCGCTGCCGGCATCAATCACCCTGTGTTCCGGGCTGATCACCCGCAACGGCAACAAGCTGATACCCAGGCCCGCCGCCACGGCGGCACAGACACTGGCCAGACTTGCGCTGGAGTAGTTGATGCGCCAGCGCCATCCCCCCACTTCAAGGTGATGGAGCATTTCATTGCGGTACAAACCGCCCACCGGAAACGCCACCAGCGGCAAGGGCTCGCGCCCCAGTGCGGGCGCTGAACGGCTGTCGACCCAACACATGGGTTCGGGCCAGCAAGCCAGGCAATCATCGCCCTGCCCCATCTGCTTGACCAATAACAGGTCGAATTCATTCTGGCGATAAAGCCGCATCAGTTCAGGCCCCAACCCGCTGGTGACTTCCAGGCGCACTCCCGGGTGCTCCAGGCCGAACCGCGAAAGGATCGGCATCAAGCGCTCGGCAGCAAAGTCTTCAGGCACGCCGAGGCGCAACACCCCCTCACTGGCCTGGTTGAACAGCACATCGCGGGCTTCCTGATCAAGCGCCAGAATGCGCCGCGCATAGGCCAGCAGGCGCTCACCTTCAGGGGTGGCAATCACCCGGCGCTGTTCGCGGTCGAGCAGCTTGCAGCCAAGGCTGTCCTCCAGACGGCGGATCTGCTGGCTGACCGTCGACTGGGTGAGATGCAGACGCTGCGCCGCCCGGGTGAAATTGGCGCAGTCCACCACCGCGACAAAACTGCGTAACAGTATGGGATCAAGCATCCGCCTCACCATTCACATTGCCACTTAAAGGCATGGCTATATTTAATTTCAGAATACCTGCTGCGCTGACCATACTGGCTTTTCACGGGATGTAAAAGAGGGCTCACCCATGGGCAGCCTGACACGCAAATGCGGCCTGCTGACGGTCGCGCTGTTGATAATGGGAGCGGTGATGGCAAGCGACAAGACACTCCTCAATGCCGTCAGCGACGGCGAACTGGACAGGGTCCAGCAACTGATCAGTGAAGGCACGGACCTCAACGTACAGGCGCTGGATGGCAGCAGCGCGCTGCTGCTGGCAACCCGATCGAACCAGATCGAAATCGCCCGGGCCTTGATCCAGGCTGGGGCCGACGTCAACCAGAAGAACCTGATGCGTGACAGCCCCTATCTGTTGGCAGGCGCCAGTGGGCGTAACGAAATCCTGCAAATGACCCTGGCTCACGGTGCCGATCTGCAGAGTACCAACCGCTATGGCGGCACCGCCCTGATCCCGGCATGCGAGCGCGGACATGTTGAAACGGTACGCCTGCTGATCGCAGCAGGGGTTGATCTGAACCATGTCAATCGCCTGGGCTGGACCTGCCTGATGGAAGCCATCGTGCTCTCCGACGGCGGCCCGGCGCATCAGCAGATCATCACCCAGCTGATCAATGCCGGTGCCGACCTGAACCTGCCGGACAGCGACGGCCACACCCCCCTGCAACAAGCGCAGCAGCGCGGCCAGGGCGTGACCGCACAATTGCTGCGTGATGCCGGCGCGCACTGAATCACACCCTGGAGTTGTTATGCATAGCGATGAGTTTTACCTGCAACGCGCCGTGGCCCTGGCCGCCAGCAACGTTGCCGGCGGTGGCCGGCCTTTTGCTGCGCTACTGGTCAAAGACGACCAGGTGATCGTTGAGGCCGTCAACACCCTCCATATCAGCCAGGATCCGACTGCACACGCAGAACTCTTGGCCATACGGGCTGCCAGCCAGCAACTGGGCCCGCGCCTGGAGGGTTGCGTGATCTATGCCAGTGGCCAGCCTTGCCCCATGTGCCTGAGTGCCATGCACCTGTGTGGCGTAACCCGAGTGGTGTATGCCGCCAGCAACCAGCAAGGGGAACCCTTCGGGCTGTCTACGGCAGCGATTTATCAGCAACTGGCGCTGCCGTTGAGCGAACAGAAACTGGCGATACAACACATACCCCAACCGGCCATGGTCGAGATCTATAGTGACTGGAAAGCCTGCCATGAGCCTGGATAAACACCCTGCGCGGGTGTTCGCCAATTGGGCATTGCTGGTGGTGCTGGGGCTTAACCTGCGTCCGCTGCTCAGCTCCATCAGCCCGCTGTTGCTTGAGATACGTCATGACACGGGCATGAGTTTCCAGAGCAGTGCCTGGCTGACCAGCCTGCCAGTGATCTGCATGGGTCTGGTGGCCTTGCTCGGCGTACGCCTGCAGGCCGGTCTGGGCGAGCGCCGTGGCGTGGCCCTGGGCTTGTCGATGATCCTGGGCGCTTGCCTGTGGCGCTTGTCTGCCGATCAGGCAGAAACCCTGATGGCCACGGCCTTGTTGGGCGGTGCCGGGGTTGCGCTGATCCAGGTGCTGGTTCCGGCGCTGATCAAGCGCCAGTTTGCGCAGCGGGTTGCGCTGGCTTTAGGGGTGTACTCCGCCTCCCTTATGGCCGGCGGCGGCCTGGCTGCACTCGTCAGCCCGCTGGTGGCCGGCCATTTTGGCCATTGGCAGGCCGGACTGGGGATTTGGCTTGCGCCTGCTCTGGTCGCACTGGTGCTGTGGGGCTTATTGCCCTTTGCCAGCGGTGCCCGAACCGCGGGCGAGCCAGCCATGCGCCCGTGGCGCAACCGGCGCGCATGGTTACTGGCGCTGTACTTCGGCCTGGTGAACTGTGGCTATATGAGCATGGTGGCGTGGTTGCCCGCCTACTATTTGCAGATGGGCTGGAGTGCAGCACAAAGCGGCTCGCTTCTGGCGTTCATGACCATTTTTCAGGTACTGGCTGCGCTGGTGATGCCTGCGCTGGCCCACCGCAGCACGGACAGGCGCCCGCTCTTGGCGGTCAGCCTGGGAGCGCAGGCACTGGGCTATAGCGGACTGGTCATGTGGCCGCTGGAATCGCCGTATGTGTGGGTGGCCTTGATTGGTTTTGGCCTGGGTGCCTGTTTCGCCCTGAGCCTGATCCTGACCCTGGACCATTGCCGCAAACCCAGCGAAGCCGCTCAGCTTGCAGGGTTCGTGCAAGGCGCGGGATTTCTTGTCAATGCGGTATCGCCATGGCTGACGGGCTGGCTTCGCGAACTCACGGGGAGTTTTGTTACTGCCTGGTGGGTTCTGGTTGTGGCGGTTGTTGCAATGCTGCTACTGACGCGGATTTTCAGCCCGCAGAGTAATATACGCTGTGGCGGAATCATTCAAGCAGCTGCCTGAAATGCAATCAAAACGAGGATCTGTCGTCACAATAGTTTTTGCTGGATTTACAATTACAGACTGGGTAGCATTTTCCGTCCATCCTCGCTTACCCATTTGACCGGCAATTTATTGACTCGATTGCTATAGATATTCCTTTTGCACCCTCTTAACTATAACTATTTTAAGTTTTTCAACTGCCTGATTCAACAGAAACATAAATTCTTCAAGCTCAAAACTCCAAGTCCCGTCTTGAGCAGACGGTTATATTTCTATCTCAACTGATCTTCCAGGCTCGTGGGATACTTCAGCTAGTTGATCAGCGTCCATCCAGATTTCGAATACTAAATTTTCTCGATCTGGAGGGCTGCTCATCAAAGAGGATAGATGTGTCATGGCTTCGGTGGTTCCAGCAGACCAATAAATCCCCCACTCGCATCGTAGCGAAGCCCCCTTCCGTCGGGAGCAACTACATCTATAGCTTTCCCAAACCTCCCGGAGTCTTTGTAGGTTACGGTCGACGCGGGATTACTCAGAATATCATCAGCTATTTTTTGACCTTGAGCATTGATTTCGGAAGGACTGCCTTTGACGCTAGCAAGGATACATGCCTCTTTGCCCCCATCAACTCACAGAGATAAGGCTCAGCCCCTCACTGATCACTATTTCCTCTGGGATCTCATCATAGATAAAAAGCTCATCTCCTAAGTTTAAAATGGATAGGCAAAAACCGTTATCAAACGAAAGAGCAACGCCCACCACTATGTCTTCTGCTAAGGACTGCACAAGTGATGCTGACACCAACCTCCTTCCTACAACATCGGAGAAATAAAGCTCACCAGAGATACAAAAAATATCTTGCCTACCGTATTCACCTAAATCGCAGTTTGAAATCGGACTCAAAGAAAAACAGAGAGACGCACCATCAGGCCCTCCATAGAGCCTCCCAAACTCAGACTGTTCGAATAGAAGGCCAACCTCTTGAGGGGCAGAATCCCTCTCGAAACAGAAAACATGGAATAGAGCATTTACTGACAGTAATTTCTTCCCGAGCACTGTTAACAGCCAGGTAATCATAAGCTCAGGAGAGTTCATTACCTGACGCCCTCCTTCAATGCACTCTGTACAGATGGATTCAGAGCTACCCCATCCTTCAGTATAGTAACGAACGTTCCATCAGGCTTGGTAACAACCACATCATTACCCTTAACTCTGAAAAACACATCACCTCGTGCGCCATTTACACCTTGCCCAGCAAAAGTCCCGGGGATTACCTTTTCAGGATTACCTCCAACGTCATAAATTTTATCGAGTACCATTTTACGATCTCTTGGGCTAGCCGCGTTGCCGCCAAAATCCTCAACGTGCTTACCGGGTTTTGCACCAACTAAACTATCAGTTTATGCAGTGAAATTTTACTATCTGAAAATTTAACCACACCTTTTGTAACTGACAGACACTCATCAGACTCAGTCACGCTAAGACCGCAGCCTCCGAAACCCAAATAAACGCCAACACGGACTTCGCCTACATCACTTATCCTATACTCATATACCGGCAATAATTTCAACCCCGGGTATTTATCGACCCCACTTAGTGACTTGATTGGATACGCAAACTCATCATTTATCTCAGACAGCTTCAGCAATTCCAGATCTGAATCCAGCTTTAAAAAACTTTGACACTCCCTCGCTAACTGTTAATGAGACCCAGCCTGAATCACACAACTTAAAAAATATCAAGAACTCACAAAACAGATCACCAACCATAAAAAATGAGCGGACTCTGACATCGTGCAACACCTCATTGATCAGCACCGTCTTTATGCCCTCCACACCAAGCATGCTTTGTTAGCGCTCTAGCAGCTTTAGTCAAGCCTTCTTTGTTGATAGGTTCACCCGTCGTAGCGATCAGTACGTTACTAGTGCGTCCACCGAAATTCTGGAGAGCAATTGCCGATCCTTTTGCACCAAAAAAATCTTATAGCATTAAGTATTACCTAAATAAACGGGCCCGTCCGAGAACTCCATCAGCCAAGGCTCAGTTGATAACGAACAAAATGCATTCAAGATGCGGCCATCAGACAATTTGAAAAATGGATCGATTGGCTGAGAATCAATAAGCCAACCCACCTCAATAATAGACAAACCTAAAAGATCAGAAACATGGTCAAGGGCGTCGTCATCCCAACAACCGAAAAGCAGTTCCCGCCCCTTAGAAACGCGCCACGCACTCTCAGTCCGAAAGCTCCAGTCCGCCGAAAAAAGCATCAAAGTATCGCCATCCCAAAATACTCTTTCAATTTTAATAGGCAACAAAAGAGCCACGGCTTGCAACAATTCACTCATCTTTTAGTCCACTTGCTCAATATGCGTACGCTTTCTAATCCACTGCTTCCGCTCAGCCTTCGATAAACCTTGCGGGGGCTGCGGCGGATTTCCAGTAGTAGGGTCAACAGGTCCGCCATTAGCGTTCTCGAATGACGCGCGCCGAGGACTCCGACCATCCGCCTGCATCACCCGAACTCGCGAACCATCAGGCAAGATGTATTGAGTTCCGACCACATTTCCGCTGGTCGGAGAAACTACTGGTTTTGTTGGGTACCCTGCTGTTTCAAAATTAGCAATCATCTTAGACTGACTTTTAGGAAGATTCACTCCAGAGATATGACTAATTGACCCCACATTTGCTTTTGCACCAACACCCGCAGCAGCCTTACCAGCCGCCAATTTGGCAAGAACCGCCTCAACAACAACCTTGGCGCCCTTACCTGCCGGCATCAACAGCATAGCAGCATCAAGCTCGGGCGCTATGGTTGTAATCCCTTTGCCTGCCAAATCTGACAAACGCTGGGTAGCCGATTTTATACCTGACTCAGTACTGGACAACGCACCCATTTCTTTCGAATGCGCGCTGGTTTGCTCCTGGCCGTATTGCCGCCATTGCTCATACACCACGCCTTGACCATGCAAGACTGACGCATTGAACAGCGTTGAGTCATTGAACTGTTTTTCGGTTGCTCTGAACGCGAAGGCTTTCTCGCCATTGGCAACAATTTGGCTTCCATCGCCCCACTTCAGAGGGATTTTCTGTGCCGCCAGTTGCCCAATAATCCCTTTGGCAATATTCAGGTCATCGATAAAATTTCGGGACTGCGGATCATTGCCTGTGGACTGCGCAACCAAACCGCTCAAACGGGCTTCATCAGCAGCATCCAGGGCGCCACCCGCAGCAATCATCAACAAATCCAGCCAAAGGGCACTGGATCTTGGCGCTCCCAGGGTTTTGTAAAGCTCTTCGGCCTTTTTCTCCAGAACCGGAATTTCTTGTTGCTTATGCAGCTGCCTATTGAAGGCTTCCACACCAAACCCTGCCCCACCTGCCACCACAGCCTCGCCGGGCCCACTTCCAGCCCCCGCAGAGGCTCCAACGCCTGTCGCAATCAATGCAGCTATAGCATCTTGTTCCTGACGAGACAGCCCACTGTCTTTCAGCGCCTGACCCACCGATGGCATCAACGCCGCAGAGGCTCCAGCTCCCAGAGCACCCGCCTGCGCATTGCCGCTGGACAAACCTATTGCCGCACCCGCCAACGCATGCAGCAAGACACGAGCTGCACCGCCTTCATCCCAGGCTGCCTTTACTGCACTGTCCGTAGATTTATCTCTTTGCGCGGTAGCGAAATCACCGATTTTTTTAAAAATCTCACTGGATGATACGTTCGCAACAACACCCACAGCCGTACTGCCCGTTGCCCCTCCCAGGCCCGCCGCGATCAGGCCCGATGCAATATTGGCCATCAGCCGTCTATCGCCCCCGACCTGCCAGCTCCTGGCGTCATCCAGCGCAAGCGCAGCCGCTTGTTGTTGCTCTGGGGTAGTTGCCTCATTGGCCTGTTTGGTTGCCGCATCAGCCTTGGCTTTGGCCACGCTATTAATTACGCTGCTGGACAGCTGCGCCGAGCTTTGAATCAGGTCGATGCGTGCTTGCATGGCCTTTTCATCAGGCCGATCCAGATGCTGATTGGCGTTCACGGTGTCGCGGTTCAACCCCACCAGGTCATTGCCGCCATCGGGGTTGCGCACGGTGATGGTGCCTTCACTGATGGCGCTTTGGGTTTTACTCTTCTCAGAGTCCTTGAGAAACACCGGCAGCGTGCCGCCAGCGACCGAGCGGGCATCCACCCCGCCCCCTGCCAAGGCCCCGGAATAGCTCAAACTCCCGGCCTGACTTGTTATGGCGCTTTTATTTTTGATGTCACTGACCAACAGGCGATCAGTGCTGAGATGGTTTTTGTCAGCCGGCGCATCGCTGGCAATCACGGCGCCTAGAAGCGCGGTGGTTTTTCCGACGTTGATGTCGTAACCACCTGTGCCCGCAGACAGGCCCGTCTGATCGGTCACAGCCTGATAATCGCTGTTCATTTTGCTGCCAGCGATATTGGCCGAAGCGGATACCGGAGCGCCCACACAAAACGGGGGCACACAAATACTCCCGCCCACGCCAGCGCTGGTTTGCCTGTTCTTCTGGCGGGCTTCATCCTGACGTGAAGCCATGCTCAGATTGCCACTGATATCAGCCTTGATGGCATCCGCCCGCACTTGAGCACCGGCCAACGCAGTGTCCTGGCCGCTTTTGAGCACCAGCAGTCCAGTGTCTAACGTGCTGTTGACCTGGCTGACTTCCCGCCCTTTACCCATGCCCTTGGCCAGTTGTGCGCCAAGGTCGAGGGTGAAACCCGTTTGTTCACCCACATTGAAGCTGACACCCATACTGGTTTTGTCGTTTTTACTTTGGTTGTCCCAGCTTTTCCGGTCTTGGGCGCTTTCCAGGGTGATGTCATGCTCTGCCCGCAACAGGGTGTCTCTAGCCTTGAGGCTGCTGCCAATGACATGAATATCGCCCTGGGTGTCGGGGGCATTGCCTGTTGCCACAATGGCCAGACTGCCGCCACTGTTGAGGGTGGATTGCCTGGCTGTTTCAGCGTTGTACTCACTGCTGCTTTTCTTGTTAGTGGAGCCCAGTTCGGTACCGATTTTTATCAGCGCGCCACCGCTATTGGCAGGCTTACCTTCTGACACATTCGCGGCACTGGCATCCATATTGCCTGCGGCGTTGTAAGCAGACAGCAACGCCTGCGCGCCCTTGACTGCCTTGAGACGGCTGTCGTCAGCCTGCTGCGAAGCCCGCACGTCGTTACGAATGCTGGTTACCGTATCGACCACCATGCCACCCACAACCCGCCCCACACCCATACTCCTGGAGCTGTCTTGGGTGGTCTGGTGCGCGGTTTCAGTACCCGCGGCGATGGTGACATTGGAACCGCTCAGGCCCATGTCCTGGGTACTGACCAAGTCACTGGCTATCACCTTCAACTCACGACCCGCAGTCAGGGTCACGTCACCGACGCTGGAGCCCAGGGTGCTGCCCTGCAAGGTGCTCTCCTGTGCAGTGCCGTTGTGCTTTTGGCCACTGTTGGAGAGATGCAGGTTGCCGCTAATATCGTCCAACCCAAGGTTGTTCCCGGTCAGCACACCTGTGAGGTCGCGCTTTTTCTCCTTGCGCATCTCAGTTCGCGAAAACGTGTTGATTGCCGCATCAACAGTCAGGTCACGCCCGGCTTGAACAGTAAGGTCATCGGTGCTGACCAGCGCCGAACCCGTGACTTTTACGTCTCGCCTGGCAGCCACATTGACCGTGTCACCCGAGACAATGCTTCCTACAGCTGTCGTGCTGGCTTCACTGACCTGACGCTTGGCCTTGCTCGAGTTCAGGCCACCCCAACTGCTTTTACTTTGACTGTTCTCGTGGCGCACACTGCTGGAATCACTGGCGGCGAGGATCTGAATATTGTTGCCCGCAAGCAGCTTGGCAGCACCTTGCTTTGCATTGACCGCACTGACTTGCAAGAGCAGGTCATCACCCGCCACCAAGGTGCTGTTACCCCCCGAGGTGACCAGACTGCCAACGTTAGTGAGGGTGTCGGTTTCGTTCAGGCGGAAGGATTTTCCGGACGAGCTTTTTTTGCTCTTGCTATAGAAGCTGTAATCCAGTTCCTCTGCGGATTTGAGCTCAAGGCTTGCGCCAGCCACCAGGTATGCTTCACCGCCCGCCTCCACCCGACTGCCAATTACCGCCATATCCTGCCCGGCACTCAGCGTCACATCGCCACCGGCCTTGACCACGCTCGAGACCTGGCTGACGCGATCGTCCCGGGTTTTGACTTTTTTGGTGTTGAGCGCGCTGTGCTGCTCGTTTGCAGCCGAGGCCAGGGTCAGGTCGCCCGATGCGGCCATGGCCAGGTCGCGGGTGGCTGCAATCTGGCTGGCGATAGCGCTGATATCCCGCGCGGCAACAATCTGGAAGTCGCGACCCGCTTCAATGACAGAGCCATATTGGGTGACGCTCTCGCCACGCGACAGTGTGCCGGCAACCTGGCTGTTGCGTTGTTCTGTGGCAATAAGGTTGACGTCACGACCTGCCTTGATGGTGGTGTCTGCGCCGCTTTTGATTACGCTACCAACACTGTGGACGTCGCGGCCCGCGTGCAGAGACAGGTTGTTCGCCGCTTCAATGCGAGCGGCGCTGTCCATGAAGTCGGTGCGTTCGCTGCGATAGCCGTTGCTGCTGTTATGACGGATAACGGTGCGCTCATTGAGTAGATCACCCTTGCTGGCCGTTAGGCTGATATCGCGCCCGGCAAGGATGCCGCCCGCCTTGTTGCTCAGGTTATTGCCCGTCAGCAGGTCGAGGCGGTTGCCGGCGTCGATCAGGCCGCTGTTGATCAGGTGGTTACCTGCGTTGGCTGACAGGTTTTCTGTGGCCCGCAAGGTGCCGACGTTTTTGAGGTCTTGACCTGTGATCAGGTTGACGTTGTTTCCGGCAATCAATGCGCCATTAGGGGCCAGGCGTTTGTTCGCCTGGGCCATGTACAACACCGGAACCAGCACTTGCTGGTTGTTGATCGTGGTGTTTTCCAACCAGACGATATCGTGGGTCAGGGCCACGATCTGTTCGCTTGTCAGGGTGATACCCACCGAGAGGTTGAGCGCCTGCTTGCTGGCGACAGCATTGTCCATCAGGTATTTAAACGTCGCCGCATCGCTGGTTTGGCCGTCGATAAAACGCTGGCCAGTACGGGCGGTGAGGGCTTGCTGAATCAAGCGCTGTTCATAAAAGCCGTCACCCAGGCGCTTCTGGCTTTGGTCCGGCTCGTAACCCAACTTCGCCAGCAGGTAGTCCGAGCCCATAAATTGTTTGAGGTGGGTCAGAGCCGGGTTGGTTTCGATCAGGTATTTGTGCGGGCTGGTTACAACGTTTGTGTCAGGCAAGCCCTGAACACGGTTGATGGTCAGGCCGTCAATCGCTGTTGCAGAACCTGCTGCACCTGAGAGGTCGACCGGTAGGGAGGGAGAGTGAACGGCCGACACAGTGCTGCTGCCCTGCCCGCTCAGGCGAAACAGGCCGTTCTGGCCCTCAGGCAAGCTGAAGCCGGGCAGCTCTACCGGGTTCACTTGTTGCTGGGCCACATCCGCTGGCAATTGGGCGTTGATGTGGATCGGTGTGGAGTAGCCACTTCCCGCGCCCGTGTCGGTTGGCGTACGGCCGGCAGCGACATAACCGTAGTACGGCCGGATCACGCTGTTGTTAAGGCTTTGCCCGGCACTGAGGTTGACGTCGCCCCCGGCTTGGATCACAGCGTCATGGGCCTGCCCGTCGATGTTTTGGGTGCGGGTGGTGTGCGATAGCTTGCCACCGCCCAGCAGGCCAATAAAGTAACTCAGGTCAGACTCAACGGTGGCCGAGGGTGTGGGGCTGTTTTTGGCATTGAAATTGGCAGCCGCCGGGATGGCCGCAAAAATCTGTGTGACATAGTTCCAGTACGTGCGGGTGGTGGTGATCTCCTGCGCTTGCACGCCCAGGTTGTTAAGGGTCTCTGCGGTGGCCGTCACGTTGCCTGTGGCGGCAATGGTGCTGCTGTGGTTATTGAGCGTCCCGGCGAGGATCTGGAGGTCCGCGCCACTGCCCAAGAGCGAAGCCGCTGTGCTTCGGGTAACGTTCAGGCGATCGATTTCATCGATTTGCCACAGGCCGTTTCGCCGCCCTTTACGACGAAAGTCACAACCGGCACCAGGTATCAAGTTGCAATCGAGCTCAGTGATGGTCACCGAGCTTTTTTCCTGGGCCGTGTATTCCAGCACATCCCGCACGTTATTCACGGTCATGGCGCGGATGCTCAGGTTCTGCGCGCTTTCAACCGTGCCGGAGCGGTTGTCCAGCAAATCGGCCTGGTTGTGATCTGTATCTTTGGCGATCAGCACATCGCCCAGGCCATAGACCGTCGCATAGGCATTGGTGAAGGTGGTGGACAGCAGCTGCATGTCACCGCCGCTGAAAATCAGACCATCGCGATTGAGTGCTGTGTCGGCAGTGAGCATAAGGTTCGCGCCAGCCCCCAGTGTGCCGGTGTTGGACACCTCATTGGCAATGAGGTTGAGGTCGGTCGCAGACGTCATCCGCCCGGCGTTGTTCAACTGTCCTGCCACTGTGACCCGGGTGCCGTCACCACCGGCCAGGGTGGCGGTTTCGCTGAAGTGCAGTTGCGCGGCGCGCAGATCCAGGGATCCGAGGCTGCTCAGCCGACCACTGGCCGAATAAGTACCCTCCAGGTTGATACTCAGAGTGCCGTCACTGGCGAGCAAACCGTTGTTGGACCAGTTCCCGCCTGCGCCAACAAAACTGTTGGATGCCAGTAACTGGCCGCCCGCAACTTGATTGAGGCTGTTGACGTTGACTGTCAGGCGCGCGGCCTGAATCAGGCTGCTGTTGGTCCAGCTGTCCTGGTTGAGGGTCAGGCCACCTCGACTCACCAGACTGCCGCCAACGTTGTCGAGGATCGACGGATCAATGGCGAAAGTGCCGCTGCCGGAATGCAGTACCTTGCCACCCGCGTTCTGGAAGCTGCCCGCGAGTAACGTCAACTCAGTATTGGCGCTTTCCAGGGTGCCGTTGCGGTTGTCCAGCAGCCCGCCAATCTGTAACAAGGTATCGCCGCTGGTACCCAGCGTACGCAACTGCCCCGTCCGGTTATCCATGCTGGCGGCGCTGACACTCAGGGTTCCTGTGCTTTCGATAAGGCCTTTATGGTTATTCAGGGCGTCACTCAGATCGAGGCTGACGTGCTCTGCTGCCACACGCCCACCTGTTTCGCCGCTGTTGTCGAAGGCGTAGCCGGTTATTGTCAGCAGACGCTTGACGTAGAGATTGCCGTCGCGATTGTCAAAAGCGTCGGTGGTCACGAGGGCATCGCCCACTTGCGCTGAGATTTTCCCGCCGACGTTATCGATACTGCCCGCGATCAGATTCAGACGCAGGCCCTGGATGATCCCTGCCACACCGTTGCGCAGTACACCGACTACGCGAGCATTGAGGGCTTGCTTGAGGCTGCCAAGCTCACCACCACGGTTATCCAGGTTGGCGGCCTTGATCGCCAAATCACCGTTTTGGGCAATCAGTTTGCCACCCTGATTGTCGATATTTTCAGTAATGTCCAGTTCTAAGCCGGTCTTGCCTTGCACCTTGCCCTTGGCGTTGTCCAGGCGGCTAGCGGTAAGTTTGAGCTCGCCGTCCTGGCTGTAGATCAGGCCGTCATTGCTGTTTTGCACCAGGCCACTGACGCTAATGTCCAACTTGCCATCTGCCGCGACTGTGCCGCGATTGCGGTTGTCCAGGCCAGCGGTCATCAGGCTCAGCACGCTTCTGCTGACCAGCTCACCGCCCTGGTTGTCGATCTGCGCCGCCCGCTGGATCAATAGCGGGCCACCGCTGGACAGCTTGCCGCGGGTGTTGGACAAGGTGCCAGGCAGGTCGAGGGTTGTGGCGGCGGCACCTTTGATACTGCCAGCACTGTTGTCGAGATCACGCGCACTCAGATACAGAGCCGCACCACTGTCAATCACCCCGCCCTCGGCGTTGTTCAGCCAACCACTGACATCAAGGCTTTGGGCGCCAGCACTGGTTATATTGCCCTGACCGCTGTTGTCCAGGTTGGCCGCTGTGACGGTCAGGTTTTTTTGGCTGACCAGAATACCTGTACCGCTATTGAGAAGGCTGGAGCTGAGATGGGCATCAAGGTTGCCGTAAAGGCTGGACAGTTTGCCGCTGTTGCGATTGTCGAGCGTTGTACCGGTGGCATTCAAACCCTGCCAGCCGGAGATCAGCCCGCCCTGATTGAGCAGGTTGTCGCCATTGATGTCCAAAAGGTTATTGCTGATCAGCTTGCCGCCCGTATTATCAAGGTTGCGGACACTCAGGCGGAGGGTTTGCGTAGTGGAAATCTCGCCGCCACGGTTGTTCAGGTCACGCAGGTGCTTGAGGGTCAAAGGGCCTGCTGTGGTGATCAGGCCGCCCATATTGTTGAGATCGCCTGTGGCAGTACCCAAGTCGAGCGTGATGGCCTTGCCCTGCAGCGAACCCTTTTCGTTGTTCAACCCACCACTGCTGATAGCAAGTTGGCCAGCGCTGGAAATGCTGCCCTGGTGGTTGGACAACTCAGTCGCAGAGAGGCTTAACCCGCCTTCACTGCTGATCAGGCCCAAGGTGTTTGCCACGCCGGCACTAAGCTCAAGACGGCTGTGTTTTTCGCTGGTAAGCCTGCCGCCCGTGTTGTCCAGCCGAAAACCCTTCAACGACAAACCAGCCTGGCTCGACACTTCGCCTTCACGGTTATCGATATCGGCCACATCAAGCGTCAGCCCTTGAGCGCCGCCGACCAGGCCTTTATGACGGTTGTCCAGGGTATTACTACTCAGTTGGACGGCACCTTGGCCGATCAGTTGACCTTGCTGGTTGTTTAGATCCTGCACTTGAACCTTGAGGTTCTGCTTGCCGGAAATCCGGCCGCTGCTGTTATCGAGGCGGGTTGCAGTTACGCTTGCGTTGCCGTCGGCTATCACTACGCCACTGCGGTTCTGCAATGTGCCATCAACGGCCAGGCGCATCTCACCCTGACTGCTGAGCATGCCAGTGCGGTTGTCCAAGCTGCCGATCCGGGCGTCGATGCTGCTGGCTGAAACCAGACCTTGGCTGTTAAGTAACCGATCAGTTTTGAGGTCGAGACTGGCGCTACTCAGAATCCGCCCTTTGTTCTGGTTATCCAGAGTGTCTGCACGGATGCTGGCGGCCTGTTTGGCGCTCAGCGTGCCCCCCTGATTGCTCAGGATTTGGGCGCTAGCTGTCAGGTGACGACTGGCAATGATGCTGGCGTGTGTGTTCGCAAGCGTTTTTGCGGCGATGTACACATCGCCATGACTGTTGCGGGAATGGTCGGCATTGACCCCTGCCTCGATAATGCCGTGATTGGTCAACTGCGCGCCGCTGGAGAGCTTTATGCTGTCACGTGCGATAAGGTTTTTACGGCTGCTCAGGTTGCCTTGAGCCTGCATATCCAGTGTGCTGCCAGCATAGATCGCCTCTTGGGCATCGAGACTTCCAGCCTTGCCTGTGATCGCACTGCTGGCCGTGACTTGAGCCATACGCAAATGCCCATTGGCATCGAGCTGTATATCCCCGCCACTGGCCGCCAGCGTGCCGTCCAGCTTGACCCCGACTCCGGCCTCGGTACCCACCAGCCTGATGGCGCCCGCATACATTCCGCCCAAGGCGCTGGAGTCAATGGCCAACTGCGGCTTGGCGCTGCCGTCATCCGCGCGCGCAGTGGCGTGCAGGGTCCGGGCATTGACGTCGTTGCGACCGGCAATCACCGTCAAGTGACGCGCATTGATCTGGCCGTTGATCTTCGCCGAGCGGGTGATGATGTCGAAGCGATCGATATTACTGGCGTTCAAACCCTGACCGTCAATGGTCACCGTACCGCCATCAACCTGATAACGATCCAGACGACCATTATCAAACAGAGGTTTGCCCGTGCTAAGCGTGACACTGGGAGTATTGATAAAACCGCAGCCATTACAGGTAATACCGTAGGGGTTGGCCACGATCACCTTGGCCGACTGCCCCGCCACTTCGGTATAACCGCGCAACTGGCTGGGACTGCCGCCGTTGACTTCGTTGAGAATGATATGGGCGGCGTTGCCCTGCAGGTTCGGGTTGCCTAGGATGATGCCGCCCAGTTGGGTCGACTGGGTACGGTCAATGCCGTTGTTGAGGATCAGGCCATTGGCACCGACGTTGTAGTCATTGAACTGGTTATGCGACAGACCGCTGCCATTGGGTGCAGCAATATTGACGATCGGAACGCCATTACCCGCCGCTCCCAGGCTGGTGCCTGGCCCGCTGACAACGATGCCTTCGGCCTGCACCAGCAGTGGTTGCCAGAACAGCGCATTGGCCAAAATAAAGGCCAGGCCACGTTTAGGCATGCCCAGGAAAGATTCCCGGGCATGCAGTGCTGCTGAAGACTGGCGGGCCAAGAAGGCTGAATGCCGATCATCCCTGTCGGTTTCTGGGGATAACAAACCCAGCTTGGCCAGGCTGCCCGGTACAACCGGAAATAAAGACCTCATCCCGAGATAACATCCAAACATGCTTACTCCATCCGTGATTCGCCAAACTTGATGAGTGAGGCAAAGTCTTTTCAACGAGACAATTCGCAGGCAAAAGCCTTGGCGCGTCTCCGGGTGGGGTAAGTTTTGGATATGTTTGAATGAAAAGAGTTAGGACGCTTCCGATATCAATAGCGAAACGTCTCTTCAGAGCAGCTGACTGTCACTGCCATAAATTTGATCTGTAGTAGCACGCCCTAGGGTTTGAGCCAGATATGCGCCGCAATAAATGCGAAACATATCTGGCCCTACTCTGCTTCAGATCACTGCAGTGATATTGCGTAAACCCGCAGATCAGAAACGATAGGTGATCGAAGTACCAAAACCGCTCGCGCTGTTTTTGTAGGTAGAGCTGTACGCGCCCTTGGAAGCCGAACTGTCGTTGACCTTGGTACTGTCTTCCCACAGGTAGGAGTACGCCAGGTCGATCGTCATGTTACTCACCGGCGTCCAGCCAGCGCCGAAGCTGATGGCGGTACGGTCACCGGTGGGGATACGCGGCGAACGGTTGCTGTTGTTGGTCGGCGACTCATCGACTGACAAGCCCGTGCGCAACACCCATTGCGGATTCAACTGATACGCGACGCCAATGGCGTGGGCCCAGGTGTCGTGCCAGTTCTGCTCCTCGGTAATGGTGCTCAACGAGCCGCCAAGACGCGGGCTGACATCACTGTTCTGAGCGGTAATATCCTTGAGGCGGCTCCAGCGGGTCCAGGTGCTCCCCGCATACAGGGTCCAGTCATCATTGAGCTGGTGAGTGACCGAGAAGTCCACGGACTCCGGCGTGTCCAGGTCCAGCTTGGCATCGTAGCTCTGGCCGCTCAGGCCCAGCAGGCTGAAGGTACCGCCAGTGACCTTGGTAGTGCCCTTGAGGTTGTAACTGACCTTGGAGTGATACGTCAGGCCCACACGGGTGCTGTCAGTGGCCTGTACCAGGATGCCGGCGTTGAAACCGATGGCCGTGTCATCGCCGCTGATCTTCACCTTGCCGTCGTTACTGCCCGGGGTAAGGGCATTTGGCACTTGTGAAGTCAGTTCACCGTCAATGCGGTTGATGGTCGGACCAAACCCGATCGACACCTTGTCATTGAAGGCATAGCTGACCGTAGGCTGGAACGTCATGACTTGAATCTTGCTTTTATTGGCGAAGTAGCGGCCGGCGAAACCACTGCCATAGTCCGTAATCAAACCAAACGGCACATAGAAACCGACACCGAAAGCCCAGTGTTCATCAATCGGCTTGACGTAATAACCCATTGGCACCGCAGTCAACGGCACCATATCGCCGTCTTCCTTGCCGCCAAAGGTACTGCGGGTATGGCTGATATCGGTTTTCGCCACGAGCAAGGCAGCACCTGCACTCACCTGCTCCTGTTTCAGGCGCGCCATGCCGGCAGGGTTGCCGTAAACGGTACTGGCATCATCCGCGGAGGACGATCGACCGGCGAAACCGGTGCCCATACCGCTGATACTTTGTTCATTGATTGCAAGACCGCTGGCAAGTAGCTGAGACGACGCAAGTGCAACGGCAAGACCGAGGGTGGTCTTGAAGAATAGTTTTTTCATTATTAGAGGTCCAGTGATCAACGGGGCGCAAACTACCAATATTCCTGATCCGTTGCCAGAGCCTGTTATATAGAAATCAATTGCCTTGTAGGACAATATAACAAGAGCGCGCCGTTATTCAGCGGGCGAATACCCGCTGATGGGCAGAGCTGATCAACTGATTGATTTCGCTAACATATTAAAGCGCTAAAGATCATTAAACATGATGCACTAAACATGAAATCGCAATCTGCTGTCCGGGAGCTGATGGCGCCGGACTTGAGTGAAGTGGATCGCTGGCGGGGCAAGTGCGCTTTTCTTGAAAGAGCTGCGAACTTTAAATAAACCCATATTCAACGTCTCAATCAAACAGGCCAGGGAATAGCAAACGGTTGGGCATTTAATAGATCAATACGCTGTGTCGGGCGCACATCATTTTCAGCCCGCGGCTTCAGAAGAGCGACTCAGCATCCCCGAATAAAACGCCAGAAACGAAAAAAGGACCCGAAGGTCCTTTGTTCTGCCCTTGCGAATCCGATTGAATTCACTGGGCCATGTTTGGAGCGGGAAACGAGACTCGAACTCGCGACCCCGACCTTGGCAAGGTCGTGCTCTACCAACTGAGCTATTCCCGCTTGGTGATGCGCATTCTATAGAAATCTAATAACGCGTCAAGCCTTTGTTTTAAAAAGTTTTATTTATTTTACCGAGGTGGTCTTCAGATGCGGCCAGGCAGCCCGCAAATACTGGAGCATCGACCACAGGGTCAAGCCGGCAGCTACCAACAGCAACCCGTACCCTACCAATACCCAGAAGCTGAAGTCCGACGGATTGGCCAGCAGTATGACCAGAGCGAGCATTTGCGCTGCGGTTTTCCATTTGCCCATGTTCGAGACCGCTACCTGGGCCCGTGCCCCCAGCTCCGCCATCCACTCGCGCAACGCGGAGATGACGATCTCACGGCCAATAATCACCGCCGCCGGCAAGGTCAGCCACACGTTGTGATGCTCTTGCACCAGCAACACCAAAGCCACAGCCACCATCAACTTGTCGGCCACCGGATCCAGAAAGGCACCAAAAGGCGTGCTCTGCTCCAGCCGGCGGGCCAGGTAGCCGTCAAGCCAGTCGGTCGCCGCCGCAAAGGCGAAGACTGAGCTGGCGGCTGCATAACTCCAGCTGTAAGGCAGGTAAAACAACAAAATGAAGAAAGGAATAAGTAGAACGCGTAGTACGGTGATCAAATTAGGGATATTCATCGGCACAACTGGCTACGAGGTGAGGTGGCATTCTACTCGCTGTGCAGGTTTGCATAAATCAACTCAGCGAGCTTTTTACTGATCCCGGGTGCTTTGGCGATCTCCTCGATGCTTGCACGAGATAGCTCCTGTAAGCCACCAAAATGTTTCAATAAATCTCGGCGGCGGGTCGGCCCTACCCCTGCAATGCCTTCCAGCGTTGAGGCTCGACGGGTTTTTCCGCGTCGCGCCCGGTGCCCGGTAATTGCAAAGCGGTGGGCCTCGTCACGGATTTGCTGGATCAGATGCAAGGCCGGCGAGTCACCCTTGAGGGTGAATTCATGGGCCGCATCATTCAGGTAAAGCGTTTCAAAACCGGCCTTGCGCGTCGTACCTTTGGCCACGCCAAGCAAAATCAGGTCGGGTACTGCCAATTCATTCAGCACATCACGGGCCATCGACATCTGCCCCTTGCCACCGTCGACCAGAAGAATGTCCGGCAGTTTACCCTCTCCCTCCTTGAGTCGACTGAAGCGCCGCATCAGTGCCTGGTGCATGGCGGCATAGTCGTCGCCTGGCGTGACACCTTCAATGTTAAAGCGCCGGTAGTCGGACTTGATCGGCCCCTCGGGGCCAAACACCACGCAGGACGCCACAGTGGCCTCGCCGCTGGAGTGGCTGATGTCATAGCACTCCAGGCGCTGCGGAATCTCGTCGAGTTTCAATACCTGGGCCAAGGCTTCAAAACGCGCCGCCACATGCAGGCGATTGGTCAGGCGGGCCATCAGCGCTTGCTCGGCATTGGTGACCGCCAACTGCTGCCAGCGCGCCCGGGTGCCGCGCACACGATAGCTGATCGCCAGCTCTCGGCCACGCAGCTCGGCGATTGCATCGATAATCGCCCCGAAGCTCTCATGCTCCACGTTGACGATCAACTCGCTGGGCAGGTCGCGCTCGGGGCTGCTGATGTAGTACTGGCCAAGAAAGGCCGCCATGACTTCGGCGACATCTTCCTCAATACCTACCTGAGGGAAAAAATTCTTGCTGCCCAGCACACGCCCGCCGCGCACGTTGATCAGGTGCACACAGGCGCCGCCCGGGTTGACGAAAGCGGCAATTACGTCCACGTCGCCGTTACCGCCCTCCATGCTTTGCTGGTCCTGAACCCGGCGCAGCAAGGAAATCTGGTCACGCACCTCAGCGGCACGCTCGAAGTCCAGCGTGCTGGCAGCCTGTTCCATGGCTGCGTTCAACTCATCGGTCAGGGCACTGCTACGCCCTTCAAGGAACATGATCGAATGGCGTACGTCCTCGGCATATTCCTGCGGGTCAACCAGGCCGACGCAAGGCGCCTTGCAACGCTTGATCTGGTACTGCAAGCAAGGTCGCGTTCTGTTTTTGAAGTAGCTGTCGTCGCACTGACGCACCAGAAAAGTCTTCTGCAGGATACTCAGACTTTCACGGATGGCGCCGGCGCTGGGGTAAGGCCCGAAATACTTGCCTTTCAGTTTTTTGGCACCGCGGTGAATACTCAGCCGCGGGTATTGACCATCCGACAAAAACACATAGGGGTAGGACTTGTCGTCGCGCAACAGGATGTTGTACGGCGGACGCCACTCTTTGATAAGCGTCTGCTCAAGCAACAGCGCTTCGGTTTCGTTGGCGGTAATAGTGGTTTCAATTTGCGCGATACGCGCAACCAGTGCAGCCGTCTTGGGCGCCAGGCCGGTTTTGCGAAAATAGCTGGCCAGGCGTTTTTTCAGGTGCTTGGCCTTGCCCACATAGAGAAGCCGCGCATCGCTGTCGAACATGCGATACACGCCGGGTCGACCACTGCAGGTCGAAAGAAATGCACTTGCATCAAACACGTCTGTCATCTCTAACCAGCATCAACCATGCCGTGACGAACGGCCAGCAAGGCCAGCTCAACATCGCTCTTGACCGAGAGCTTCTCGTAAATACGGTAGCGATAGGTGTTTACCGTCTTGGGCGACAAACAAAGCTTGTCAGAAATAACCTGAACCTTCTGACAGCCAACAATCATCAGGGTGATCTGGATTTCGCGCTCGGACAAGGCATCGAAGGGAGAGTCGCTGGCAGGCTGAAAAGATTTGAGCGCCAGTTGCTGTGCCACTTGCGGACTGATATAGCGCTGGCCTGCGAACACCTGGCGAATTGCCTGAACCATTTCAGCCAGACCGGCACCTTTGGTCATGTAACCCGCCGCGCCTGCTTGCAGCAAGCGCGTAGGAAAAGGGTCTTCTTCACACACGGTCACAGCGACAACCTTGATATCCGGGTGGCTGCGCATCATCTTGCGAGTAGCCTCAAGACCACCAATGCCAGGCATTTTGACATCCATCAGGACCACATCCGGCTTCAATTCACGAGCCTTGAGCAACGACTCTTCGCCGGACTCGGCCTGACCGACCACCTGCAGACCTTCGATATCGGCCAGCATTCGTGTGATCCCTGTACGCACAAGATCGTGGTCATCGACCACTAGAACCCGAATCAAGTCGACACCTCGCAAATTGGTCTTGGTTGATTGCCGACACCTTAGCAAAAACTAAAGCACCAACCTATCGACTTGCGTCAACTATCCCTGCCAAAGCATTAAATCCTTTTAAACATTCATTCCTTGACGGGATCTACCTCCTTAGGATCACGGCGTTCCTTTGCCGCTTGAGGTGCCGATAATTCTGCCAGGGTAGTGGTGAGGCGGCGAATGGCGTCCTGATCCTCCTTGTGCAGCACCCTGTAACTGATCAGCACCTTCTCTTCAAGATGACTCAAATTATCGAGCAGGGTCGGGGTTGGACTGCCGGTCAACACGTAAAGCACGTCAACACCCCGGGCAGCAACGCGCGACAAGTAATCTGCCTTGGGTGCGCGGTCACCATTTTCATATTTGCCCTGGGCATTAGCCTCGACACCACCGATTTCGCCAAAAGTTTTTTGCGACAAACCTAGCCGCTCTCGCTCCTGCCGCAAGCGCAAACCAATTCCACTCATTTGGATGTAGGATCCCATTTTAAACACCCACAAGGATGGTATAATCGATAAATATTAAACAACTTTGAACGGTTTTGAACTATGACCGGAATTCGTACCGCTGCACAAGCCAAGGCATGGCTGGAACACCAGGGAAAGTCCGTTCAAGAGTTCGCTCGGGAACATGGCATAGACCCGGCTACCACTTATCAAGTGCTCGCCGGGCGCAAAAAGGGGAAACGTGGTGAAGCCCACAAGGTAGCGGTTCTTCTGGGCATGAAGGACGGGATCATTCCGTCTCAGGGCACGCATCTGACAGAAGCTAAGGATGATGAGTTAGCTTGAGTATGCGCCTAATCGGGCGACAGGCCCGATTTAGTGTTCATACTGGCTCAGGGGCCCGATTACAGGGCTCTGCGCCCTGCCCCGGCATTGCACACGTACAGGTCAATAGTGATCGTGGGAGTTCCAGATAGTATTTTCTTATTGAATCTGCCCGTTCGCCTCGCGTAAGCTGCAAACCATCAATCGGAGACCACCCATGTTGCATCACGCCACCACCGCCATCTGCATGACCACACGCCAATCGCGTCTGGCTGCTGCTGTGTGCGCGAACAACATGCACTCCACAGCACGATTTTATTTTGGGTATTGGTTTAGCCACTGGCGCGCCTGATACCCACACGGCGCCCACTACTTAGGGGTCGCCTGACAGAGAATTCTCACCCCCGGTCGGCTTCCCGACCGGGGGTTTTGTTTTTTTGGCCCCTGACATTTTCTTGAATTGAGGATTTACCCCATGAACTACGCCACTTATTACCGTTTCGACCTTTGCACTTCATGGCGATTTATCAGCCGCCGTTCGGGACAGCCTGCCGCCTCCGAACGGACCCACATTGGTGGCACGCACGTACTTACAGCCAGTCTGGCCAATTGTCGAACACCCCACTAGGGCTGAGCGCGCGGGACAACCCGCCGCCTGCCCAGGAAGCCCGAACCATGAACGCATCCGTATCCGCCCTGCCAACCGTACACGCCGTATCTGCCCCGGTGACGACCCGTCGCCTGCCCACGGCAGCACAACTCAAACAGCAACTGCCCCTCAGCGATGCCCTGCGCGTCCAGATCAGCAGCCAGCGTCAAGCCATTCGCGCCATCCTTGACGGTGAAGACTCCCGTTTACTGGTGGTGGTCGGCCCCTGCTCCATCCACGATCCCGTCGCCGCCCTGGAATACGCCAGCAACCTGGCTGCCCTCGCCCATGATGTGCGCGACGACATGCTGCTGGTAATGCGTGCTTACATTGAAAAACCGCGCACCACCGTGGGCTGGAAAGGCCTGGCCTACGACCCGCACCTGGACGGCAGCGATGACATGGCCCACGGCCTGACCCTTTCGCGCGAATTGATGCTGGAGATGCTGCGCATGGGCCTGCCGGTCGCCACCGAGCTATTGCAACCCATCGCCGCCGGCTACTTCGACGACTTGCTGGGCTGGGTAGCTATTGGCGCCCGCACCACGGAATCGCAAATCCACCGCGAAATGGCCAGCGGGCTTGATTTGCCGGTGGGCTTCAAGAACGGCACCGACGGCGGCGTGGCCATTGCCTGCGACGCCATGCGTTCCGCCGCCCACAGCCATCGTCACTTCGGCATCGACAGCCAGGGCCACCCGGCAATCGTCGAGACCCGTGGCAATCCCGACACCCATCTGGTGTTGCGCGGCGGCCACAGCGGTCCCAACTACGACCGCGCCAACGTCGCCAAGGCGCGTGCAGGGCTTGAGAAGTCCGCCATCCCGGCCCGCATGATGGTCGATTGCAGCCACGCCAACAGTGGCAAAGACCCGCTGCGCCAGCCGCAAGTCTTCAATGATGTGCTTGAACAACGTCTTGCCGGCGATCACTCGCTGATCGGCATGATGCTCGAAAGCCATTTGTTCGAAGGCTGCCAGTCCCTGGGTGCAAACATGCGCTACGGGGTCTCGGTGACCGATGGCTGCCTGGGCTGGGACGCGACCGAGCAACTGCTGCGTAACGCCGCACATCAGTTGCAAACACAGCGCCACACCGCCAAGGCCATCGCCTGACAGACGCGTTCGGCAAACCGCAGCGCAACCAGGGACAATGCCTACGGTTGCGCGAAGCCGGTATCGACTAAGGTGTTTTTATGGTTCAAAAACACCTGGAAAATAGCCCATGGACGACTCAGCCAATACCAAGTATCCGATATTACTGGTACACGGCCTCTTCGGTTTCGGCCGCATAGGCCCATTCAACTACTTCAAAGGCATCAAGCAAGCGCTCGGCGGATCGGGCGCCCGGGTTTTCGTACCGATCATCTCGGCCGCCAACAACAACGAGACCCGGGGCGAGCAGCTGCTTGAATACATACGCGGGGTTTGCTCGCGCACCGGGGCAACACGGGTCAACCTGATCGGCCACAGCCAGGGTGCCCTGACAGCCCGCTATGCGGCAGCCGTGGCCCCCCTTATGATCGCCTCCGTCACCTCCGTCAGCGGTCCGAATCATGGCTCCGAAGCAGCAGACCGCTTGCGCCAGGCCTTCGTGCCCGGATCGCTCCCCGAAACCGTCGCCGCCGCCCTGACCACCTCGTTTTCCAGTTTCCTGTCAGCGATCACCGGCCACCGGCAATTACCGCAACACGCCCTTGAAGCCCTCAACGCGCTGACCACCGAAGGCGTTGCCGCCTTCAACCTGAAATACCCCCAGGGCCTGCCCGCCACTTGGGGCGGCATGGGCCCCGAGCAGGTCAATGACGTTCTTTATTACTCATGGAGCGGCATCATCAAGGGTTCACGGTTGTCGGAGTCGCTAAATCTGCTCGACCCTCTACACAATGCCTGCCGCATCTTTGGCAGTTTCTTCACCCGCGAGAGCAAACAGAACGACGGGCTGGTCGGACGTTTCAGCTCGCATCTGGGCCATGTGATCGGTTCGGACTATGCAATGGACCACCTGGACACCATCAATCACCTGGCCAGAATGAACCGCACACGCATTGACCCTGTCGCCCATTACCTCGATCACGCCAGACGACTAAAGGCAGCGGGAGCATAAGCCCACCGGCAAACTCGCAACGAAATATAGCTAAGCGCACTTTTTGCCGAGAAAAACCCTACTGAATCCGGTAGGCTCGGCACTTTCTTGAAAGGAGTACACCCTCATGGCCAAAGCCACTGCCCGTCATATCCTGGTTGCCACCGAAGACAAGTGCAACGAACTGAAAGCCCAAATCGAAGGCGGCGCTGATTTCGCCGAAGTTGCCAAGGCCAATTCTTCTTGCCCGTCCAGCCGTCAGGGCGGCGATCTGGGCTCTTTCGGCCCGGGCCAAATGGTTAAAGAATTCGACACTGTCGTGTTCAGCGCGCCAATCAACGTGGTGCAAGGCCCGGTTAAAACCCAGTTTGGCTACCACCTGCTGGAAGTCACCAGCCGCCAGGACTGATCCTCTGCGCGCTGCGTGAAGACGGCCCGCCTTTTGGCGGGCCGTTTCGTTTGGGCAACGGCAAATCCCCGTGCTACGTTTCCTCATTCACGAATCCGTCGTGACTCATCCGAGGAATTGATCATGAGCCTTACAGGTAAAACTGCATTGGTTACCGGCTCCACCAGCGGCATCGGCCTGGGTATCGCATTGAGCCTGGCCAAGGCCGGAGCCAACCTGATCCTCAACGGTTTTGGCGATCCGGCCAAAGTGATTGCCGAAGTCGAACAGTTCGGCGTCAGGGTAGGTCACCACCCCGCAGATGTCAGCGACCCGGCGCAGATCGCCGACATGATCGATTATGCCGAACGCGAATTCGGCGGCATCGACATCCTGGTCAACAATGCAGGCATTCAGCATGTAGCCAGCGTCGAAGAGTTCCCGGTAGAGCGCTGGGATTCGATCATCGCCATTAACCTGTCCAGCGTGTTCCACAGCACCCGCCTCACCCTGCCCGGCATGCGCAAGCGCGGCTGGGGGCGCATCGTCAATATTGCCTCGGTTCATGGCCTGGTGGGCTCGGTCGGCAAGGCCGCCTATGTCGCCGCCAAGCACGGGGTAATCGGCCTGAGCAAAGTGGTGGGCCTGGAAACCGCCACCAGCAATATCACCTGCAACGCCATTTGCCCGGGCTGGGTGCTGACGCCGCTGGTGCAAAAACAGATTGATCAGCGCATCAGCCAGGGCATTGACCCCTATCAGGCGCAGCACGACCTGTTGGCCGAAAAACAACCTTCGCTGGAATTCGTCACCCCGCCGCAACTGGGCGAGCTGGTGCTGTTTTTATGCAGTGAGGCTGGCAGTCAGGTACGGGGCGCGGCATGGAATGTCGATGGTGGCTGGCTGGCGCAATAAGATCGCGCATTGCTGCACGCCCAATATGCAAAAATGCACAGCAACCCTGCACTTATCAGGGTTGTAATGGGCAAATTTGCACTGTTAGCATCGGTTATCGTTCACCCGTGAACCCCCTTAAAAATAATATAAAGCAGGGAGTTAGTGATGACTGCTCAGGTTTCCTCCTCACCGACACCGGATATCGCGCAGCTGCAAAGCACCGTTCTGGCCGAGGTCCGCAACCATATTGGCCACCTGACCTTGAACCGCCCAGGCGGACTCAATGCCATCAATCTTGAAATGGTCCGCAGCCTCCAGCAGCAACTCGATGCCTGGGTCGAAGACCCGCAAGTCAAGGCCGTGGTACTGCGTGGCGCGGGCGAAAAAGCCTTCTGCGCGGGCGGAGATATACGCTCGCTGTACGACAGCTATCAAAACAACAACACCCTGCATACCCTGTTCTTTGAAGAGGAATATGCCCTCGACCTGACCCTGCACCGCTACCCCAAACCCGTTGTGGCCTTGATGGACGGCTTCGTTCTCGGCGGCGGCATGGGCCTGGTGCAAGGCGCGGATCTGCGCCTGGTTACCGAGCGCAGCAAATTGGCGATGCCGGAAGTGGGCATCGGTTATTTTCCTGACGTTGGCGGTAGCTACTTCCTGACCCGAACGCCAGGTCAGTTGGGCACTTACCTGGGCGTCAGCGGGGTCCAAATCCGCGCTGCCGATGCCTTGTACTGCGGGCTTGCTGACGGCTATCTGGAAAGCACCGCACTGACTGAACTGGACAAGGGCCTCGACAGCCTCAACTGGCAAAAATCCCCTATCGATGACCTGACCGCGCTGGTAGCCCGATTCGCCGTAACCGTATTGCCCGACCCACCGCTGGCCAGGTTGCGCCCGCTGATTGACAGCGTTTTCGCCCAGGTCGACATGCCACGGATTATCGCTCATCTGCGCGCTGTCATAGCCCCGGAAACTCGCGACTGGGCCAATGAAACCGCCGACTTGTTGCAAACCCGCTCGCCGCTGGCGATGGCCGTGACCCTAGAAATGCTGCGCCGTGGCCGAGCGCTGCCCCTTGAGCAATGCTTCGCCCTGGAACTGCACCTGGATCGCCAGTGGTTTGATCGCGGCGACCTGATGGAAGGCGTGCGTGCATTGATTATCGACAAGGACAAGAAACCGCAGTGGAACCCGCCCAGCCTGGATGCACTGGATCCAGCCCATGTCGCCAGTTTCTTCACCGCATTCAACGCCAAGGGAGCCTGAGCCATGCAAGACATCGAACTGAGCGAAGAACAAGTGATGATCCGCGACATGGCTCGCGACTTTGCCCGGCGTGAAATCGCTCCCCATGCCCAGGCCTGGGAAAAAGCCGGCTGGATCGACGACGCGCTGGTGGCCAAGCTTGGCGAACTGGGGTTGCTGGGCATGGTGGTGCCGGAGGAATGGGGTGGCACTTATGTCGATTACGTCGCCTACGCCCTGGCCGTGGAGGAAATCTCAGCGGGCGATGCCGCTACCGGCGCCCTGATGAGCATCCACAATTCGGTGGGCTGCGGGCCGATACTGAAATACGGCAGCGAGGCACAAAAACAGACCTGGCTGGCGGAGCTGGCCAGCGGCCAGACCATCGCCTGCTTCTGTCTGACCGAACCCCAGGCCGGCTCCGAAGCCCATAACCTGCGCACCCGCGCCGAGTTGCGTGACGGTCAATGGGTGATTACCGGTGCCAAGCAGTTTGTCAGCAATGGCAAGCGCGCCAAACTGGCCATTGTCTTTGCGGTAACCGACCCTGATCTGGGCAAAAAAGGTATTTCGGCGTTTTTGGTACCCACCGCCACCCCCGGTTTTATTGTCGACCGCACCGAACACAAAATGGGCATCCGCGCCTCGGACACCTGCGCGGTAACCCTCAACAGCTGCAGCGTGCCTGAAGCCAATATGCTCGGCGAGCGCGGCAAGGGGCTGGCCATTGCCCTGGCCAACCTGGAAGGCGGGCGAATCGGCATTGGCGCCCAGGCATTGGGCATCGCCCGTGCGGCCTTCGAGGCAGCACTGGGTTACGCCCGTGACCGGGTGCAATTTGACAAGGCGATCATTGAGCACCAGAGCGTGGCCAATATGCTCGCCGACATGCAGACCCGCATCAATGCGGCACGCCTGCTGATCCTGCATGCGGCGCGCCTGCGCAGCGCGGGCAAGCCCTGTCTGTCAGAAGCTTCGCAAGCCAAACTGTTTGCTTCGGAAATGGCCGAGTATGTGTGTTCCAAAGCCATCCAGATCCACGGTGGCTATGGCTACCTTGAAGACTATCCGGTGGAGCGCTACTACCGCGATGCGCGGATTACCCAGATTTATGAAGGGTCGAGCGAGATTCAGCGCATGGTGATTGCGCGGGAGCTGAAGAATTATCTGCTTTAGAAACTGATTCACAACCTGTGGGAGCGGGCTTGCTCGCGATGCAGTCGGCTCGGTGCAGCTGACACACCGCGTTGAGGCTATCGCGAGCAAGCCCGCTCCCACATAGAGGCATGTGCAGTTATTGGTTCTTGAACTGCGCCTCGCGTTTTTCAACAAACGCCGCCATGCCTTCTTTCTGATCCTGTGTGGCGAACAAGGCGTGGAATACCCGACGCTCGAAACGCACACCTTCAGCCAGGTTCACCTCAAAGGCACGGTTGACGCATTCCTTGGTCTGCATCAGCACCGGCAGGGACTTTTTGGCAATGGTGGCCGCTACCTTCAGCGCTTCGTCGAGCAATTCATCCACCGGCACCACACGGGCCACCAACCCCGAACGTTCCGCCTCTTCTGCGCCTATCAAACGCCCGCTCAGGCACATTTCCATGGCCTTGGCCTTGCCCACCGCACGGGTCAGGCGCTGTGTGCCGCCCATGCCCGGCAACACCCCCAGGTTGATTTCAGGCTGGCCGAATTTGGCGTTGTCCCCGGCCAGAATAAAGTCACACATCATTGCCAGTTCACAACCGCCACCCAGGGCAAAACCCGCGACTGCAGCAATAATCGGCTTGCGCCTGGCCGCCACACGGTCGCTGTCGGAAAACAGGTCATCAAGATAAATTTGCGGGTAGCTCAGGTCGGCCATCTCCTTGATGTCCGCACCGGCAGCAAAGGATTTCTTCGAGCCGGTGATAACGATACAGCCAATCCCGTTATCGGCTTCCAGGCTGTCCAGCGCGTGGTTTACTTCGCGGATCAATTGCGCATTCAGAGCATTCAGCGCCTGGGGGCGGTTCAGGGTAATCAGGCCCACTTGCCCATGGATGTCCAACAGAATGGTTTCGTAGCTCATCGCTAATGTCCTCGATTCAAAGATTGCGCGAAATGACCATGCGCTGAATATCACTGGTGCCTTCATAGATCTGGCACACCCGCACATCGCGGTAGATCCGTTCCAGCGGGAAGTCGCTCAAATAGCCATAACCGCCCAGGGTTTGCAACGCCTTGGAGCACACGCGCTCGGCCATTTCCGATGCAAACAGCTTGGCTTGCGAGGCCTCGACCAGCGCCGATTGCCCACTGTCACGCAGTGCCGCAGCGTAATGGACCATCTGCCGGGCGACGGCGATTTCCGTCGACATATCGGCCAGGCGAAACGCCACCGCCTGATGCTCCACCAGGGGCTGGCCAAAGGTCACGCGTTCGCGGGCATAGTCGCGGGCCGCTTCAAAGGCTGCACGGGCCATGCCTACGGCTTGTGCAGCAATACCGATGCGCCCGCCTTCCAGGTTGCCCAGGGCAATCTTGTAGCCTTGCCCCTCTTCGCCCAGGCGGTTGGCCACCGGTATCTTCAGGTCAGTAAACAGAATCTGGCAGGTGTCCGATGCATGCTGCCCCAGTTTGTCTTCAACCCGGGCCACGCTGTAACCCGGAGTATCCGTGGGTACGATAAACGCGGTAATGCCACGCTTGCCCGCCGCCGGGTCCGTCACCGCAAACACGATCACCACTCCGGCGTTTTGCCCTGAGGTAATGAACTGCTTGCAGCCATTGAGAATGTAATGATCGCCTTCGCGGCGGGCTCGGGTTTTCAGGTCACTGGCATCGGAGCCGGCCTGCGGCTCGGTGAGGGCAAACGCGCCGAGCATTTCACCGCTGGCCAGGGGGATCAGAAATTGCTGTTTTTGCGCCTCGCTGCCGTATTTGAGAATCGGCACGCAACCCACCGAGTTATGCACGCTCATGATCGTGGAGCACGAGCCGTCACCGGCGGCGACTTCTTCAAGGGCCATGGCATAGGCCTGATAACCCGTGTCACAACCGCCCCACTCCTCGGGCACCAGCATGCCGAAAAACCCTAATTGAGCCATCTCGGCAATTGCCTCACGAGGAAACCGATGCTGCTTGTCCCACTCGGCGGCAAAGGGTTTGAGGCGTTCCTGGGCAAACTCTCGGGCTGCTTCGCGTATTTGTAATTGTTCGGGTGTAGGCAGCATACAAAATCCTTAATACAGACATTCCACGGCAATGGCCGTGGCTTCACCGCCGCCGATGCAGATGGCGGCAACACCGCGTGTAGCCTTTTGCTGGCGCAATGCCGAGAGCAAAGTCACCAGTATTCGCGCACCCGAAGCCCCAATCGGATGCCCCAGGGCACAGGCGCCGCCGTAGATATTGACCTTGCTGTGGGGGATATCCAGCTCGGTCATGGTTACCAGGCTGACCACCGCGAACGCTTCGTTGATTTCAAACAGATCGACCTGGTTCAGATCCCAGCCAGTGCTGCTCATCAGGCGCTTGATTGCCCCCACCGGTGCAGTCGGAAACAACCCCGGCTCATCGGCAAAGGCGGCGTGGCCGTGGATAACCGCCAACGGCTTGAGGCCACGTCTTTGCGCTTCGCTGCGACGCATCAGTACCAGCGCCGCCGCACCGTCGGAAATCGAGCTGGAGTTGGCCGCCGTCACCGTACCGCCCTCGCGGAACGCCGGTTTCAGGGTTGGAATTTTTGCCAGATTGGCCTTGGGCGGCTGCTCGTCATCACTGATCAGGCGCTGCTCTTTACCCACGGTCACCTGCACCGGGACGATCTCGCTGCTAAAACTGCCGTCCTTGATGGCCTGCTGCGCACGGGTCAGGGAGGCCACGGCAAAGGCATCCTGAGCTTCACGGGTAAAACCGTGATTCTGGGCGCAGTCTTCGGCAAAAGTCCCCATCAGGCGGCCACGGTCATAGGCGTCTTCCAGGCCGTCGAGGAACATGTGATCCAGCACCCGGCCATGGCCCATGCGGTAACCGCTGCGGGCGCGATCAAGCAGGTACGGCGCATTGGACATGCTCTCCATGCCCCCTGCCACCACCACATCGGCACTGCCGGCCAGCAGCCTGTCGTGCCCAAGAATGGCCGCTTCCATGCCCGAGCCGCACATCTTGTTCAGTGTGGTGCAACGGGTACCCTTGTCCAGCCCGGCCCCCAGGGCGGCCTGACGGGCAGGTGCCTGGCCGATGCCTGCCGACAGCACACAGCCAAACAACACTTCTTGCACACCATCGGCAGCAACACCCGCGCGTTCAACCGCTGCACGGATCGCCGCAGAGCCCAGTTGCGGCGCGGTCAGGCCCTTGAAGTCCCCCTGAAAGCCGCCCATGGGCGTACGCGCAGCACTTACGATTACAACCGGATCATTGCTGATTGTCATATCTCACCTCTTATTTCGCGGCCATGCGCAAGGCACCGTCGAGTCGGATCACCTCACCATTGAGCATGCTGTTTTCAATAATGTGACGCACCAGCGAGGCGTACTCGTCAGGCTTGCCCAAGCGTGGTGGAAATGGCACACCGGCGGCCAGCGATGCACGCACTTCAGGCGTCATGCCAGCCATCATCGGGGTTTCAAAAATACCCGGGGCGATGGTCATTACCCGAATGCCGAAGCGTGCCAGTTCACGGGCTGCAGGCAAGGTCAGGCTGGCAATCGCGCCCTTGGATGCTGCATAAGCTGCCTGACCGATCTGACCGTCGAATGCCGCGACCGAAGCCGTGTTGATGATCACCCCGCGCTCGCCCTCGGCATCGGCAGTGGTTTCGGCAATCGCCGCTGCAGCCAGACGCAACATGTTGAAGCTGCCAATCAGGTTGACGTTGATCACCTGGCTGAATGAGTCCAGCCCATGGGGGCCGTTTTTACCGAGGATCTTTTCACCGCGCACAATGCCGGCACAGTTGACCAGCCCGTTGACCGCGCCAAAGGCGGCCACTGTAGCGGCCACTGCCGCCTGGGCGGCATCTGCCTGGCTGATGTCCGCCACAGCGCTGCGCGCCTGCTCGCCCAACGCCAGGGCCTGGGCGGCCACTGCTTCGGCGTTCAGGTCCACCAGCATCACTTTGGCACCTGCCTTGACCAGCATGTGCGCCGTGGCGGCACCCAGCCCCGATGCACCACCGGTGACGATAAAAACCTTGTTTTCGATTTGCATGATGATTCCTGAAAGTTAGACGCTGGCGCTTGCGGCCAGCTCAGCCTTGGCGATTTCCTGATTGCGCAAAATAAAGCGCTGCAACTTGCCGCTGGGTGTCTTCGGCAATTCGCTGACAAATTCGATTTCACGGGGGTAAGCGTGGGCAGCCAGCCGTTGACGCACGTGCAGGCGCAGGGTTTCAGCCAGTTGTGCATCCCCCAGATACTGAGGGTTCAACACCACAAAGGCTTTGACCAGCTCGGTGCGTTCACGGTCCGGCTTGCCCACCACGGCGGCCTCTACCACCGCCGGGTGTTCGATCAGGGCGCTTTCCACATCAAAAGGCCCGACGCGGTAACCGGACGTGGTAATCACGTCGTCGCTGCGCCCGACAAAACTGATGCTGCCGTCCGGGTTCAGCTCCACGGTATCGCCACTCAGGTAATAGTTGCCGACAAAAGCCTTGGTCTTGAAGCCTTCGTAGCCACCAAACCAGCACATCGGCGACTGGCTGCGATCAACCGCCAGAATCCCCGGCTGGCCAACGGGCAGCTCCTGATGATTGTCATCGAGCACCACGATGCGGTGGCCCGGCGAGGCAAAACCGGCGGCGCCCATATGCACCGGATGATCGAGCCCGTGATGGTTGCACAGCACCATGCCGACTTCGGTCTGGCCATAGTGGTCGTGGATGGTGACGTTGAGTTCATCGGCAAACCAGCGGATGACTTCGGGGTTGAGCGGCTCCCCGGCACTGCTGACCACGCGCAACTGGCCCTTGATCTTGCTGGCGAAGGCGCCACCGGCCGCAATCAACAGGCGATAGGCGGTGGGCGAACCGGTCAGGTTGGTAATACCGTATTTCCTGATGACCCGGCAGGTACTTTCGACCGTGAACGGGCCGTCGTACAGGGTGATCGGGTGGCCCATCGACAGTGGCCCGGTGATGCCGAAATAAATGCCATAGGCCCAGCCCGGATCTGCCAGGTTCCAGAACGAATCCTCGGGGCGCAGCCCCACTGCATCACGGGTGTAGCTCTGGAATGCAACGATGGCCTTGAGCGGCACCAGCAGCGGCTTGGCCGGGCCGGTAGTGCCTGAGGTAAACATCAGCAGGAACGGATCTTCACCGCTCAGCATCACCGGCTCACAGGTAGCCGGGTAGTTGTCCAGCTCTGCCCAGAAACTGAAGTCGCCACGTACCAGGCCCTGCCCCTTGGCTCCCGCCACCGTGACAATGGCCGGACAGTCATTGACCTCGTCCAACTTGACGCGGTTGACCGCATCGGTGACCACCAGCACGGCCCCCGAGCTGTTAAGCCGGTGTTCAATGGCCTTTGGCCCGAATGCAGTGAACAGGGGCTGGTAGATGGCACCAATGCGCCAGGCGGCGAATGCGACGATCAACAACTCGACATTGCGTGGCAGCAAACCTGCCACCTTGTCGCCCTGCTTGACACCCTGGGCGAGGAGAAAATTGGCAAAGCGCGCGGCCTGCTCCTGCAACTGAGTGAAGGTATAAGTCGCGCTGCTGGCATCGCGCCCCTCCCAGAACAACGCAATGCGGCCCGGCAAGGCATGACGGTCGCAGCACTCGACACAGGCATTGATCGCTGCCAGATGGCCATCCAGCGCACCGGCTACCGTGCGTTGGTAGTCAAAATCAGTCATCGAACTCAGATAGTCGCGCATCAGCAGAATCCCTCGGTCTTTATTTTTAGGATGGGAACCGTGAAAAATCCTGCTGATAATCGCCCTGCGAAGGCTCTGCAACAATGGTCAAAACACTCAAGCTGGGTGACTGCTTTGGCCAATGGCTACGAGCTTCTTGCGCTGATGAGAACCGCATGGCATTCAGCCAGTCACTTATCTATATTTGAGCCTCATAAGGAGATGCCCGTGACTACTGACAACCGCCAAAACAGAATCGACAACATCGAATTCAACGTCCATGACATCGCGCGCAGCAAAGTCTTTTATGGCGCCGTGTTCGGCTGGACCTTCACCGACTTTGGCCCCACCTACAGCGAATTCAGCGATGGGCGCCTGAGCGGCGGCTTCACCACTGGCGAACCTGTACGCCCCGGTGGCCCGCTGATCATTCTGTACGCCGACGACCTGGCCCAGGCTCAGCAAGCCATCAGCGCTGCCGGAGGTCTCATCAGCCGACCTGAATTCAAGTTTCCCGGCGGCAGCCGCTTCCACTTCACCGACCTGGATGGCTACGAATTGGCCGTGTGGTCGCAGGCATAATTAATCACTCCCCTTCGACACAACCCTCCCCCTCCCCCGGCAATGACTTGTTGCATTACCGGGGTCTGCCGCTGCGCCGCAAATGCGCCTATGTAATAAAACCTGCACAACCTTGCGATCCATCCTAATTGCCCTCGCTACACCGCAGCCCTAGCTTTGCCACGGCCACCTTCAATCACATTGAATGTGGGTCTGCACTGACGAACAGCCGTGCTTGGCGGTTAAAAATAATTGACCAAAGGGTAGCTTCAAAGCTACATTTCAAATGCTAGAGATAAGACACTACCTCAGCGAAACAGGTAACGACCCCTACCAGCAGTGGCTGGACCACTTAAAGGATCGCACGGCCAAGGCACGCATCACCGTGCGGGTCAACCGGCTTTCAGCGGGCGCTTTTGGTGATTGCAAAGCCCTGTGCCAGGGCGTATGGGAATTGCGTATAGATCACGGACCAGGCTATCGGCTGTATTACGCTCGGGACGGCAAAAAACTGGTGTTGCTGCTGCTGGGGGTGGCGACAAGCGCCAGCAACAGGCCGATATCGAAAAAGCCGTGCGCTGCTGGAACGAGTATCAGAAGAGGAAGCCATGAACAAAACCAAGAATCACGACGAATCCGTTATCGAGATGATCCGCCAGGATCCCGAATTTGCCATTGAATACCTGCGTATCGCCATTGATGAGCTCGATGAAGAAGGTGGCCAGGCCAGCTTTCTGACCGCGTTGCGCCATGTTGTCGAAGCACGGGGCGGCATGGCACAAATAGCCGAAAAGGCCGGGCTTTCCCGCGAAAGCCTGTACCGCGCCCTTTCGCCCAAGGGCAACCCGACACTGCGCACCATGCGTCAGGTCGTCCATGCCACCGGAATGACGTTTGCCTCACTGACCTGAGCCCATGAAAAAGCCCCGCAGGCGTTACACCGACGGGGCTTTTACCTGCAACCCTGCTGTTTACCTCCCCATCGCCCGCGCCGCATCAGCGGTGTACTGGTCAGGGGTGAACTTGCCTTCGTTGAGGATCGGGCCTTTCTTGGCTTCGTTGGTCATGCCGTAGCCGGTGTACTGCCCCGAGTTCAAGTCCATGAAGAACTGTGAACCGGCCTGCCAGCCACTCATGTCCGGGTGGTAGTAGTAGTTGATCATGGCGTGTTTCCACAACTGGCCACGCGCGTCGTAGTTGTCCGCCAGCACCGAGTTCCAGGTGTCTTCGTCGAGGAACAGTACACGCTTGCCGTATACGTGGCGGTAGCCTTCCTTGAGGTCGGCTTCAACCACCCACACCCGGCGCAGCTCATAACGCATCAAGTCCGGATTGGGGTGATTGGGCGTCAGCATGTCAGCGTATTTCACCGTACCTGCGTTGGGCTTGTAGGCGTTGGCCGGGATGTAGATTTCGCGCTTGCCCAGCAGCTTCCAGTTGTAGCGCTCCGGCGAGCCGTTATACAAACGGTCTTCGTCCACAGTCATGGTGCCATTGGTACCGATCATCGGCTGGTCGTAGCCGTAGCCTGGCAACAGTCGCACACGACGGGTCGAAGGGCTGTAGCTCCAGGCCTGGCGCGGGTCGGTGGCGAAGTTGTAGGGTTCGTGGGAGATGCTCAGCGTGCCGTTGTCACGGGTCGGCTTGAGGGTCATGTTGTTGCTCATGGCCTGGAGCTTGTTTTCAGTCCTGGGTTCTACCGTAGGCGAGTTGGCCATGGCCAGGTTACGGGCATAGGCACGGCCCCAGCCAATGCTGCCGTTGGGCAGCACGGAGGCCAGGTCACTGGTTTTTTCTTCGGTCCAGGCACGGGCCGGCAGTTGGTGGTTCCACAGCGCTTCCATGCCGTTTTTAGGAATCGGGAACGGCACTTGTCCCAGCCCTTCAAAGCCCATGCCATCATTGACCAGCTTGGCGTTCAAGGCGTTGTTCATGACCCGCTGGCACACGTAATCCGGGTAGCGGTAGTCACGGTGACCGGTGTAGATGTTCATCTTGTAGGTGGTCGGATAACGCTTGAGCAGCGCCTTCTGGCCTTCGGTCAGTTTGTCTTCGTACTGGGCCATGTTCTGCGCGGTAATCACCAGAATCGGCTTCTCCGCAGCGTAGGGGTCAACCGGCTGGTCGCCGGAAAACTTCACATGGTTCCAACCCGGCACTTCGCCCAGGTACTTGCCGGTATACGCAGGGATGGTGCCCGCGGCGTTACCCGCCTGCTCTGCCCCTACACAGGTCAGCTCCTTGCCCAGTTTGGCCGCTTCTGCGGGCGATACCTGAGCAGATGCCGTGCCGATGGCGACCACGTTGACGGCCATGGCGGCTGCGAGCATTACGCCTGTTCTTGTTATTTTCATGTATTGCCTCCTACGCGAATAAGGCTTGCTGGGGGTGTGCATCCATTCTTCGCCAATCAGCGGCGAGCACATCGTCCACAGAGACTACTCAGGCCGTTACCAGCAGTTCCTTGAGCACACTTTTTAGCGTCTTGCCCGAGGCATTGCGGGCAAAGGGTGTGTGCTGCACATGGATCTGCGCCGGCACCTTGTAGCTGGCCAGGCGCTGGGCGATAAAACTGCGCACGGCTTCGCTGCCTGGGGTTGCATCCGGCTCGCCCCGCACCACCAGAAACACCACTTCACCCAGCACATCATCAGGTACGGCAAATGCTGCCGCTTCAATCACCCCGGGCATTTCACAGGCACAGGACTCAACTTCGGCAGCAGCTATTTTCTCGCCGCCGCGATTGATCAGATCCTTGGCGCGATCCGTGATGTAGAGGAAGCCTTCGTCATCCAGCAAGCCGATATCGCCGGTGTCGAGCCAGCCATCGCACAGGGTCCGCGCACTGGCTTCGGGCAGGTTCCAGTATTCGCTCATCAGGGTTGGCGAGCGCATCCAGATCAGCCCGCTGACCCCGGCCGGCACGGGGCGATCCGGGCTGTCACCGATACGCACATCGACAATCGGCAAGGGCCACCCGGCCGATGCCGGTTTGTAGACGAACTGGTCGCCACCATGGGCCGCACAGATGCCATTACTTTCGGTCAGGCCATAGCCGCTGCCACCGATTGCTTCGGGCTTGCGCCGGGTCAGGTTGTCCAGCAGGCTGCTGGAGGGTGCCGCACCGCCCAGGCCCAGCCCGAACAGGCTCGCAGTGTCGGAGCTGCCAAAACGTGGCGAAGCCAGCAGTTGCTGCATCATCACCGGCGCACCGTTGAACTGGGTGCATTGTTCGTCACGTATCAGGTCGAGGGCTTTTTCCACGTCCCACTTGTACATCAGCAGCAAGCGCCGCCCACTGCGCAAGGCCAGCAGAAACTGGGCATGCAGGCCACTGACATGGAACAGCGGCACCGCCATCAGGGTGGCGGGAGCATAGCCGCTATTGATTACCACACTGATGCGTTCCGGCGAACTGACCGCACAGAATGCCCCCTGGAACTCCAGGGCGACCAGCGCCTGGCAGACTGCGCCATGGGTCGACAACACGCCCTTGGCCAGGCTGGTGGTGCCCGAGGTGTAGAGGATCATCGCCGGATCACTGGCACTGACCGACTGTACCGGCACGCTCAGCGCCGGGGCTGCCAGCAGGTCCTCCAGCCGATGGCAATGCTCCTCAAGCGGCACGCCTGCGCGCAACCCCGCCACCACGGTCGCCAGCCCCTGCTGGCGCAGGTCATTGGCGAGCAACTGCAAGCGTGGCTCGTCGCACAGCAACAGGGATGCGCCGCTGTCCTGCAGACCGTGGAACAGTTCGTCACGCAGCCCCCAGCTGTTGAGCGGTACACACACCGCACCGCAACGCTGGATGGCGGCAAACGCCACCAGCCAGGCGGGCTGATTGCGCATGGCAATGGCCACGCGATCACCCTTGCGCAAGCCAAAGGTCTCGACCAGTTGCCCCGCCAGGCGATCCACCTGATCGAAAAACTGGCTGAATGTCAGGCGCTGCTGCTCCCACACCAGAAATTCACGGTCACCGTGGATGCGCCCGCTATCAATCGCGGCCCAGACGCTGGCGGCGGTATGACGAAAAAATTTCGGCCCGCCATCGGCGGGTGTCTGTACTTCAAAAGGCGAGCCGGCACCAATCAGTTGCTGCCAGGCGCTCTGCCATTGTTCAAGTTTCATCTTGTTATTCTCCTGACTCGAACTGCCCGCTACAGGCTCAAGCGTGCGCCAGCTCCAGGGCTCCATAGCGCTCGCAGTGATAATCGGCATCGCCAAGGGTTGCCTGGGCCACCCGGATACGCTTGAGAAACAGGCCCACATCCAGCTCGTCGGTGACACCGATGCCGCCGTGCATCTGCACCGCCTCGTTGGCCACCTTGATCGCCGTCTGCCCGGCCTTCCACTTGGCCAGGCTGGCCAGGCGCTGACGCTCGGCCTCGCTCAGGCTGCTGTCGTCCAGCGCCGCCAGACCGGCCATCACGGCGCTGCGTGCCAGTGCCAGATCCACATACAACTGCGCCGCGCGATGTTGCAGGGACTGGAAGGTGCCTATCGCCACATCAAACTGCACACGGGTCTTGAGGTAGTCGAGGGTCAGTTCAAACAGCTTTTCAGACATGCCCAGCATCTCGGCAGCCAGACACACGCGGCCGCGATCCAGGGCGATATTCAAGGCCGGCATGGCAGACCCGGCGGCACCCAGCAAGGCATCAGCCCCGACCTGTACCTGATCCAGCTGCAAGCGCGCATGGTTGCGCGAGTCAATCAGCGGCAACGGGCTGACGGTCAGGCCCGGGGCATCTGCCGGCAGCAGGAACAGACTGATGCCTGCCGTGCCGGTGCGTGCCGCCACCAGATAAGCGTCGGCCCCCACCCCGTCGATAACGAAATATTTATCTCCGCTCAGGCTGTAGCCGTCGCCATTGGCCACAGCTTGCAACGCCACTTTCGCCGGGTTGTGCCGTGGCTGCTCGTCCAGCGCCAGCGCCACCCGCTGCCCCCCGCTGATGGTCGCCGACAGCCAGCGGTCCTGCTGCTGTGCATTGCCTTGCAGGTGCAGCAGCGATCCGCTGAGCACCACACTCGAAAGCAACGGCGTGGCACTGAGATTACAACCGATGGCTTCAAAAATCGGCCCCAGGCCCATGCAGCCAAAATCCAGCCCGCCGAGGTTTTCCGGGAAAGGAATTGCACTCCAGCCCAACGCCACCGCGTCTTGCCACAGTAGCGGGTCAAAGCCGTCCACCTGCGCTTCATCCCGCAAGGCGCGCTGACGGGACACCGGGCTGCGCGCGGCGAGAAATTCGCCGGCGCTGTCGGCCAGCAGTCGTTGATCTTCGTTGTAAAGCAGGTTCATGGTGAGTTTCCTTACTTCACGTCAGGCAGGCCCAGGACCCGCTTGGCAATAACGTTGAGCTGCACTTCCGACGAGCCGCCAGAGATGGTCAGGGCGAAGCTGTTCAACCAGCCGCGGGTGATTGCCTGTTGCTGGGGGCTGAAAGCATCCGGGTCCCAGCCCAGTCCCTGATAGCCCATGACATCGAGCAGCACTTCGAACTTGTCGCGCTCCTGTTCGGTGTGCACCAGCTTCATGATCGACATCAGCCCGCTGACGTCCTGCCCGACGCGGGCGGCTTCGCCCATGCGCTGCACGGTCAGGTTGTAGCTGTGCTCGTTCATGGCCGTGGCCACCGCTCGTGCAACCAGTGCCGACTCGCTCTGGCCGGTGGCCTCGGGCAAGTACTGTTTGACCAGGGGCAACAAATGAAAATGGGTCGGCAAGCTGAACTCGCCAAACTTGGACATGGCCTTGCGTTCGTGTTGCAACAGACGCTTGGCCAGGTTCCAGCCGCCGTGCAGCGGGCCGATCAACTGGCTTTTCGGAACTTTGACGCCATCGAAAAACACCTGACAGAACGCCGACTTGCCGCTGATCAAATCAATCGGCGTAACGCTGACTCCGGGGCTCTTCATGTCCAGTACGATCAGGCTGATGCCCGTGTGCTTGCTGGCCTTGGCATCGGTGCGCACCAGAGCGTACATCCAGTCCGACTTGTCGCCGTAGGAGGTCCAGATTTTGCTGCCATCGACCACAAAGTGATCGCCGGCATCCCGGGCCGATGTTTTCAGGCTGGCCAGATCAGAACCGGCATTGGGCTCGGAGAAGCCCTGGCACCAGCGCACCTCTCCACGGGTCATGGGTGCCAGCAGCTGTTTTTTCTGCTCTTCGGTACCGAACTCCAGCAGCACCGGGCCCAGCATCCAGATGCCCAGGTTGATTTGCGGCGGGCGGCATTTGAGGCGGCGCAGCTCGCTTTCGAGCACGGCGTTGTACTCCGCACTCAGCCCGGCGCCACCGTATTCAACGGGCCACTCGGGGCAGAACCAGCCTTTGTCGCGCATGCGCTCGAACCACAATTGCGCATCTTCACTGGGGAACTCCATCTTGCGGGCCCCCCACACCATTTCGCCTTCAGGGATGGCCTTGCGTTGCGATGGCGGGCAATTGGCCTCAAGCCAGCTGCGGGTGTGTTCTCTGAACTGGTCAATCGCGTTCATGTTGTTTCACCTTTCGGTTCTTGTAGCCGCTGGCGAGGTACGAGGCTGCGACGGGATGAGCAGCAGCCCCGGTGATCTGCAGGGCCTGCGCCCCTTGTCGCAGCCTCGTACCTCGCCAGCGGCTACAGGTTTTCGGCAATGTTTAACGCTGGGTACGCGGCATGCCCAAACCGAACTGGGCGATCAGCTCGCGCTGGATTTCATTGGTGCCACCGCCAAAGGTCAGGGTCACTGAAGCACGCACTTCGTACTCCAGTTCGCCGTGCAGCAGCGCCGCCGGTGAACCGCTGCGTATCAAGCCCGCGGCACCGACCATGTTGCTCAGGACTCGCAATATCTCGATCCCCGACTCCGAGCCGTAGACCTTGGTGGTCGACGCCAGCGCCACGTCCATGCGGTCGCGCTCGAGGTCGGCGGCAATGCGCAGGTTGATCAGGCGCATGGCTTCCAGCCGCGCGTAGCACTGCGCCAGTCCCGCACGCACCCAGGCCTTGTCGGTGGCACGCACGCCTCGTTCATCGGCTGCATTGGCCCACTTCAAGACCCGGCCAAACAGCCCCACGACCTTGTCCGACCAAGCGCCCAGGCCCAGACGCTCGTGGTTAAGTTGTGCCGTGATGAGTTTCCAGCCCCCATTCAACTCGCCCACCAGCATGTCGGTGGGCACCCGCACGTTGTCGTAGTAGGTGGCCGCCGTCGGGATGCTGGTGGTCGGGATCACCGTGCTGGCAAAGCCCGGCGCGCGGGTGTCGAGAATCAGGATCGACACGCCTTTGTGCCGCGGCCGCTCGGCGTCGGTGCGCGCCGCCAGCCAGATGTAGTCAGCCGACTCCGCACCCGAGGTCCAGAGCTTGTTGCCGTTGACCACGAACGCGTCGCCTTCGAGGCGCGCCGTGGTTTTCAGCGCAGCCAGATCGCTGCCTGCATCCGGCTCGGAGTAGCCGATGGCGAAGATGATTTCCCCTGCCGCGATACCCGGCAAAAACCGCGCCTTTTGCTGCTCGGTGCCGTGGGCCATCAACGCCGGCCCCACGGTGCTGATGGTTACGAACGGCAACGGCGCACCGGCGATATTGGCCTCTTCAAAGAAAATAAACTGCTCGGTAGGGCCATAGCCCTGGCCGCCGTGTTCCTTGGGCCAACCCACCGCCAGCCAGCCGTCACGGCCCATCTGGCGGATGGTGTCGCGGTACAGCTGGCCGCCCTCTTTGCCGCGCAATTGCTCACGCAACTGCGGGGTCATCAGGTTCTGGAAGTAGTCCCGCACCTTCAAACGCAGGGCATGTTGTTCTGGCGTCAGGTCGACGAACATTCAGGCTGCTCCCAGAATCAGGCCGCTGGTTGGCACACCGGTGCCGGCCGTCACCAGTACGTTCTCGACATTGTCGACCTGGTTGACCGAGCTGCCGCGCACCTGCCGCACCGCTTCGGCCACGCCGTTCATGCCGTGGATATAAGCCTCGCCCAGTTGCCCGCCATGGGTATTGATCGGGAATTTGCCGCCACGGGCATGGTGCCCGGCGCGAATAAACTCCTTGGCCTCACCGCGTTCGCACAGGCCGAATTCTTCCAGTTGCGGCAGTACAAACGGGGTGAAGTGGTCATAAATGATCGCCGTTTGCAGCGCCTCGGGGCCAAGTCCCGACTGGCGATACAGCTCTTTGGCGACAACGCCCATTTCCGGCAGTCCGGTGATGTCGTCGCGGTAGAACGAGGTCATGATCTGCTGGCCCGAGGTAATGCCCTGGGAACCGGCCTTGATCATCACCGGCTTCTGGCGCAAGTCCCTGGCGCGCTCGGCCGAGGTGATCACCATCGCCACCGCACCGTCGGATTCCTGGCAGCAATCGAGCAGGTGCAGCGGCTCGCAGATCCAGCGCGAAGCCTGGTGTTCTTCCAGGGTGATCGGCTTGCCGTAGAAAAACGCCTGGGGGTTGGTGGCGGCAAAATCCCGTACGGCTACCGCTACGCGGCCAAAGTCTTCGGAGGTGGCCCCGTAGGTATGCATGTAGCGCTGGGCAAACATCCCGACCCAGGATGCCGGCGTGTGCAGGCCGTGGGGCATATACCAGCCGTAGTTGACGTTCTCGAACGTCGGGGTCGAGGCAAAGCCGTAGCTGCCGCTGCCGAAGCGATACCACGAGCGCTCGTTCATGGCACGGTACACCACCACCACTTTGGCCACACCGGTGGCCACGGCCATGGCAGCGTGCATGATCGGCCCGCAGGCAGCACCGCCGCCGTGGGGTACCTGGGAGAAGAACTTGACGTCCTTGCACCCCAGCAACCGAGCGATTTCATATTCCGGCACTTTATCCACCGAGTACGAGCTGAAGCCCTCGACCTCGGAAGGGTCAATACCGGCGTCTTTCAACGCAGCCAGAGTGGCCTCCAGCGCCAGACGCAGTTCGGTGCGCCCGGAGTTTTTCGAAAATTCGGTCGCGCCCAGGCCAACAATGGCCGCGCTGCCGGAAAGTGACGATTGCGTCATGAGTACTGTCTCCGCGATCAGGGCAGAACCAGCGCGACCGTACCGGTCACGTGGTTACCCATGGAATTTTTGCCGCTGAGGGTGATTTCCACCGTGCGGGTAGTGGCATCCTGACGGGTGACCGCGCCATTGAAGGTCATGCTGTCGCCGGGATAATTCGGCGCGCCAAGCTTGATCTTCAGCGAGGCAAAACGCGCCTCGGGGCCGGCCCAGTCTTCGATATAGCGTTGCACCAGGCCGTTGGTGGTGAGGATATTCATGAAGATATGTGGCGAGCCCAACTCCCGCGCCGCCTCTACATCATGGTGGCCGGGGAAATAGTCGCGGGTGGCGATGGCACCACCGGCGATCAGGCCCACGGTGATCGGGATCGCCAGTTCCGGCAGGGTTTCGCCGGGGCGCACGTCGTCAAAGCGCTTGGTGTTCTGCAAGGTCATATTTCCATCCCAGCTTGTCGTTATGGCTCAGCCAGTCGCCGAGGCGTTCAAGGCATGCTGCCGATCCACCCAGGGCACAACCCAGGGCGCGGCTCCAGTAGAGGAAGCGGTGTATCGGGTAGGTCAGGTCGACACCTATGCCGCCATGTACGTGCTGGGCGTTGTGCCCAATCAGATGCCCCGCTTCACAGGCTTGCCAGGCTGTGGCCAGTGCTTCGCTGGGCGCCGGCAAACCGGCGTCCAGGCGGTAGCACAACTGCCACAGGGTGCTGCGCAGCGCTTCGAGGGCGATATGGGCGTTGGCCATGCTCATTTGCACCGCCTGAAAACTGCCAATGCTGCGTTCGAACTGGCGCCGCTCGGTGACGTATTCCACGGTGCGGCGGATCTGCTCGGCACTGACGCCCAGCTGCAGCGCCGCCAGTGCCGCGATGCTGCGCGGCTCCAGCCAGTCCAGCGCGGCTGGCGGGAGCAGGCACTCGGCGCGGATCAGCAGCCCGTCGATATGTACATCGGCAATGGCCTCACCATGGGTCATGCGCCCGGGCACGTGAGTGATCGCCTTGTCGCCCAGCTCGACCAGCGCCAACCGCGGCTGCCCGTCAACACTGACCAGCAGCAATGCCGCCTGCGATTGCTCGGCCAGCGCCAGAGCGCCAACACGGCCTTTGACACGCCAGCCACCGTCAGTCTCTACCCCGTGCAATTGAATGCCATGGGCGTTGAACAGGCCGCTCAAATCCAGGGTCAGCAATGCCCTGCCCGCGGCGGCCTCCTCAGCCCACGCCTGCAATGACGGATCGGCAAACTGCGCGACAGTGGCAGCCGCCAGTTGATGGCGCCACAGCGGCACCTGCCCCAACGCACGGCCCTGAGCCTGTAACACCAGCATCAATTCGGTCATGCCCAGGCCGCTGCCACCCTGTGCTTCAGGGATGGCCAGGGCTTGCAGGCCGGTTTCCACGCACAGTTCCCACAGCGGCTGCATATAGGCCTGCTCACTGGTATCGAACTGGCGCAGGCGGTCATCGCTGCAATAGTCGGCAAACACGCTGCCGGCCATTTCGGCGATGGCGCCCTGGTCTTCGCTAATGTCGAAATCCATGCTGGCTCCCTTACTCGACCACAGGTCGGAATAGCGGCAAGGTCAACTCGCCATCGAAGGTCTGGAACTCAAGCTGCAAGGGCTGGCCAATACGCAGGTCCTCGCGCTTGGCGCCTGCAAGCCCCGCCACCAGACGCACGCCCTCCTCCAGCTCGATCAGGCCGATCGGGTTGGGATGGTCGAACGGGGCAACTTCGGGGTAATGCATGATCACAAACGAATACAGGCTGGCGCGGCCGCTGGCCTGCACACTGTCCCAATCAAACGAGTGGCATTCGATGCACACCGGCGCCGGCGGATGACGCAAGGTCTGGCACTGGGTGCAGCGCTGGATCAGCAGCTTGCCGGCGTCACAGCCTTCCCAGAAAAACCGCGTGTCATCGCTCATGCCCGGCTTCGGTCGTTTGACCACCGCAGCCGCTTCGGCCTTGGCCGGAGCGGCCTCGACCGCATGGTTGTTGGCCGGGCGAAACTTGAATACGCGAAACAGCAACTGGCCAACGGCCTCGTCGCCACTTTTGTGTTCAACGAAGTAGTCCATCACCAGGGTGACAAAGAAGCCGGTGCCCAGACCGGTGGTTTTTTCGTCGCCCACCGAGTCAAGCCGCGTGGTGTAGTAGAGCTTTTCACCCGGACGCAGGTTGCGCTCGAAGGTCAGTTCGGAGTTGACCGCGACCACCGACGGATAACCGTAGGACTCAATCAGCTTGAGCACTTCATAGGGGTTTTCGGTGGTCGAGCCGGGGGCATAGTTGTTTATGTGAAAACCTTCCATGCACCACACCTGCAACATCGCAGGCGGCGCCACCAGCCCGTCCTGGGCGCTGTTGGCGGCAAAGGCCGGGTCGGTGTAAAGCGGGTTGTCGACGCCCATGATCTCGCACCACTGGCGGATCATCGGGGCGTTGACTTCGTCCCAGGCGTAGACGCGACCATATTCACGCCCCACCAGGGCGCGCACGTCGGTTAGCAATTGAGAATCAGCCAAGTTCGTCTCCTGCGTGTCAAGTGCAGCAACCGGGTGGTCGCCGCTGAAGGTCGTCAGTGCGCAGCGCTCAAAAAAGCCGGGCGTTCGCCGCCGCCGTGCAACAACAGGTTGCAGCCGCTGGCATAGCCGGCCAGGGGTGATGCGATAAACAGGCAGGCGTTGCCGATGTCTTCGGGCAGTGCCATGCGCCCGGCCGGGATCCCGGCGCTGACCGCCGCGATGCCTTGTTCGTCGCCAAAATGCAGATGGGCCTGCTCGGTGCGCACCAGCCCCGGACTGACCGCCACTACCCGCACCCTGGGTGCCCACTCCACGGCCAACGACTGCACCAAAGCCAGCACCCCGGCCTTCGCCGCGCCATACGCGGCGGTGCCCGGCGATGCGCGCAAGGCACTGATACTGCCGATAAATACGATGCAACCACCCTCGTCCTGTTGCTGCATAAGGGCATTGGCCTGCTGGGCAACGTTTAGCGGGGCGATCAGGTTGAGACGGATAATGCTTTCGTGAAAACGCGGCGAGACGCTGGCCGCATCGGCCGGCGGGCTGCCGCCGGCATTGTTGATGAGCACATCGAGGCGGCCGAAATCGGCGCGAATGCCTTCGAACAGTGCCTGGAGCGAGTCCGGGTCGCGCACATCGCAGGCCATGAACACCGCCTGTGCCGACCCCGCCCGGGGCAACACCTCGGGGGTTGTCCTGCCACATACGATCACCCGTGCCCCGGCTTGCAGAAAGCTGCGGGCGATTCCGGCGCCGATGCCTTTGGTGCCGCCGGTGACCAGCACCACCTTGGCGCTGTAATCCAGCCCTGAGAGTTGACCCATGACATGCTCCTTTTCTACTGATGGAGCCACTCTAGGGGCAATCCGGGGGCTGCTCGTCGTCTGAACGGACGATGAATCACGACCGGGTGAACGCAACAATCCAGCGCATGCTGTGGTGACAGCCCCCGTCAATGAGGAACCCCATGACAGATCCATCTGCCGCGCCGGTACTACTTGAATTCCCGAGCCCGGGCGTGGCCCTGCTGCGTCTGAACCGCCCCCAGGCCACCAACGCCCTGAGCCTTGAGCTGCAAGCGCTGCTGTCGCGTCACTTCACCGAGCTGGCCGAGAACCCGAACGTGCGCTGCATCCTGTTGACCGGTGGCGACAAAGTGTTTGCCGCCGGTGGCGATATCAACAGCATGGCCGGAGTCGGCCCGATCGATATTTACCAGCGTCATACCGAACGGCTGTGGGCACCCATCCAGCATTGCCCCAAGCCGGTGATTGCGGCGGTGTGCGGCTATGCCTATGGCGGTGGCTGCGAACTGGCGATGCTGGCGGACATCATCGTGGCCGGGCGCAGCGCCAAATTTTGCCAGCCGGAAATTCGCATCGGCATCATGCCGGGTATCGGCGGCACTCAACGGCTGGTGCGGGCGGTCGGCAAGGCCAAGGCGATGCGCATGGCCCTGACCGGGCAGCCGATTACCGCTGAAGAGGCCTGGATTTCGGGACTGGTGAGCAACGTTGTCGACGATGCCGAGGTCCAGGCCTATGCCCTGGAGATGGCGCAACTGATCGCCGCCATGCCGCCGCTGGCAGCAGAACAGATCAAAGAAGTGATTTTGGCCGGGGTTGACGGGCCACTGGAAACGGGCCTGGCGCTGGAGCGCAAAGCCAATGCACTGCTGTTTGCCTCCAGGGATCAAAAAGAAGGCATGCAGGCGTTTATTGAAAAACGGGCGGCTCGCTTTGAGGGCAATTAATTCATTTCAAACAAAAGCCCCCCCAACCCCCTGACTGCGAGAGAAGGTCGGGGGGGGTATTACAGCGACGCCAATCGCTCAGCCAATGCCTTGGCCTGCAAGGCAACATCGGTTACCGCGGTACTTTCCCACCACATGCCGCGCAATGGCGGGCCCATCGCAAACAACCGCTGTACGGGCTCGGCCTGCGCATTCAAAACCGCGCCGCCCGCATCGGCGGCAATGCCCAGCCCCAGATTGCCGGGCCGTATCAACCCGCGCTGCAACAGCTGGCGTGGCAAGGGTTTATCCACCCGGCGCCAGTCGTACTCGATGCCGGTGGAGTTGATCAGGCCATCACCCTCAATCCATACCGCTTCGGATTGCCCGCGATAACGCAGCCGGATCCGTGGCCCTGAGCTATCAACCCCTTGCAGCGACGCCGCATGGATGGTCAGCCGCCCTTCCTCGAGCAGACGCTGCAACAAGGCATCACCCTGAGGCGGCGAACGGTGATGATGGCTCTCCCACCAGGGCCGCACATGGCGTACAAACTGACGGCGCTGGGTATCATCGGCCTGACTCCAGAGCCTGGCGATATGCACGCGCACGGTGTCCAGCGGTGCCTGCCAGTCGATCCCGAGGGACTGGGCCAGGGTACATTGGCGGCGCAGTTCACGCAGCAGCTGCAAAGGACTGCGAAGGTCCGGGGCCAGGCTGAGAAAATCTTCCCATACCGGCGGCTGGCGTCGCACATGGGGCAACAGGCCATGCCGGGAAAAAACCTCGATCGGCCCTCGGTGTCCCGCCTGGTTCAGGGACTCAAGGGCATCCACCATGGTCAGCCCCGAGCCGATAATCAGTACCCGGGCATCCACCGGCAGCGCACGCAAAGCCTGGACATCCCAAGGGTCCAGCGCTGCCGCGTTGAGGCCACTGGACTGGCGCTGCGCCGTGCGGGCCGCCGGGAACATGCCGGTGGCCAGGACCGCAACACCGGCCTGCCACTGGCTACCGTCCTTGAGTGTGGCGATAACACCCTGCTCCGGGGTTTGCAGATCGATCACTTCATCACGCACATGGCTCAGGCTTGAGCCCTGCGCTGCGCCGATGGCCTGTGCTTCGGCCAGACGCTGGCGGGCATACACACCAAACAGCCCTCGCGGCGGGAACAGCTCGGCAACCGGCACCTGCTGCACCCCGGACTCGGGCCAGCCACCCCCGGCGATATGAGCCTGCAGCCAGCGGGTCAGGTCGTCGGCATCATCCGGTTCGACGCTCATGCGCGCGGCATTGCCGTTAAGGGTATGGCCCAGCTCGGTGGCGCTGTAGGCCTCGCCCCGGCCCAGTTCGGCCCGGGGTTCCAGCACCACGATATGCCGGGCACCCGGCAAGCGCAGCAGTTGCATGGCCAGCAAGGTACCGCTCAGGCCACCGCCAACAATCAGAATATCGGCCGTGCGGATGGCAGGGGTTGCCTGTCCGCTTGGCACATCACTTGAGGTCATTCACTCGTTCCTGGATTTATTGAGCGCTGAACGCAGAGTCAGTCACTGACCCTGCCTGTGTCCAGCCCCTGGTTTCAAGCAGGCTCTGTTGCGCGGCTGCGATTGAGTTCGCCCAGGTTGCGGTAGCCCGCCCCCCCGGATGCCCGTGTGCCAGACGCGGACCTTCGCCAAACAGCTTCTCGCGCAGGGTGCCCGGCGCGTAGTCCTTCTTGTACACGCCGCGCTTTTGCAGTTCCGGCACCAACAGCTCGACGGCATCGATAAAGGTCTCGTGGGTGATGGCGTAAGCCAGGTTGAAACCGTCCACATCGGTCTCGGCCACCCATTCTTCGAGCAGGTCAGCCACGGTTTCCGGGCTGCCGACAAACAGCGGGCCAAAGCCGCCGATGCCCACCCAGTCGGCCAGGGCATTGGGGGTCCAGACAGTGTTGGGGTCCGCCGTGGAAAAGGTCTCGACCGCCGACTGAATGGCATTGGTGTGCACATGTTTGAGCGGCTCGTCAGGCTTGAACTGACTGAAATCAATGCCGGTCCAGCCGCTGATCAGGGCCATTGCGCCTTCGTAGCTGACGTAGCTTTTGTATTCTTCGAACTTGGCCTTGGCCAGGGCATCGGTCTCGCCGAGGATCACTGTCTGCAGATTGAAAATCAGGATTTTGGCAGGGTCTCGTCCGGCTTCGGCCGCACGGCGGCGGATATCGGCGACGGTTTTTTTCAACAGCAACTTGGACGGCGCCGCGACAAACACGCACTCGGCCTGCTCGGCGGCAAACTGCTTGCCCCGGCCGGACGCCCCTGCCTGATAGAGCACCGGAGTGCGCTGCGGCGAGGGTTCACAGAGGTGAATGCCCGGCACCTGGAAATGTTTGCCGTAGTGGTGGATTTCATGAATTTTGCTCGGGTCGCTGAACACCCGTCGCTCGCGGTCGCGCAGGATGGCGCCCTCTTCCCAGCTGCCTTCCCAGAGCTTGTAGCAAACTTCCAGATATTCCTGAGCATAGTCATAGCGCGCATCGTGCTCGGTCAGCGCTTGCTGCCCGATGTTCCTGGCGCCGCTTTCCAGATACGAAGTGACAATATTCCACCCTGCACGGCCTTTGGTCAGATGGTCAAGGGTCGACAGCCGACGGGCGAACGGGTACGGATGCTCAAACGACAATGAGGCGGTCAGGCCAAACCCCAGGTGCTCGGTCACCAGCGCCATCGGCGGGATCAGTTGCAGCGGGTCATTGACCGGCACCTGCACGCCCTGGCGGATCGCCGCATCGCCATTGCCGCGATACACGTCATAGATTCCCAGCACATCGGCGATAAACAGTCCGTCGAACTTGCCACGCTCAAGGATCCTGGCCAGGTCTGTCCAGTATTCAAGGTCCTTGTACTGCCACGAGCGATCACGGGGGTGGGCCCACAAGCCCGGGGATTGATGACCGACACAGTTCATATCGAAGGCATTGAGACGGATTTCACGGGACATCTAATTACTCCACAGCAAGGCTTTTGAAAGCGCTATTGCACAGGCCGTGCCGGACATGCCCCAGCCTTGCGAGTACGAGCCTGCTTGCCCGCGCAAGGATTCTTGGTGCTCATTGCAGTGCGATTTGCGTACAACCTGATTGTTAACTGTTGCTCAGCAGTCAGTTGCCAAGGCCTGACTCCCGGTTTTGCGGGCTCGTCGCCTGCGGCACAAACCCTGCAACCCCCCACGACAGGAACCTTCCATTTCAGGAGAACTGCCATGACCGCATCACCTCTGTCCGTGGGCACCGACTACGAGACCCTGGCCAATCGTTTTCGCCCGCTGTTTCGCAAAATCGCCGCCGGCACGCTTGAACGCGAACAGGCCCGCGAGTTGCCCCATGAACCTATCCGCTGGCTCAAGCAGGCAGGTTTTGGCGCAGTGCGGGTGCCGATTGAATACGGCGGCTCCGGAGCGTCCATCGGCCAATTGTTCCAGTTACTGATCGAGCTGGCCGAGGCCGACTCCAATATCCCGCAAGCCCTGCGCGGCCATTTTGCCTTTGTCGAAGACCGTCTCAACGCTTCGCCAAGCCCGGAACGCGGGGCATGGTTCGCACGTTTTGTGGCGGGCGAGCTGGTGGGCAATGGCTGGACTGAAGTGGGCGCGGTAAAACTGGGGGAAATCCTCACCAGGATCACCCCCCACGGCGACAAGTACCTCCTCAACGGCGCCAAGTACTACAGTACCGGCAGCCTCTTTGCCGACTGGATAGATGTCTATGCCCAGCGTTCGGACAACGGCGCCGATGTGATTGCCCTGGTGCATGCCCATCACCCCGGCGTCACCCAGAGCGATGACTGGGACGGCTTTGGCCAGCGCACCACGGGCAGCGGCACCTCGGTGTATGTCGACGTGCCGCTGAGCGCCGAACACGTAATCCCCTTCGAAACACGTTTCAAATACCAGACCGCTTTTTACCAACTGGTGCTGCTGGCCGTACTCGCGGGTATTGGTCGTGCGGTGGAGCGCGATATTGCGCAAGAAGTGCGTGAACGCAAGCGGGTGTTCAGCCACGGCAATGCCGAGACCGCCAGTGGCGATGCGCAAATCCTGCAAGTGGTCGGGCAGATATCGGCTCAGGTCTACGCAGCCGAGGCGCTGACCCTACGCTCGGCC